>JANNQK010000260.1:0-81291 GCA_031400715.1 Actinomycetes bacterium | reverse complement strand
GTGGCCTTCGGGCCACCGACACCGCACCATTGCCTGACGAGCGCAAGACAGATACCAGAGAGACCAGAGATGCCGAGTCGGTGGTGGCGGTCGCGCAGACCGGCAGCACCGGGTGAATGCTCAGCGTGAGACCAAGTCGGTGGCGGGACCACTGCGAGGTGCCTCAGGCGGCGGCCGCGCTGCGAAGCAGCGACAGGTACGCCGCCCGAGGTACCTCCACCACGCCGAGCGAACCGAGGTGGTCGGTCTTCCATTGCACATCGAGGAGTTGCGCGCCGGTGTCGTTCAGCCAGTCGACCAGCGCGACCAGCGCGACCTTCGACGCGTCGGTCGCCGACGAGAACATGGACTCGCCTGCGAAGAAGCCGTTGATGCGCACGCCGTAGAGCCCGCCCACCAGCTCACCTTCGAGGTACGTCTCGACCGAGTGGACCCATCCCAGCCCGAACAGCTCCTCGTATGCGTCGACGAAGGCTGGGGTGATCCACCCGTGTGGCCGGAGCGGATCTCCGCATCGCTCCATCACCTCACGGAACCTGGTGTCGAATCGGATCTCGTACTTGGTGCAGCTCTTGCGCAGCGATCGACTCACCTGCAGCCCGTCGAGTGGCAGCACCCCTCGCGGGTCGGGTGACCACCAGCCGAGCACGCGCTTGCGCACCGGCATGGGGAACAGGCCGGAGCGGTAAGCCGCGAGCAGCGTGCCCGGGCTCAGATCGGCACCGACCGCGCACAGGCCGTGTCGATCTGCATCATCGGGGGCGGGCAGTCGCCACGACGAGGGCCGTGGCTCGACAGGCGGCCGTGGCTCCCAGCCCTCGTGCCAGTTCCGACGCACGACCGGAACCACACCCCCGCGCTCACGTCCTTCGGTCACCCGACGATCATGCCTCATCCGGGGACGGTCCGGGCTTCGAGTGCGACATGGAGTTGTCTCAGCAGTCCGACGAGTTGTTGCTGCTGGCGGGGGCTGAGCGCTGAGACGATGCGTTGCTCGTTGAGCGCGTGGTCTGTGACGGCAGCATCGACGGTGACTCGGCCGGCTGTCGTGAGCGTCACGAGCACCCGCCGCCCATCGGCGGCGCTCTTCGTCCTGGTGACGAGCCCCCGTTGTTCCAGCCTGTCCAGTCGGTTCGTCATCGCGCCCGAGGTGACCATCGTCGACTGCAGGAGCTGGCCAGGTGTGAGCTGGTGCGGTTCGCCAGAGCGGAGCAGCGTTGCGAGGACGTCGAACTCCCACGACTCGAGACCGTGGTCGGCGAAGACCCCGTCGAGGAGCGGGCGGATCCGCCTTTCGAGACGCGACAGCCGACCGATGACCGCCATCCCGGACGTGTCGAGGTCCGGCCGCTGCTCTCTCCACTGCTGCACGATGTCGTCGACTCGATCAGATCGCATGATGCAACTCTACCCAGTCTCTTGACATCAAGATATGTCGCGGTAGTGTTCTCTCGATGTCAAGAGACCGTAGTTCGCCTTCCGGATCGGACCGACTCAGTGCGGACCAGGGGGGCGCATCGTGGAGATCGTCGGCCCAGACGGCACTCACACCGGCCGTGTGGGGAACCACCTACATCGTCGCCACCGAGTTCCTGCCGTCCGGTCGCCCCTTGCTCGCCGCAGTCGTCCGAGCCTTGCCGGTCGGGATCGCATTCGTGCTCTACCGACGTCGCTTGCCGGCTGGCGCGTGGTGGTGGCGCGCCGCGGTGCTCGGGTTGCTGAACATCGGAGCGTTCTTCGCACTGCTCTTCGTCGCCGCCTTCCGGCTTCCCGGCGGCGTCGCGGCGACAGCGGGAGCGCTCCAACCACTGATCGCAGCTGGAATCGCTGCGGTCGTGCTCGGTGAGGCGTTCACCAGACGAACGGCGCTCGCCGGGGTGGCAGGCGTCGCCGGAGTTGCCTTGCTCGTCCTCGGACCCCGAGCATCGCTCGACCCCGTCGGTGTCGCCGCAGCGGTCGCAGGAACGGTGTCGATGGCAACCGGTGTCGTGCTCACCAAGCACTGGGGTCGACCCGTCGACCTCATCTCCTTCACCGGATGGCAACTCACTGCCGGAGGGCTCGCCCTCGTGCCCATCATGATCGTCACCGAGGGGCTTCCCAACGAGATCACGCTCACCAACGTCGCTGGGTTCGCATGGCTTGCTGTCGTCGGCACCGGACTCGCCTACGCCAACTGGTTTCGGGGCATCCAGCTCCTGCCCGTGTCGGTCGTCAGCTTCCTCGGGTTGCTCAGCCCACTCGTCGCCACGATCGCAGGATGGACGGTGCTCGACCAGTCCTTGACCGCCCCGCAGCTCCTCGGCGCGGCGCTCATCCTCACCGCAGTGATCTCCTCCCAGCACGCCCGGCCGGCATCGACGGCGCCTGTGCGGGTCAGGTGCCGGCCAGTTCGGCGACGATCGGGGCGAGCGCCTTGGTGCCGTCGTTCTGGCACACGATGTAGCTGATGCCCCACCGCTCGCGCATCGCGATCAGGTTCTCCTTGATCTGGGCGACCGAGCCGACCTGGAAGAACGGTGCCGTGGCCACCACCTCCGGGGGGAGGCCGAACGCCTTCGCGAGGCCGTCGATCACCGGGCCCGGTTCGTCGGTCACCGCGGTCATGAACAACTGCAGCTGCAGCTCGATGTCGCCGAAGCGTTCACCGGCGGCCTCCTTCACCCAGGCGATCTTCTCGTCGACCACATCGGCGGCCGCCGTGGCCATCGACCGTGGGTTGATCGAGCGGGCCACGATCTGAGGGTTGATGCCCACGATGTCGGCCGACTGCGCGGCCAGGGTGAGCAACTTCTTGCCACCGCCGCCGATCAGGATGGGGATGTTCGAGATCGGCTTGGGCTTGGCATCCACCTCGGCCACCTGGAAGTGCTGACCCTGGAACGAGAACGGACCGGCGCCCCACAGGCCACGCATGATCTGCACTGCCTCGCCCAGTCGCTCGATGCGCACCGCCGCGCTCGCCTGCTCGATGCCGGCGATCGCGTAGTCGTCCTTCGACCAGCCTGCACCGAGGCCGAGCAACATCCGACCGTCGCTCAACAGGTCGATCGTCGCGGCCTCTTTGGCGAACAGCACCGGGTTACGGAAGTCGATGCCGGCCACATGCGGGCCGACGAGGATCGTGGAAGTCGCCGCGGCGGCCGCCATGATCGCCGGCACCGGGGCGAGTTGGTTGCCGAAGTGGTCATCGATCTGGAAGCTCGCATACCCGAGGTCCTCGGCCTGCTTGGCGAGATCGGTCCACTCCTTCGCCGAAGCTGCACGGGTGGCCTTGGCACCGAAACGAAACGCGTGGGTCATGACCACATCAGACCAGACGCGTCCACCATCGAGCGACCCGATCATCCGCACGGGCGTCGGGCCGGCCCCGGTTGCAGGCCTCGCTTGCAGGTCTCGCTTGCAGGTCTCGGGTGCAGGTCTCGGGTGCAGGAGGCTCAGTAGGTGTAGAAGCCGTGCTTGGTCTTGCGGCCGAGGTGGCCGGCGGTGACCATGCGCCGCAGGGTCGACACGGCCGCGTAGTTCGGGTCGCGGAACTCGGCGTACAGGGCGTCGAGGATCGCCAGCGACGTGTCGAGTCCGACGAGGTCGAGCAGCGCGAACGGACCCATCGGGAAGTTGCAGCCGCCCTTCATCGCGGTGTCGATCGACTCCATCGAGGCGGTGCCCATCTCCCACATCCGCACGGCGTTGTTGAGGTAGGGGAACAGCAGCGCGTTCACGACGAAGCCGGCGCGATCTTTCACCTCGACGGCGTCCTTGCCACACGACGTGGCGAAGGCCATCGCCGTGGCGATCGTGTCGTCGCTGGCGGTGATCGGACGGATCACCTCGACGAGCTTCATCGCGGGGGCAGGGTTGAAGAAGTGGATGCCGCAGACCAACTCGGGACGCTTGGTCACCATCGCCAGGTCGACGACCGGCAGCGTGGAGGTGTTCGTGGCAAGGATGCCCTCTGGTTTCACGATCTCTTCCAGTTCGGCGAACAGCGCCTTCTTGACCGCCAGGTCCTCCACGACCGACTCGATCACGAGGTCGCAGTCTGCGACGCGGCCGAGGTGATCGGTCGCGGTGATCCGGCCGAGGATCGTTGCCTTCTCCTCCTCGGTGGCCTTGCCGCGCTCGATGGCCTTGGTGAGCCCCTTGTCGATCGAGGCCACCATCGCGTCGGCGCTGGCCTGCGACCGTGAACGCACGATGACGTCGTAGCCCGCACGAGCCATGACCTCCGCCAACCCCGAGCCCATGATGCCCGACCCGAGGACGCCAACTCGCTTGATCTCAGCCATGCCACGACCTTAGCTACTCGTGGGTAACTTCACCCAAGCCCTCGAACGCGATGGGCCCTCGGACCCATCGATGGTGGCAGGCTGTGCGGATGAGCATGCCTTCGGACGACGTCGCACAGACGCTCGTCTTCTTCATGGAGCTCGACCGCCTGAAAGGTGTCGAACGTCGCAACCATCTCGCCGATGGCAGCCGTCGAGAGAACACGGCCGAGCACTCGTGGCACCTCGGAATGGCGGCGCTCGTGTTCGCCGGTCATGCGACCGAGCCCGTCGACATCGGTCGGGCAGTCGCGATGGCACTCACCCACGACATCGTCGAGATCGACGCCGGCGACACGTTCGCCTACGACCAGGGCGCCGAGCTGGAGTCCAAGCAGGCACGCGAGCAGGCGGCCGCAGACCGGATCTTCGGTCTCCTTCCGCAGGCTGCCGGCGCGTACCTGCGCGAGCTGTGGGACGAGTACGAACGCGGCGACACCGCCGAGGCCCGCTATGTGATGGCGATCGATCGGATGGCGCCGATGCTGCTGAACCTGGCCGAGGGTGGAACGACGTGGCGTGAGCACGGCATCACCCGCGACCGGGTGATCGCCCGCAACGGTCCCCATGTGGAACCAGCGCTGCCGGAGGTGTGGCGACACGCGCTCACCCAACTCGAACACTTCGAGGACGGCCCGTTCGGTCTCGAGTGAGCGCCCGTCGGTGTGAGCGACCGTCGGTGTGAGCGACTGGCCACTGTGCGGGCGCGGCGTGGCGGAGATCACCCCCGCAACCTCCGGGTGAGCCGGCCGGCCAGGTGGTTGCAGACGAAGACCTCTGTACGGTTCCGGCCATGGAATCCGGCCTTGTCGATCCCCTCGTCGACCCCAGGCGCCTCGTCCAGCTCGACGCCGTCCACAACTTCCGCGATCTCGGCGGGTATCCGGCCCGCGACGGTCTCGTCACGCGTTGGCGGCAGCTGTACCGGGCCGATGGGCTCTACCGACTGACCGCAACCGACATCGAGGTGGTGCGCGACCTCGGTCTCAACACGGTGATCGACCTGCGTACCCACGAGGAGCTCATCGAGCGCGGCACGTTCCCGCACCAGACGATCGAGGTGACGTTCACGCATCGCCCGGTGATCGACGCCACCTGGGCGTTGGAGGAACACGTCCACAAGAGCGCCCACGAGTTCCTCACCTGGGCGTACCGCGACATGTTGCGGGTCGGCTCGCGGGTGCTGGGGCAGGCGATCACCGATCTGGCGGCGCCGGGAGCCCTCCCTGCGGTGTTCCACTGCGCTGCAGGCAAGGACCGCACGGGTGTGCTCTCCGCGCTGCTGTTGAGCGCGCTCGGCGTGCCTCGCTCGGTGGTGCTCGCTGACTACGCCCTCACGGCTGATGGCATGGAGCGGATGCGAGCCTGGACCCTCAGGGAGTATCCCGAGATGGCGGCCAAGATGGCCGAGACGCCCTCGATGTTCCTCGCCGCGCTCCCGGAGTCGATGGGCGAGGTGCTCGACGAGGTCGAGGTTTCACACGGTTCGATCGAGGCCTACGTGCGCTCGATCGGCGTGAGTGCGGCCTCGATCGAGTCGTTGGCCGCATCGTTGCTCACCGGTCCCTGAGACGGCGTGGCCCGCATCGATCGATCCCCTCGATCGATCCCTTCTCGTCCTGCTCGAACCTCCTGCCGAACGTCCTGCCGAACGTCCTGCCGAACGTGCTGCCGAACGTCCTGGTAGGTCGGGCGCCAACGCGTACGCTCAGGGCATGAGCGGCACCATCGCATTGCAGGGAGGCGGACCCTTCACCGCCAACGACGACCTCGACGCGCGGTTGCTCACCCAGGTGCTCGGCCCGACGGGTGGGCGGGTGGTGGTGCTGCCCACCGCCGACGCGTTCGAACACCCGGATCGGCTCGTCACGAGCGCGCTGGCGTGGTCGCAGCGCCTCCCGGTGCACGGGCTCGATGTCGAGGCGCTGATGGTGATGCGACGCGGTGAGGCGATGGAGCCGGCCACGGCGGAGGCTGTTCGGTCGGCGCGGGCCGTGTACCTGGTGGGTGATCAGCCGCTGCATCTTCGCTCCGTGATGAAGGACACCCTCGTCTGGGCGGCGATCGTCGAGGTGCTCGCCGCCGGTGGCCTCGTGGTGGGAGCGGGCCCGAGTGCGTCCGGCCTGTGCGACCCGATGGTCGATCCTCGTGGTGGAGCGTTCACGCTGGGCCTCGGGTTGCTGACAGGCATGGCCGTCGTCACCGGGCTCGAGCAATGGTCGGCCGAGCGCCTGCACCGCACGCTCGCGATGGCCAACACTCCCGTTGCGTGCATGCCCACCGGTGCGGCGCTCGTCCGCCGGGGAGGGATCGGGGAGAGCGGGACCTGGGAGACGATCGGCGACGTGGACCTGCACGGCGACCTGCCGTGAGCAGCAGCGCCGGATGACCCGGATGAGCCGAAGGAGCTGGCTGCCTAGCTCTCGGTGATCGTGACGGAGGTGATCGTCACCGGCGCCAGCGGCGGGACGCCGTTCTCTGCGGTGGGGTCGGCGAGGTTCTCGAGCGCCTGCACGGTGGTGGTGAGACCCTTGGTCACTGTGCCGAGCACGGTGTACTGCGGAGGCAGCGCTGCTCCGCCGTCGCCGGTGATGATGAACCACTGGCCGCCGCCGGTGTTCGGGGACCCCGTGTTCGCCATCGCGACCACGCCTTCGGCGTACTCGCCCGAGCCTGGCAACTCGTCGACGACGGTGTAGCCCGGGGCAGACTCGGCGGCCTCGACGTCGTCGTTGTCCGGCCTGCCGCACTGCACGACGAAGTCGGCGATGATGCGGTGGCAACCGGTGCCGTCGTAGTAGCCGTAGCGGGCGAGCGTGACGAAGTTGTTCACGTTGCCGGGGGCGCCCTCGGTGTTCAGTTCGATCGTGAACGAGCCCTTGTTGGTGGTCACCTCGGCCGTGTAGGTCTTGGTGGGGTCGATGCACTCGGCGGGCGGACCGTCGAAGGAGTCGGGGAGCTTGCTCGAACCGTCGGCCTCGGGGCACGGCGTGTCACCGTAGGCAAAGGCGAGCGTGGTCGTCGTCGCCGCTGTCGTGCTGGGCAGATCGGCGGTATCGGAGGGCAGATCGGCGGTATCGGAGGGCGCGATGGTGGCGGCAACCGTCGTCGTGGTGGCGGTGACCTGGTCGTCGCTCCCGAAGAGCCGGGCCAGGCCGAACAGCAGCACCAGGCCGCCGACGACGACCACGCCGATCGTGAGACCGCGCTTCTTGGTCTTGTCGTGTCGAGCTTCCTTGGCCAGCTGCTCGAGACGAGCCTGACGGTTGGCCTTCTGACGTTCACGCTTTGCGGTACCCACGAGTTCAGCAGGTTAGCGGCGGAGACGCACCGTCCCCCTGCAGACCAGGCAGGAGGCACCGGCTTCGGCCTCGTCTTCGGCCCCATCTTCGCCCGCGTCTTCGGCCGCGTCTTCGGCCTCATCGCCTCCGGACAGCGGCAACAACCGCTCAAGTCACGCGCTGGGAGTGCCGAATCCTTGAGGTACCCGGTGGGCGGGTGCACCCGAGGGCGTCACAGGCGGCAGTTGGATGAGGACAGGCGACACGATCTTCGGCAGGGCGACCGCCGTGCTGGCGGTGTTGTTCGGCCTCGTGTACCTCGGTTGGCGAACCACCAGCACGCTGGCCGGTGCCCCGTGGTGGGCCGGAACCCCGACACTGCTGGTCGAAGCCGTCGGCGTGGTCGCAGTGGCGGTCACCAGCTGGGCGCTGTGGCGCTCTCCCGAGACGGCTGCCCCGTTGCCGTCGGACACCCATGCCGTGTCGGGATCGGCCCCCGAACCACTCGACACCGTGATCGTGGTCCGCGTCACCGGCCAACGGGTGTCGGTCCTTCGGGCCACCCTCGTCGCATGCCGTCCCATCGCCCCGGTGCTCATCGTCGATGTCCATGCTCGACCAGAGGTTGCGTCCTTGGCGGTGGAACACGGAACGCGCTACGTGGCCACCGATCCCGACGACATCGACGGGCTGGCGATCGCAGCCCGCACGGCGAACGCCGGGGCGATCTTCCTGCTCGAAGCGGGTGATGTTCCCCACCCCTCGGCGCTGCGTTCGCTGCTGCCCTGGTTCGACGAACCGAGCATCGCCGTGGTCCAGGGCCCGGTCGAGGCCACCGACGGCGAGTCTGCCGAGCACGGAGCGCCCGGACGGCACGACAAGCAGTTCGAACGGCGGGCGCTCATGCCGGCGTTGGGCACACGTGGTCTGGCCGCCTTCACCGGCACGGGAGCGCTGCTGCGCACCGCCGCCGTCCGATCGATTCCGCTCGTCGGCTCGTCTCCTCAGATGGTTCAGGCCGACCTGACCTCGGCGCTGTTCGCCGCGGGCTGGCAGATCGCTGCCCCCGGTGGACGACCGGTGGTCGCTGCGGCACCGATCGTGTCGCCGATGGACGTGGAGGACGTACGCGCCTGCGAGGCGAGCGCGGCCCGCCATCTGCTGCTCGGCGATCACGGCGCTTGGCGGGTCAATCGGCTGTCGTTCTCGCAGCGGTTGTCGTTGACGGCTCAGGCCGTTCGACCGCTGGCAGGCGTTCGCCGCGGGATCATCATCGGCATCCTCCTGGGCGCGCTGCTGTCGGGACGCCTGCCGTTCGAGGCCGACCCGCTCGGTTTCGCCGTCCTCTGGGCGCCGTGGTTCGTGCTGGCGGCGGCGGCGCTCTGGCTCCTGTCGGGCCGCGAGCTTCGCCCCGGCGACCGCGTCCGGTGGTCGATGCGCATGCTGGGCGCCTCGTGGCGAGGAGTCGCTGCCGTCGACGGACGCCCCGACCCGGCCGAGAACGTGTTGGGGAGTGCATTCGGACTGCACCACGGCGTGGCCTCGGCGGGCGCCGTCGCCGCGATCAGCGTGGTGATCGGGATGCGCGCCGTGAGCGACCGGGTGACCCACACGCTCGCGGCGATGCCGGTGAACCAGACGGCGGCGGTGCTCGTCTGCGCACTGTGGTCTCTCGGCGGGGGCCTCGATGCCTTGCGCATCCTCGCCCGTCGGGCGCAGACACGCCGCGCGACCCGTATCGCCTCGACGCTTCCCAGCACCTTCGCCGACCGTGCCGCGCTCGTCGTCGACCTCACCCCGCTCGGCGCGGGCGTTCTGGGCGAGATGGATCTTCCGATCGGGAGCGAACAGCGACTCGAGGTCGTGGTGCCGACGGCCAGCGGCGTGATCTCCGCCACGGTGCCGGTGGTCGTCCGCAACGTCCGCATCGACTTCAGCGGCGAGCGCCGATTCGGTGTCGAGTTCGGCAGGCTCGACTCGTACGTGGCCGACGCGCTCACGGAGTACTGCATGGTCCAGCCTGCTCTCGAACTGCTCGGTGCAGGGGTCGTCGACCCGTCCGTCGCCGGAGGTCGCCCTGTGGTGGTGCTCGACGACCACGCGGCGTTGCCCCGACGAATGGGCCTGCGTGCAGCGGCGCTCGTGGCGGTTGCCGGTGCGATGGCCAGCGCCGTTCCCACGGCCGAAGCAGCGGCGGCTGGGGGCCGAGTGCGGGGAGAGGTGTCGGTCGTCTCCATGTCGGCGGCCGAACCGGGTGTGCCTGGTGACGACGTCGCGGTCGCCGAACCGATGGTGCCAGGCACCACGGTGAGCTCGGCTGCCGAGGGGACCGCGCCCATCGCCCCATCTCCGACGTTGGACATCGCGACCACCGTTCCTGCGACCACTCTGCCGACCACCACCGTTCCGGCTCCGGATCCGACAGCCACCGGTTCCGGTGCAGCGGGCGCCGTGATCACCATGGTCTGCTCGATCGAGTCAGGTGCCGATGGCGCGTGGGGGACGTCGGACGACACGTACGGCGGCCCGGTGTCGACGGTCGTGGCAGCCGATGGCACGTGGTCGCTCGACGTCGATGGCACCGCCTGCTGGGCGTCGATCTCGCCTCCGGTCGGGCTGATGGTGTCCGGAGAGACCGGCGAGCTCGAGTCGCCGAGCGCCGCTCGTCCGATCGATCTGGCACAGCGTGTCGTGCCTCGTGTCGAGCTCGTGCCCAGCACGTTCGGCGCGGCGGTCGGATCGACCGACGAGGGACAGGGCACCGGGGCGTCGGCGTCGCAATCGGCCGTCGTCGTCGACGATGTGGTGTGGGCAGACCTCGACGCCGACGGAGTCGTCGGTGCCGCAGAGACTCGGATCGCCGGGGTGACGGTCAGACTGATCGACGCCGATGACGTGGTGGTCGGATCGGACACGACCGATGCCGACGGTGGATTCAGCCTCGACGGCTGGGCCGGAGTGCCGTACCGCCTGCTCGTGTCGAACCTGCCCACCGGCCTCGTGGCACCCGACGTGTTCGGTCGGTCCCGCGAGTTCGAACTCGCCGAGGGAACCGACGTCAACCTGTCCATCGGGTTGCGGCCATCGACCCCGACCGCGTCCGCGCCGACCGAGCCGTCCGCTGCCGGAGTCGCTGCCTCTGCTGGCGTCGACCCGACCGGTGGCCAGACGACGACGGTGCGTCTCTTGGCGCAGCCCGCCGCATCGTGGCTCGCAACCACGCCGGCCGACCGGTCGCCGCTGGCAGGGTGGCTCGTCGTGATGCTCGCGACGCTCATCGGAGTGTCGGTGCTGGCCGGCTCGTTGCGCCCCGGCCGGAACAGCTTTGCTCCGTCGGTTCCCCGCATGGTCTGAACTGCTCGCCAGTGGCCGGTGCCCTCAGTGGCTGGTGCCCTCAGTGGCCGGTGCCCTCAGCCGCTGGTGCCCTCAGTCGCTCGCGCCGTCGTCGCTCGCGCCGTCGTCGCCGGCCTTGGCGATGAGATAGCCGATCGCACGTTCGGTCTTGGGGTACCGCGCCACGAGCTCCCAGAAGTCGGTTCCGTGTCCGCCGACCACCAGATGGGCCAGTTCGTGCACGATCACGTAGTCGACGACCCAGTCGGGGTACGTCGCGATGCGGTCCGAGATGCGGATCGTGCCCGTGTCGGGGGTGCACGATCCCCAACGCATGGTCATGTCGGTCGCCCACCTGATCTCGGCGGGCCGCGGGAGGCGGTGGCGGTTCGCAAGCCTGTTCGCTCGCGTGCGGAGGTCGATGCGGTCGCTCGACATCTTGCGGGCGAACCGCCGCGACATCTCGGCCACCCAGTGCGCCTCCTCGGTGCGGCTCATCCAGGAAGGGATCGCCACTCGGAGCGTGTCGCCGACCAGCTGCGCCCCGACCGATCGCTTGCGTCGCTTCGAGCGGGTGACCTCGACGTGGAAGGGTCGGTCGGTGGGGCCGGGCCGGTCGTCGGGCTGGTCGTCGTCGGGCTGGTCGTCGAAGGTGAGGTGGAGTTGATCGTCGCTCACAGCACCTGGGACACCTGGTCGTCACCGGTCAACAGCTGTACCGCGTCACCCGGGAACAGCCGGCGATCTCGAGCCAGGAACCATCCGCCGGACAGGTTCGCGACCCTGGGCATCTCCGACCCGATCGAGCGCCGTGCGGCTCGGATCACCCCGCCGTGGCTCACGACGAGCACCTCGCCACCTGGATGCTCATGGGCGATCTCGAGCAGGGCAGCGACGACTCGCGCCGCCGCCTGGTCGTACGGTTCGAAGCCCTCCGGCCGACGTCGATCGGCAAGGAAGCCCGGCCAGCCCCGCTCCACCTCGGCGCCGGTGAGGCCTTGCCATGGCCCGACGTCGGTCTCGCGAAGACGTGGATCGAGGCGTACCGGACCGATGCCGAGCAGTTCGGCGATGATCTGCGCCGTCCGATGAGCCCGCGCCAGGTCGCTCGACCAGATCGCGTCGAACTGCCCGAGCACCTCTGCCGCCTCGGCCGCCTGTAGCTCGCCGGTCCGGTCGAGTGCCACATCGGCGTGCCCTTGCCACCGGCCTGACGCGTTCCATTCGCTCCGACCGTGGCGCACGACCAGCAGGCGAGTGGTCGATCGATCGTCTGTCGACCGGTCGGGTCGCTGACCGGGAGACACGTGCTTCCGCTGCTCCGAGCCCCGTGCTGATGCATCGCGCGTCTGGTCGCCACTGGCGTGTCCGGAGGCGGAGGTGTCGGCCGGGCCCATGGCAATCGAGGGTATCCGAGCACCGCACGGGTACGATCGGGCAGATGGCAGTGCTCCGGTTGTTCGCGTCGGCCCGCGAGGCTGCCGGTACGGGCGCTGACCACGTGGATGGCGCGACGGTGGGCGAGGTCCTCGATCTCGCCGTCGCCCGCTATGGTGACACCTTCGCCGCCGTGCTCGGCACGTGCCGAGTGTGGGTGAACGGGGACTCGGCAGATCGATCTGTGGCCGTTGCAGCGTCGGACGAAGTGGCGGTGCTACCGCCCGTGAGTGGAGGATGTCAGTGACCGAACTCGAACCGACCCTGCTGCCGCTCGACGAACTGCGCAGCGTGCGTTCGTCACTGCAGCACGACGATGACGCCGTGTCGTACGTGCGCCGTCTCGCGCAGGCCCGGCTCGATCTGATCGACGCCGAGATGCGCCGTCGCGACCGCCACGCCGACCCGGCTGTCATCACGAGCGAGCTGCCGGTCATCCTCGGCAGCCATCTCACCGGCGGACCGGCACGGCCGCCCCGTCCGGCCGAAGACGCCAGCGATCATCCGTTGGCGCTGGCGCTCGAGCACTTGTGGAACGAGCACGGCGGCAGCGATCTGCCGTCGCTCGACGACGACGAGATCGTCGCGTTGCGCACCGAGCTCCGTCTCTTCGAGCAGCTCCGCTCGAAAGAGCGCAAGGCGTTGTTCGCCCGGATCGATGCGCTCAGTGCCGAACTGGTACGTCGGTATCGCGAGGGTGAGGCCGACATCGAGGGCCTGCTCTCCGACGAGTGACCACGAGTGACGACGTCGTGGTGAAGCCACCCCAGATCCACTCGCCGCTCGACGATCTCGACAAACGGATCGCCGACGTCGGAGATTTCATCAAGTCCCAACGCGAGACGGCACGGATGAGCGTCCGCCGCCTGGCCGACCTGGCCGGGGTGAGCAATCCGTATCTGTCCCAGATCGAGCGCGGGCTGCGCAAGCCGAGTGCCGACATCCTGCAGCAGATCGCCAAGGCCCTGCAGATCAGTGCCGAGACGCTCTACGTGCGCGCCGGTCTCATGAGCGACGATGCCCACGGGGGCGACAACGGAGTGCGCGATGCGATCGCTCGCGATCCGAAGCTCACCCCCGAGCAACGACATGCCCTGCTCAACGTGTACGAGAGCTTCGTCGGGAGCAACGCCGCGGAATCCTGAATCCTGAGCCCGTTCCGCATCTCGGGCGTTCGGGATGGGCCGGGCTGGGAATGGTGACGGGGTCGCTAGGGTTTGCTCTCACCGTGCAGCGCGTTGCCGTCATCTCCTTTCACACCTCGCCCTTGGCGCAGCCAGGGTCGGGCGACAGTGGTGGCATGAACGTGTACGTGCGCGAGTTGGTGTCGTCGCTCGCCCAGGGAGGCAACGACTGCACCACATACACGCGGGCCGATCGCCCCGGCTTGCCCGAGGTGGTGCAGATCGAGCCCGGTCACCGGGTGGTACACGTGCATGCCGGGCCGTACGACCTGCGCAAGGAGGACCTCCCGAGCGTGCTCGACGAGTTCACCGACGGGGTGCGCCGTCACCTCGACGGCGAGTTCCCCGCCGACGTGCTCCACGCGAACTATTGGCTGAGCGGCCTCGTCGCCCACCGCCTCAAACACGAGCGGGGCCTTCCCTTCGCGACCACCTTCCACACCCTCGCAAGGGTGAAGGCCGAAGGTGGCGACCTCGAACCCGAGTGGCGGGAGCGGGCAGAGGCCGAGATCATCGGCTGCGCCGACGTGATCTGCGTGAACTGCGACGAGGAGGAGCGCCAGTTCCGACGGCTGTACGGGAACCCGCCCGGCCGCATCGAGGTGATCGCTCCCGCAGTCGAGCATGCGTTCTTCGCCCCGGGCGAGCGGGCCGGCGCGCGGCATGCGCTCGAGCTGCCCGATGACGTCGGTGTGGTCCTGTTCGTCGGCCGGATCCAACCGCTGAAGGGTCCCGACGTCGCGGTCCGCGCGCTCGCCGCGATGCACCGGCGTGATGCACTGCTGCTGATCGTCGGCGGGGCCAGCGGCCAGGCCGGCGACCTCGAGGTGCAGCGGCTGCATGCCCTGATCGACGAGCTCGGTGTGAGCGACCGGGTGCGCTTCGTTCCCCCGCAGCCGCATCACATCCTCTCCACCTACTACCGGGCCGCCGATGCCGTCGTGGTGCCCAGCCGCAGCGAGAGCTTCGGTCTGGTGGCGCTCGAGGCGTCGGCCTGTGGTGTCCCCGTGGTCGCCAGTGCGGTCGGAGGCCTGCTGACGCTCGTCGACCACGGCGAATCTGGCTTCCTCGTGCCCGATCGCGATCCCCTGCTGTTCGCTCGGTACCTCGATGCGGTGCTCTCCGATCCGGCGTTGGCCGAGCGACTCGGCCGCCGCGGGTTCGAACGATCGCTGGGGTACACCTGGGGCCTCGCTGCGGCCCGGTTGCGCCGGGTGTACGCCGATCTCGCCGTGCGCGAGCTGGTGGAGTGCCGGTGACCGACGTGTTCAGCGAGGATCGACTCGCCGTGCTGGAACGACAGATCGATGAGTGGTTTGCGGGCTTTCGCGCCGAGAACCCGGCGATCGAGGCGATCGATCGCGGCGATGGAGATGCCTTGCGTTGGTACGTGCGAATGCGCGGCGATGCCAAGGAGTACATCACGTTGTGGTTCACCCTCGGGCAGCGCACCTTGCGCTACGAGACCTACGTCATGCCCGCGCCGCTCGAGAACCCTGCGCAGGTGTTCGAGCAGGCGTTGCGCCGCAACGAACGCCTGGTCGGTGCTCACTTCGCGATCGGGGTCGAAGACGCGTTGTTCCTGCGTGGCGAACTGCCCCTCACCTCGTTGAACGAGGCCGAGCTCGACCGGGTGGTCGGTTCCTTGTATGCCTACGTCGAGCAGGCGTTCCCGGTCCTGATCCGACTCGGCTACGCGAGCCACTTCGCGGGCGAACCCGACCAGGCCTGACCGGTTGTCGCCGGCTCTGGGATTTCCGACCGGTCACGTTCGCTGCACCTCTTTGGTGTCGAGTAGGTGAGCGGCATGATCGGGGAACGCCGTGTCGCTCACCTGCTCGTCGCTCCTCCGCCCCGGCCGGTGCCCGTAGGCTCGGGGCCATGACAGCTCGGTTGGTCCTCGTCGGCGGCGGCAACATGGGAGCCGCACTGCTCGGCGGCATGATCGCGGCGGGCTGGGCAGCACCTGACCAGCTTGCCGTGGTGGAGGTGCTCGCTGATCGGCGCACCGTGCTGGCCGAGCAGTTCCCAGGCGTGCAGGTGGCCGACTCCGCCGTGGCCGTGCCGGCCGTGGGTGCGGTCATCGCGGTGAAACCCAACGATGTCGCGGCAGCGGTCGCGGCAGCCGTCGCCGCGGGGGCGCGGCGGGTGCTGAGCGTGGCAGCTGGGGTCTCGATCGCTGCACTCGAAGCAGCCGCTGCTGGGGCAACCGACGATCGGGTCGCGGTCGTGCGTGCCATGCCGAACACCCCGGCCCTCGTGGGTGAGGGGGCGGCCGCGATCGCGGGCGGCACCGTCGCCGACGAACACGACCTCGCCTGGGCCGAGGGCATCCTCGGCGCTGTCGGGACGGTCGTACGCGTCCCCGAGTACCAGCTCGATGCGGTCACCGGGCTGGCGGGATCCGGCCCGGCCTACCTCTTCCTCGTGGCCGAGTCGCTCGTCGACGCAGGGGTGCTGGCGGGGCTGGCCCGGCCGGTCGCCCAGGCGCTCGTCACCCAACTGTTCGTCGGCTCGTCGGCGCTGCTGGCCGAACGGGGCGATCCGGCAGCGCTGCGAGCCATGGTCACGTCGCCCGGCGGCACGACGGCCGCAGGGCTGCGTCAACTCGAGAGCCATGGCGTGCGTGCTGCGTTCCTCGACGCGGTGATGGCCGCCACGCAACGGAGCCGAGAACTGGGCTGAACTGGGCTGAACTGGGCTGACGCGGCAGGGCACGCGCCGTGGTTGCACGACCGCTCGACGGCTGTCGCGAATCACACCGCTGTCATCTCCGAAGGAAACTTCGAAGATTTCCCGACGTGACTCTTTTCTCACCGAGACGGCGCGCCTACAGTTCCTTCCGGTCGACATGACCACCGGCTGATTCTTCAACCGGAGGCGCGCCCCGCAAGGGGCAGCGCAGGACGGGCTGGTGCCATCGGGGGGTTGGCACCGGCCCGTTCGATTTTTCCCGCCCGTGTTCCGGTGGCCGGTAGCGTGCGCCCGGTGGGCCGCCGCTACGAGACCGTCTCGTTCCTTTCCGATTTCGGCACCCGCGACGAGTGCGTGGGCGTGGTGAAGGCCGTGCTGCGCGACCTCGCACCGCACGCCCGGGTGATCGACCTCACCCATGAGATCCCACCGTTCGACGTCCGTGCCGGCAGCCTGGCGCTCGCCCGTGCGGTTCCGTACGTGCCGGCGGGGGTGATCCTCGGTGTGGTCGACCCGGGCGTCGGCACCGACAGGCGGGCCGTGGTGATCGAGGTCGCCGGCGGCGACGGGGTGTTCGTCGGACCCGACAACGGGCTGCTGGCGCCGGCGGTGGCCATGGCCGGCGGGGCCGAGCGGTGCGTGGTGCTGACCAACACCCAGTACCACCTCGAGGCTCCTGGGGCCACGTTCGCGGGCCGGGATGTCTTCGCTTCGGCCGCCGCTCACCTCTGCAACGGTGTCGATCTGTCCGAACTGGGCGAACCGATCGAAGCGGAACTGCTGTTGCCCGGCATCGTGCCGCTACCGCGCGACGAGGGCGACACCATCCTCTGCGAGGTGCTGTGGGTCGATCGGTTCGGCAACTGCCAGCTGAACGTCGGCCCCGACGAGATCGCCCCACTCGGTGATCGCCTGCGTGTCGTGGTCGGCGTGCCCGCCGGTGCGACCGGCGATCCGGTCGTGCGTGTCGCGGCTCGCGTGAACACCTACGCCGAGGTCGGCGTGGGCGCGGTGGGGCTCGTCGTCGATGCGAGCGGCATGGTGTCGATCGTGCTCGACCGACGGTCGGCCGCGGACGAACTGTCGGTGGCCGCCGGCGATCAGATCACCCTCGCGCCGCTCGGCGACGACCAACCTCGGGGCGTCACCAGCCCGGTCACCCTGCGCCGCCCCTGAGCCACCGGTAACGTGTTCCCGATGCGCCCTGCCACCACGCTCACCCTCGGACTGCTGCTGCTCGTCATCATGACGGCCGGCATCATCTCCCTGCTCCGGCTCTGACCCCACCCGGGGCCGTGAGCCGCGCCCGCAGCATCTGCGGGCCTCGCTCACGGACCGGACGCCTCGGGGAGCTGAGCCACTAGGCTTCCGCGGTGCGTTGGACGCCCGACCGGGGGCGGAGGGGATCCCGCGCCAGAGGGGGTTGAGATGAACCTGGCACACATGATCGACGAGCACGACGCGTCGCGCGTCGCGCTCATCAGCCGCAGCCGTCCCACCACCTACGGCGCCCTGCGCGAGCAGGTCGCCCACGTCCGCGGTGGCCTTGCAGCGCTCGGGGTGGAACGCGGCGACCGGGTGGTGCTGCTGTGTGGCAACGGCCGCTACTTCGTGCTCGCGTACCTGGCCACCCTCGGCCTCGGCGCTGTCGCCGTGCCGCTCAATCCCGCCAGCCCCGCGCCGGAGATCGAGCGTGAGATCGCCAAGGTCGGTGCGAAGGTCGTCTTCGTCGAGCCGGCGGCGGCCCATGCGTGGAGTGGAGTCGACCGAGCGATCGTGTCGTCGGTCGCGACCGTCGTGTCGACCGAGGCCGGCGCGGTCGACGGTTCGGTCGATCTTTCCTTGCTGCTGGCCGGGCCCACCGCCGAGATCGTCGAGGTCGAGCCGGACACGTTGGCCGTGCTCATGTTCACCAGCGGCACCGCCGGTTCGCCGCGCGCCGCGATGCTCAGCCACGGCAACCTGCTCGCGAACCTGCAACAGGGTCGTTCGGCCAACGTCCAGATCGACGCACGCGACGTGGTCTACGGCGTGCTGCCGCTCTTCCACATCTTCGGTCTCAACGTGGTGCTCGGACTCAGCCTGATGCGCGGCGCGACGGTGGTGCTCGTGCAGCGCTTCGACCCGTCGACCGCGCTCGACACCAACCGCGAGCGCGGGGTCACGGTGGTACCGGGTGCTCCGCCGCTGTGGCTCGCGTTCAGTCACTTCGACGAGGCCCCGGCCGACAGCTTCGCCACCGTGCGCTTGGCGCTCACCGGGGCGGCACGGATGCCGGAGGAGGCGATGAAGCGGATCAAGGAGCGTTTCGGCATCGACCTGTGCGAGGGCTACGGGCTCACCGAGGCGGCTCCGGTGGTCACCAGTTCTGCCGGCATGGCGGTGAAGTACGGCTCGGTCGGAAAGGTGCTCGACGGCATCGACGTTCGCCTCGTCGACGAAAGTGGGGACGACGTGGTGCACGGCGACAGCGGTGAGATCTGGGTGCGCGGCGCCAACGTGTTCCAGGGGTACTTCGACGACCCGGAGCAGACCGCTCGAGTGCTGACCGAGGACGGGTGGTTGCGCACCGGCGACATCGCGACGGTGGACGACGACGGCTACCTGTACCTCGTCGACCGAGCCAAGGATCTCATCATCGTGAGTGGCTTCAACGTGTTCCCGGCCGAAGTGGAAGAGGTGCTCGGCGAGCACCCGGGCGTCAGCGAGGTCGGCGTCGTCGGCGTGCCGCATCCCCATCACGGCGAGGCCGTCAAAGCGTTCGTGGTTCCGCGCCCGGGGGTCCATCTCGACGAGGACCAACTCATCGAATGGTGCAGCGATCATCTCGCTCGCTACAAGTGCCCGTCGAAGGTCCTGTTCGTCGACGAACTCCCGCGCAACGTGAGCGGCAAGCTGCTGCGCCGCTCGCTCGCCGGAGCGAACGTGACGGATGTCCTCCCGACCTGAGCGGAGCCAGCTTTGTGAACGTGTGCACGATTGCATAACGTTGCCGGTGCCATGCCTGCCGAACGCCCCCGTCGCCGGATTCCCGAGGCGACGGTTGCGCGCCTGCCGGTCTATCTCCGCATCCTGTCCGAGCAGGCCGACGAGGCCGTCGAGTCCATCTCGTCGGACCGGTTGGCCGAACTCGGGGGCGTGAATGCCGCCAAGGTGCGCAAGGACCTCAGCTACCTCGGCAGCTACGGCACCAGGGGAGTGGGATACGAGGTGGCGTACCTGGTGTACCAGATCCGCCGCGAGCTCGGGCTCACCCACGACTGGCCCGTCGTGATCGTCGGAGCGGGCAACCTCGGACAAGCGCTCGCCGGCTATGGCGGGTTCGGGGAGCGGGGCTTCCCCGTCGCAGGAATCGTCGATGTCGACCCCGCCAAGGTGGGCAGCGTGCTCGGCGGTGTGCGGATCAGGCACATCGATGAACTGACACAGATCGTGCAGGCCAAGCAGGTCAACATCGGAGTGATCGCGACGCCCACGGCGTCGGCGCAAGATGCCGCCGAGCGACTGGTCCGGGCCGGCGTCACGAGCATCTTGAACTTCGCTCCGGTCGTGTTGTCGGTGCCGCGGTCGATCGAGGTGCGCAAGGTCGACCTGGCCGTCGAACTGCAGATCCTCAGCTACCACGAACAACGTCGCGCGACGGCCAACACCCTGCGGTCGGTGTCGGGTGGCAGCGGCGCTGCCGCTGCTGCGACAACGCGGCCTGCGAGAGCGTAAGGTCGGGGCCGTATGTCGATCGTGGTCTTCGGGGTCAACCATCGCACAGGGCCGTTGGCGCTGTTGGAACGCGTGGCTGTCGCTCCCTCCGATCTCCCGAAGGCGATCACGGCGTTGGTGTCGTTGGCGAACGTGCGCGAGGCCGTGGTGCTCAGCACCTGCAACCGCACCGAGGTGTACGTGGTGGCCGAACGCTTCCACGGTGCGTACGCCGACATTCGTGACTTCTTCTGCGACGTCGGAGGTCTTCACGCCGAAGAGCTGCACCCGCACCTGTACACACAGCACGACGAAGCCGCCGTGTCGCACCTGTTCGAGGTGGCCGCCGGGCTCGACTCGGCGGTGCTCGGCGAGACCGAGATCCTCGGTCAGGTTCGTGGCGCGTGGGAGCTCGCCCAGAGCGAGGGCGGGGCTCGCAGCACCCTGAACCTGCTGTTCCGGCACGCGCTCGAGACGGGCAAGCGGGCTCGCACCGAGACCGCGATCAGCCGATCGACTGCCTCGGTCAGCAGCGCGGCGGTCGAGATGGCCACCGAGCGACTCGGCAGCCTTGCAGGCACCCGCGTCCTGGTGGTCGGCGCCGGCGAGATGGGTGAGGGAGTGGCTCTTGCGTTGGTGAAGGCCGGCGCAGCGGACATCATCGTGACCAACCGGACCGAGGACCGGGCGCATGCGCTCGCCGCTCGGGTGCACGGCCGCGTCATGCCGTACACCGAACTCGAAGCGGCGCTGGCCGACACCGATGTGTTGCTCACCTGCAGCCGAGCAGGCACCGTCGTCGTCGACGCCGATCTCGTCGAGCGTGCACGTCCCCAGTCGTCACGCCCGTTGCGCGCGTTGCTCGTGGTCGACATCGCCGTGCCCCGCAACGTCGCGCCGGCGGTGGCCGAGCTGCCTGGCGTCACCTTGCTCGACCTCGACGATCTGCGTGACTGGGCGGCTCGCGGTCTCGACAAGCGCAGCCACGAGGCCGAACACGTGCGGGTCATCGTGCGCGAGGAGGTGGAGCGCTTCGTCGTCGAGAACACTGCCCGACAGGCTGCGCCGCTCGTGGCGATGTTGCACGAGCGAGGCGAACAGATCCGATCGACCGAACTCGATCGCTTCAGCGGCAAGCTGGCCGGCCTCGATCCGGCGCAGCGCGCCGCGGTGGATGCGGTCACCAAGGGCATCGTTGCCAAGCTGCTGCACCAGCCATCGGTCCGGCTGAAGGACGACGCCGGCACACCGCAGGGCGAACGCAACGCTGCGGCCGTGCGCGACCTGTTCGACCTGTCCTGATCCCGCCGTCGAGCTGGGCGTCGGGCACACACTGACCATGCCACCTTCCTCTGGGCCACCTTCCTCTGGGCCACCTCCTTCCGCACCACGCACGTCCCCCTCGCCCGCCGCCCGACGGGTGCGGATCGCCACCCGGTCGAGCGCGCAAGCCCACGCCCAAGCCCGGGTGGTGGCGGATGCGTTGGTGGCAGCGCACCCGGGTCTCGTGGTCGAGCTCGTGTTCGTCGACACCACCGGCGATCAGCGCCAAGACGTGCCGCTGCACACGATCGGTGGTCAGGGCGTGTTCGTGAAGGAGGTGCAGCGGGCCGTGCTCGATGGTCGTGCCGAGCTCGCGGCGCACTCGGCGAAGGACCTGCCCTCCACCACCGCCGATGGGTTGACGATCGCGGCATTCTGCGAACGGCGTTCGGCCGCAGATGCGCTGGTCGGCGCGACGCTCGATCGGCTGCCGATCGGTGCGCCGGTGGCTACCGGGTCGGTGCGGCGGCGAGCCCAGCTGGCCGCGGTGCGACCTGACCTGCGGTTCCGAGAGCTGCGCGGCAACATCCACACCCGGCTGTCGAAGTTGCCCGACGGTGGATCGATCGTGATGGCAGTCGCCGCGATGCAGATCCTCGGATTGATGGATCGCGTGGCCGAGGTGCTCGACCCGACCGTGTTCGTCCCGGCCGTCGGCCAGGGCTGCGTCGCGGTGGAATGTGCCGTCGGCGACGCATCGACGGCGCAGCTGCTGGTCGCGGTCGATCACGTCCCCACGCGAGCGGCGGTCGAGATCGAGCGCGCCTTTCTGGCCATGCTCGGTTCGGGCTGTTCGCTGCCCGTCGGTGCCCATGTCGCAGACGGCGTGCTGCACGCGTTCCTGGCGGATCCCGATCGCGGAGCGTTCTTGCGCGCGGTGGACGTGCTGCCCGTCGCTCGGGAAGATGCGATCATCGCAGCCGAGCGGCTGGCAGCATCGATGCGCGACGAGATCGCGCGACGGTGACCATGTCGCCCGATCCGCCCGACACGCCCGACCCGCCCGATCCGCCCGATCCGGTGCCTGGACCGGTCGGAGGTCGGTCGAACCGTCCGCTCGAGGGCCGAACGGTGGTGATCACCCGCCCGATCGCACAAGCCGGAGTGCTGGCCGAGATGCTCACCGACTGCGGTGCAGTACCCGTGGTCATGCCCTTGATCGAGCTGGTCGACGTGGCCACGGCCGCCGAAGTGCAGGTTGCCCTCGTCTCGTTGACCGCCGATGACTGGGTGGTGCTCGCCTCGGCGCACGCTGCCTCGCGCGTGGTCGACGCACTGCACGGCTGCCCCGCCCGGGTGGCGGCAGTGGGCTCCACGACGGCGAGGACCCTTCGTTCGGCCGATCTGGTGGTCGACCTGGTGGCCGACGTGCAGAGCGCCGAAGGGCTGGTGAAGGTGTTCCCTCGCGGCGGTGGCTGTGCGGTGGTCGCTCAGGCCGTCGACGGAGCGCCCACGCTGGTCGATGGCCTGGTGGTGCTCGGGTGGCGGGTCGTGCGGGTCGACACGCACCGTTCGCGGC
The DNA here is from genome assembly GCA_031400715.1 of Actinomycetes bacterium. Classification (GTDB taxonomy): domain Bacteria; phylum Actinomycetota; class Acidimicrobiia; order Acidimicrobiales; family Ilumatobacteraceae; genus VFMC01. Next base: position 58,496 of record JANNQK010000260.1, on the reverse strand, counting down.
CCGTGGTGCCGACCGTGGCCCAACAGATGGCGGTCCTGCGGGCTGACGCGGTGGTGTTCACGAGCGGAACGCAGGCTGAATCGTGGGTGAACATCTTCGGGGTCACCACGCCTCCGGTCGTGGTCACCATCGGACCGCAAACCACACGAAACACTGAGGCAGCAGGGCTCAAGGTCACCCTCTCCGCGGCCGATCACTCGTTGCCGGGTGTGATCGAGGCGCTGGAGGAGTGCTTCCGGCGCTGAGTTAACCTGCGGGCGTCGAGAAACGGGCGAAACAACACAGATGAGCAGGCTGAACATCGGACAGCGCACGCTCCCCGCACTTGCCGGGGTGGTGGCATTGGCGGCGGGTGTCGGGACGGCGTCCCACGCTCTTGCTGGCCCGCGCCCCGATGCACGGCTCACGAAGCTCGCCGGGTTGACCGAGCCGAGCGTGGTCGGCAGTCATCCGTCGGTGTCCGACGACGGGCGTTGGATCGTCTACGAGGGTGAACCGACCGAGAACAGCGATCGAACAGGCAGCGAGCGCACCCGCACGATCTGGTTGCGCGATGCATCTCAGTTCGGCGCAGCCGAGGTGGAGTTGTCGCCGGCGCGTGACGACGTGATCCTGGGCGACAGCGTCAGGCCGACGATCAGCGGCGACGGTTGTGTGGTCGCCTTCGTGACCGAGATGGCCTACGACCTGTTCCGTGACGACGACACGGGTGACCGGTGGGACGTGTACCGGTTGCAGCTGCCGTCCTGTGATGGCGACCCCGACGATCTCGAGCTGGTCTCCACCCAGTCGTCGGCCGACCGCGACACGAGCGCCCTCGATCGGGTGAACCCCACGGAAGCCCCTGCGGTGTCGCAGGCCGGCTCGGTGATCGCATTCACCCACCAGGCCCGATCGGGCAAGGACGATTTGACCGCGGTCACCCTGGTCGACCTCACGGAACCGATCGGCGATCCGCTGCGCAGCAGCCTCGTGATGGGTACCCCGCTCCTCGAACCGAACACGACGTTTCGCTACGTCGGCCAACGCCAACCCGATGTGAGCGACGACGGTCGGTTCGTCGTCTACACGAGCGACGCGACCTCCGAAGACGCCGTGCCCACGTGGGGTACGGGCGATGTCGCTGTTGGGTTTGCGACCTCGCAGGTGTTCGTCTGGGATCGCACGAACCCCGAGCCCGGCAAAGCGGTCACGAAGGTCTCGGTGCGCGGTGGTGTTCCTGCCGCCGGTGGGGCGTCTGCGCCGGTCATCTCGGGCAACGGGCAGTACATCGCCTTCGAGTCGCCCTCGGCCGACCTTGCGGGCGATGCCCGACTGCCCGAGTGCGTGGACGTGTGCCCGTCGCAGGTGTATCGATACGACCAGGTCGACGGTGACCTGGTGCTGGTGAGCCGAGAGCCTCGCCAGGGAACGCCACTCGCCCCCGACGTCGAGGCGACCGACGCGGCTGCCGACGTGCGAGTCATCGCCGCAGACCAAGGCGCGTCGCAGGCCACCATCTCCGATGACGGCACGCAGGTCGGCTTCGTCACCCGGGCCCGCAACTTGTTCCTCACCACCTCGGCCGCGGGTGCCAGCCCCACCGACGGTGACATCGTGGTGAGCGAGGTCGACCGGGGCGTCCTCCGCCGGGCCAGCACGTTGCCCGATCGGGTCACGCCTGCTCCCGGTGGCAACGCTCACCCGGCACTCTCGGGATCGGGACATGTCATCGTGTTCGACACCGTCGTCGCCGATGCGATCAACGGGTTCACCGACACAGCTGCAGGCCGAGAGGTGGTGGCGGTCTCGCGAAAGGCTCAGCTCGACGTGCCGTCGCTCGACGTCGGCACGGTCGCGGTGCTGCTGCCCGGCCCGGAGTGGTACATCCCGGTGCGCAACGAGGGCCCGTCCACCTTCCTGCCGGCGGTCGTGTCCTCGTCGAGCCCCGAGTTCACCATCACGGGTGGGACGTGCGAGCTCGGCGTGCCCGTGCCACCGGGAGCCACCTGCACCGTGAAGGTCGTGCTCACCCCGCTGCTCCCCGGCCTGCGCGAGGCGGAGTTGACCGTGTCGGAGGATCTCTTCGGCGGCACGGCCGTCGTCAGCCCCCTGCTCGGTTCGGGTGGCGAGCCGGCGCTGATGCCCACGTTCTCGGGTCTCGACTTTCCCGCCACCGCGGTGGGCAAGGCCAGCGTCGCTCTGTCGTCCGACATCGAGAACATCGGGTTCGGCCCCGCCCGCATCGTCGGCTTCGAGATCTCGGGCGATCATCCCGGGGACTTCGTCGTCTACAGCAACAGCTGCACGACCCAGTTGGTGAACCCCGGTGCGAGCTGTGGGTTCGACCTGGTCTTCATCCCGACCGAGTCCGGTCATCGCACCGCCACGGTTCGCGCGTTCACCGAGTTCGGCCAGTACACCTCGGTGCTGGTGAACGGCGACGGCACCCGCACCGCCACGATCGAGACCGCCGACACCGAGGTTCGAGCCGGCGACCCGGTGGGCCTCGGCGGATCTGGCTTCCAACCCGGTGCCGATGTCACGATCTCGTGGGCCGATGGCCGTGGCGGGTCGACGACGGTGCGCGCCGACACGTCGGGCAACTTCCTCACCGCGTTGCCGACGCGGCCCACCGAACGTCACGGTGAGCGCACGCTGGTGGCCCAGAGCGGCGATCAACTGGCTCGGACCGACGTCGAGGTCCTCCGCAACCCACGGGTCACGACGCGTCCCACCACGGATTGACCATCGGGCAAGACGGGCAAGACGGGCAAGACGGGCAAGACGGGCAAGACGGGCTGACAGGCGGGTTGATGCCTGGCCGGGTCACCTGCCGGGTCAGAGGTCGACGAGCGTGCCGTTGAAGCTGGCGACGGCCGAGCATGCGGGCGCGCCTTGCTGGCCGACCCGGCTGCAGGTCACCTGGAAGGTCACCGCCTCGCCTTCGAGGAGCTCGATCGGGGTGCGGAACGATCGCTGCCAATCGAGGCCATCCTGGTAGTCGATCAGGTTGAACGGGAAGTTGGCGGCCGGGTTGCCGAGCGTGATGATCGCGGTGCCCTCGTCGTTGAACGGGTTGCGCATCGACAGGTCGGTGATCAGCAGCCGTTTGCCTGCCGGCACGGTGAATGGCTCCGGCTCCCCGGTGGTGTTCGCCGGCACCCCGCTGGGCAACGTGACGAAGATCGGATCGCCCTGCACCACGGCACCGGTGTTCGTGTTGGGTTCGTCTGCACCGACGGTGGTCGGAGTGACCGGCTGCTGGGGATCGATGGTGATCACCGGAGCGGCCGGTAGCTCGATCTTTCCGACGGCTCGTTCGGCTGCGTCGTCGATCGCGGGCCGTGCGAGGCCGAACCACGCGCCGATCAGTGCGCCCGCGACGAGCGCGGTGCCGGCGAGGCGAGCACCGATCCGGTCGGGCAGCACGGGACCCTGCACGAACGTTCCGGTCGTCGACGCGGTGGGGGCCCCCTGTTGGTCGGCGTCGACGCGGAACGGGATCGTGCGCACCCGGCGCTCCCACTGACGACTCGTTGCCTTCAGCTTCAGGCGCACCAGCTGGCTGCCGCCCGGTTCGATGCCCAAGGCCGGCGGGTCGAAATCGCCATCGAGCCGCTGGGTGGGATCGATGAGGTGCATCCGGCAGCTCGCTTGCGAGTTGCCCCTGTTCTCCACCATCACCTCGAACGTCGTGCGGCGCCGGCTGCGCAGCGCTGGCTGCAACATGGTGACGATGCGGTCGTAGGTCGCCGCGACATGCAGCGTGAGTTCAGCGCCCTCGACGTCGTCGGGGTCGGTCTGGGGAACGATCCGGATGCCGAGCGCGGTGGGACCTGCGGTGGTGCTGGCGAGCCGTGGTGCCGACACCTCGACCTGAACGGTCTCCTGGGAGCCGCCGAACAGGGTGACGTAGGCGGGCCTGATGGTGCTCCAGGCTGCCGCGAGGCCTGTGGGCGTGAGCGAGAAGCTCTCCGTCTGGTTGCCGAGGTTGGTGATGGTGAGTGCCAGCTTCACCGAGGAGCCCGGCTCGATGTCGGCTTCGTTGTGCGCGAACCACGCCTGAACAGTCACGGCGCATCAGGGTAGTGGTGGGGTCGGCGCTCGCCGCGGCAGGCGGCAGGCGGCGACCTGGCAGGTGGATCGGGTCGGATCGGACAAGGTCACCGGAAGACGATGCGGTCGCGGCCCTCACGCTTCGCGACATGCAGCGCCTCGCCGGCCGAAGACAGCACGCGCTGCATGTCGTCGGCGCCGCTGCCGACGCTCACGCCGATCGATGCCGTCACCTGCGTGCCGGGCGGAAGGCCGTGCCACGGACGGTTGGCGATCAACACTCGGACCCGTTCGAACATGGCCCGTGCATCGCCGGGGGATGTCTCGCGGAGCACGATGATGAACTCGTCGCCACCCATCCTGATGACCGCATCGCCGCGGCGGCAGATGCGTTGGAGGATGCCGGCGAGCTCCTGCAGCAGAGCGTCTCCGTGTTCGTAGCTCAGGTCGTCGTTCACGGCCTTGAACCCATCGAGGTCCAGGAGCGCCACGGACACCGGACCGTGTTGCTCGAGCACCTCCGGCAACCAACTGTGCAGGAAGCGGCGGTTCGGCAGGCTGGTGAGAGGGTCGGTCTCGCTGATCACTTCGGTGCTCCGCAGCGACACGCCCAGTCGCACGTGCTCCCAGCGTGCCTCGCGTTCACGGCGCAGAGCCTGGCTGACGCCTTCGAACTGGCGGTTCATGGCCTCGCGCGCCTCGTCGTAGCGGCCGCTCTCCCAGAGGATGTCGATGCTCACCCGTGCCGACGACTTGAGGTAGTTGCCGATGTTGAGCTCCTTGCCGCGCGCCGCGGCATCGAAGATCAAGTCGAGCACGGCAGGATCGCGTTCCAGCTGCCAACGGGCGACCGCCTCGCCGACCATGGCCACCACTTCACACTCCTGCAGCTCGTTCTTCTCCGCCAGGTCGCGGCAGCGACGCGCGTCGTCGAGTGCCGCGTCGTGGTGGCCGATCGCGTTCAACAGGATCGAGCGGTGAGCGAGCGCCGTTGCCTCCGTCACCACATCACACGTGCCCTGCACGTCGAGCGCAGCGGTGGCGGCGTAGATCCCGTCGTGCAGGTGCCGGGAGGCCATCTCGGGGTCGATCTCGTAGTTCATCGCCATGTGGTGTGCCGAGGCCATGTTCGCGTAGACGAATGTCCGCTCGGCGTCATCGGGGGCGAGCCGCAAGGCTCGGTCGTAGAGCTCGATCGCCGGCAACGGGAAGTCGCATCGCTGATACGTGACGGCCATGTTGTGGATGACCTGGTAGTAGGCCGGGTCGTTGGGCACTCGGATCAACACGTACATCGCTTCCGAGAGCGTCTCGCTCGCCTCGGCGAACATGTTGCGCAGCATCATCGTCTCGACGCGGAGTCCGAGCGCGTCTGCCAGTTCGGCGTAGCACTCCTCGCTCCGGGCCTCCTTGGCGACGGCTGCGGCAAGCTGCTCGGCAGCCTCTCGATCGTCGACCTGCAAGCGACAGTGCGCTTCGCGCATCGTCAGATGCAACCGCTCTTCCACGCTGAAGGCTTCGCGGGCCGCCTCGTGGTACAGATCGGCGGCGCGGAGGTAGAAGCCCTGGGCGCGAGCGATGCTCGCCATCGCGGCCAACCCGTGCATGTCGTTGGCCGCGCCGATCGAGCCGGATCCCGCCGAACCCATCGAGGTGGCAGCCAACTCGCTCGTCATGGTGTCCACTCCCTCGTCGAACCCGTACGATGGCCGGCCGTGGCATCGTTCCCAGAGCAGCGTCCTCGCCGACTCCGCACCTCGGTTGCACTGCGTGATCTGGTTGCCGAGACCCAGTTGCATCCGCGACAACTCGTGGCGCCGCTGTTCGTTCGCGAAGGCATCGACGAACCCCGACCGATCGCCTCGTTGCCGGGCGTGGTGCAGCACACGCGGGCCAGCCTGCGTGCTGAGGTTCGTGAGCTCGCCGATCTCGGCGTCGGCGCGGTCATCTTGTTCGGTATTCCTTCCACCAAGGATTCCATCGGCACTCAAGCGTTCGACCCTGAGGGAATTGTGCAAGGAGCCCTCGCCGACCTACGGGCCGACGTGGGCGATCGTCTGGTGCTGATGGCCGATCTGTGCGTCGATGAGTACACCGACCACGGACACTGCGGCATCCTCGACGGGCGCGGCAGCGTCGACAACGACCGCACCCTGGCGGTGTATGCCAAGATCGCCATCGCCCAGGCCCGCGCCGGGGTTCACGTGGTGGCCCCGAGCGGGATGATGGACGGCCAGGTGGGAGCGATCCGGCAGGCCCTCGACGGCGAGGGGTTCGCCGATGTGGCGATCCTGGCGTACTCGGCCAAGTACGCCAGCGGTCTCTACGGGCCGTTTCGTGAGGCGGTCGACTGCACGATCGTGGGTGGGGGTGACCGCAAGGGATACCAGCAGGACTGGCGCAACGGCCCCCGCGAGGCGCTGCTGGAGGTGCGCGCCGATCTGGCGCAGGGCGCCGACATGGTGATGGTGAAGCCGGCGCTCGCCTATCTCGACGTGATCGCCGCGGTTCGGGCCGCAGTGGACGTGCCGGTGGCGGCCTATCACGTCAGCGGTGAGTACTCGATGATCAAGGCTGCGGCGGCGAACGGTTGGATCGACCATGACGTCGTGGCCGCCGAGCACCTGACCGCGATCCGGCGCGCCGGTGCAGACGTCATCCTGACCTACCTGGCGCGCTGGTATGCCGAGCAGCACGCCGCCCACTGACCGGTCCCTCCCCCGACCGGCCCCGAAACAGCCCCCGAAACGACACGCGACCCGAGACGACACGACCATGACCGACCAGCACAGCGAGATCGACACCGAGATCGACATCGACCCCGAGATCGACGAGATCGATGGCATCGACGAGATCGATGGTCACGTCGTGACCCCGATGACCAACGAGGCCCTGTTCGCTCGATCGTGCGATGTCATCCCGGGCGGGGTGAACTCGAGCATCCGTGCCTTCAAGGCGGTCGGCGGCACCCCATATCTCGTGGCCCACGCCGAGGGACCGTTCGTCTGGGACGTGGAGGGCACGCGATACATCGACCTCGTGCAGAGCTACGGAGCGATCATCCTCGGTCACGCCCATCCGGCGGTGACGGCTGCGATCACACAGGCGGCGCGCAGCGGTACCTCGTACGGCGCTCCCACCCCGGGTGAGATGCTCCTCGCCGAGGCGATCCGCGATCGGGTGCCGAGCTGCGAACGGGTTCGGTTGATGAACAGTGGCACCGAGGCGACCTCGACGGCAGTGCGGCTCGCCCGCGGCTACACCGGTCGCGACCGGTTGGTGATCTTCCACGGCAACTTCCACGGTGCCACCGATGCGTTGCTCGCCGCCGGCGGCAGCGGCGTCGCCACGCTCGGCCTACCTGGAACGGCGGGGGTGCCGGCGAGCGCGGTGGCGAACACGCTGGTGGTGCCGTACAACCTGGTTCCCGAGCTCGACGACCAGGTCGCCGCCGTGTTCGTCGAGCCCGTGGCCGCGAACATGGGCGTCGTCCCGCCGGCACCCGGGTTCCTCGACGGACTGCGCGCCGAGTGCGACCGGGTCGGAGCACTGCTCGTGTTCGACGAGGTGATCACCGGCTTCCGCCTCACTCGTGGCGGGGCGCAGGCGAAGTACGACGTCGCTGCCGACCTGACGACCTTCGGCAAGGTGATCGGTGGCGGCCTCCCCATCGGAGCGGTGGGCGGCCGGCGCGACATCATGGAGACGTTGTCGCCGCTCGGCTCGGTGTTCCACGCCGGAACGCTGGCCGGCAATCCGCTCGCCACGGCTGCTGGCAGGGCTGCCCTCGGCGAACTCACCGGCGACGTGTACATGGAGTTGCTCGCCCGCGCCCGACAGCTGTCGGCCAACCTGCGCGATGCCTGCTCGGCATCAGGCTTGCCGGCCCAGTTCCCGGTGGTGGGCACCTTGGTCGGCATGTACTTCGGCGACGGGTTGGGCAATCGCGCCCCGACGAACTTCGAGCAGGCCAAGACCACCGACGAAGGGCTGTACGCGGCGTTCTTCCACGCGATGCTGCGCGAGGGTGTCGCGCTGGCGCCGGGCGCCTACGAGGCGCTGTTCGTCGGCCTGGCCCACACCGACGAGGTGCTCGACCAGATCGGCGAAGCCGCCACTCGCGCCGCGGCCGCGGTGATGAGCGGCCGGGGCTGAACCCCAGCCGAACCCGGGCTGAACCCGGGCTGAACCCGGGCTGAGGGGGCTGCTCGCGTGTGACAGGGCGCACCGCCTAGCCTCGATCGCCGATGCGGCAGTTCTTCACCCTCGGGTTCTGGTTGTCGTTGCTGGCGATCGGCGGGCTCACCGTCGCGCTGGTCGCCGTCACCCGCGATGACGGTGCGCAAGGTGCGCAAGGTGCGCAAGGTGCGCAAGGCGCGCTCGACGAGGGCGAGCAGAGTGCCGTTGGCGCTGGCGAGATCGTCCGCCCGATCGAACGCGACATCGATCTGATCGGCATGGTCTTTCTCGCTCAGGCCGATGCCGGCTTCGACATCATCGACGGCCGCACGGTCGGCAGCCTGCAGATCCGCGTCGATGGCTTCCGCTACATGAACGTGATGGCGGGAACGCCGGGAGAGAACCGATGCGCGGCGCTCGCGGAGCTGGCCCAGTGCGCGGTCGCGGCCGACCTCTTGGGAGAAGCCGTGCTGTGGTTCTCGATCGTGCCGCTCTCGCCGCGCAATCTGGTGGAGCTGCCGGCACCCGTCGGGTTGCGCGAAGGCAATCGGATGCAGTTGACCAACGGCTGGATCGTCGATCGCGCCAAGATCGTCGAGCGCGACTGCGACGAGGACACCTCGGGGTTGTCCGATCTGATCGATCGTTTCGGGGCCGAGGCCACCACGGTGTACAGCCTCGACGAGCAGCGCGTCGTCAGGGTGTCGTGCGCTGCCGCCGGCGGAACCACCAGCGTTCCCTGAGCATCCACGGAGTCCGGTCGTCTGACCGCATTGCGTGACGATCTGTGTCGGATGACGTAGGTCGGATGGCTCATGCGACCTGGTGCGGGGGTGCAAGCACGGCAGCGAGCTGAGAGAATCAGTGTCGGCACCGCGCGGGCACGTCCGACGTCGCCATCCTGATCTCACCGAGGGCGGAGTGATTGCAGTGACACCGAACCGACCGATCCAGAACTCGCATGACGAGCGATGTGCACCGGCGCCTCGCGCGCGCCGCATCGGAGCCTTCTCCACGATCACGGGGCTGATGCTCTCGGCGGTCGCGATCACCGGTGTCGTCATCACCAGCCACGCCGACTCCGCGCCGGCCAACCCCGCCGACCCGGCCACGCCGCTCACCGTGTCGGCCGATGCCCTGCCGACCGTGCAGATCGACGGTGTCGCATGGTCCCAGGCCGTGATCGGCAACACGGTCTACGTCGGTGGGCGTTTCACGAACGCCCGGCCCGCCGGAGCTGCGGTCGGGGTGAACCAGACGCCGCGCTCCAACTTCCTCGCGTACGACCTCACCACCGGAAACCTGATCACCACCTTCGCGCCATCGTTCAACGCCCAGGTCCGCACGGTCGTCGCATCGCCGGACGGCACCCGTCTCTACGTCGGTGGTGACTTCACCACGATCAACGGCATCTCCCGTTCGCGCCTCGCGGCTTTCGATGTGGCGACGGGAACCCTGGTGCCGTTCTTCCCCTCCGTCGCCTACAACGTGCATGCGATCGCGATCCACCCCAGCGGGTCACCCGTCTACGTCGGTGGCAACTTCAATGCCGTCGGCAGCGTTGCCCGCGGTCAGCTCGCGGCGTTCAACGCAGCTAACGGAGCGCTGCTCGACTGGGCGCCGCAGGCAACCGGTGGCCTGGTGAAGGCGATGGCGATGTCGCCCGACGGAACGAAGGTCGCGGTCGGCGGTCAGTTCACGGCGCTCAACGGAGGGAACAACCCGGGGTTCGGCCTCGGCATGGTCGATGCCGTCACCGGCGCGTCGTTGCCCATGGCGATCAACGCCACGGTCCGCAACGCCGGGAACACCGCCGGCATCACGGCGCTCGTCACCAACGGCAACGATCTGTTCGGTGCCGGGTTCTGGTTCGGCGGCACCGGCAACTTCGAAGGTGTGTTCTCCGCTTCGTGGAACGGCGGCACGATCAACTGGCTGGCCGACTGCCACGGCGACACGCACTCGGTGTACGTCGGTGGCAACGCCGTGTACAACGTCGGTCACTCGCACGAGTGCGGTGGCATGCCCGAGGCATACCAGCGCACCAACCCATGGACGTTCATGCGCGGCATCGCGTTCAGCCGTGCGGCGACGGGCACCCTGGCGCGTGATCCGTACGGCTACTTCAACTTCGAGGGCAACCCTGCGCCCACCTTGCTCAACTTCTTCCCCGCACTCGATACCGGCACGTTCACGGGCCAGAACCAGGGGCCGTGGAACGTCGCCGGCAACGACCAGTACGTCGTGATGGGTGGCGAGTTCCGCAACGTGAACGACTCACCCCAGCAGGGCCTGGTGCGCTTCGCGCTGCCGAGCATCGCTCCGAACAAGACCATCCCTCGCCTGTTCCTGTCGAACTGGCTGCCACGGGTGGTCTCGGTCGAGCCGGGTACGGCGCGCATCACCTGGACCGGCAACTGGGACCGCGACAACGAGAACTTCACCTACCGGGTGTACCGCAACAACGACGGCACGCTCGTCCACACCACCACGGGGTCCTCGCGGTGGTATGCGATGCCGACCTACGGCTTCACCGACACGGGTCTCACCCCCGGCTCGACGGTGCAGTACCGGGTGAAGGCGTTCGACGCATTCGGCAATGAGGCACCGAGCGATTGGGTCTCGGTCACGGTGTCCGGCTCGAACCCATCGCCGTACGCGAGCACCATCCTGGCCGATCGACCGCTCGACTACTGGCGGCTCGGCGAGCCGAGCGGCGCATCGCTCGACATGGCCACGACCGACAACCTGACGATCAACGGGTCGGTCACGCGCAACGTGGCCGGGGTGGTGCCGGGCGACGCCAACACGGCGGTCACCTTCAACGGTTCGTCCTCGCAGTTCGCGGCGTCGTCGCCGGCACGGGTGGCGCGCCAGCAGTTCTCGGTCGAGGCGTGGTTCCGTACCAGCGCCGCCACGGGCGGCAAGATCATCGGCTTCGGCAACTCGGCGACGGGCAACTCGTCGTCGTACGACCGACACCTGTACATGGGCAACGACGGCCGCGTGCGCTTCGGTGTGTCGTACAACGGTGCCAAGGTGGTCACGTCGGGCCCAGGGCTGAACAACGGTCAGTGGCATCACGCCGTCGGCACCTTCGGCGGCGGCACGATGCGGTTGTACATCGACGGAGTCGAGGTCGGATCGCTTCCTGGCGTGCCGATGGCCGGCGCCTACACCGGCGTGTGGCGAGTGGGCGGCGACAACCTGAACGGATGGCCCAACCGGCCGTCGAGCGACTACTTCAACGGCACGATCGACGAGCCAGCCGTGTATCCGCGGGCGCTCACCGCTGCCGAGATCGCTCAGAACCATGCGATCGGCTCCACGGGCACCGTCCCGAACCAGGCGCCGGTTGCATCGTTCACAGCCACACCGACGCCGTTGTCGGTGGCGGTCGATGGTTCGGCATCCACCGATGTCGACGGCACGATCGTCTCGTACGCCTGGGACTTCGGGAACGGCACCCTCGGCTCGGGGGTCACCGCCACGGGCACGTACGCCACCGCGGGTACCTACACGGTGCGGCTCACCGTCACCGATGACGACGGTGCCACCGGCACGACCACCCAACAGGTGGTCGTGCCTGCGGTGCCCGTGAACCAGCCGCCGGTCGCGGCGTTCACTGCCAGCCCGACGCCGCTGGCCGTCGCGGTGAACGGTTCGGCGTCGTCCGATCCGGATGGCTCGATCGTCTCGTACGCATGGGACTTCGGTGACGGTGGCACCGCAACAGCTGTCACGGCCACTCGCACCTATGCCGCTGCCGGCACCTACACCGTCACCTTGACCGTGACCGACAACCAGGGTGCGACGAACACCACCACGCAGTCGGTCGTCGTGCCGGACATCCCGCCCAACGGTTCGCCCACGGCATCGTTCACGGCCACGCCATCACCGCTCGCCGTCGCGGTGAACGGTTCGGCATCGTCCGATCCGGATGGCACGATCGCCTCGTACGCATGGGACTTCGGTGACGGAGGAACGGCAACGGGTGTCACCGCCAGCCGCACCTATGCCACCGCAGGCACGTACACGGTCACACTGGTCGTCACCGACAACGTCGGCGCCACCGGCACCAGCAGCCAGTCGGTCGTCGTGCCGGCCATCCCGGTCGGTCCGCAACCGTTCGCCACCGACGCCTTCGAGCGCACGGTCGGCAACGGGCTCGGCACCGCCGATCTCGGAGGTGCGTGGACGCTGGCCGGCGCGGCGACGAACTTCGCCGTCTCGGGAGGCCGGGCACAACTGCGGATGGCCGGTGCCGGCCAAGGCGTGTCGTCGTTCCTCGCCGGAACGTCCACGGACACCGAGGTGCGGGCAACCGTCGGGGCCGACAAGGCGGCGACGGGCGGTGCCATCTTCACCTCGGTCGTCGGCCGACGGGTCGGCACGTCCGACTACCGCGCCAAGGTCCGCCTGCTCACCACCGGAGGCGTGCAGATCTTCGTGACGCGGGTCTCGGGCACCGAGACCGATCTCGTGAACCTCACGGTTCCTGGCCTCACTTACGCCGTCGGTGATCGGCTCCAGGTGCGGTTCCAGGTCACGGGCACCGCACCCACCACACTGCGCGTGAAGGTGTGGAAGGTCGGCACGGTCGAGCCGGCCGCGTGGCAGCTCACGACGACCGATGCCACGGCAGCGCTGCAGGCGAGCGGCGGCGTCGGCTTCGTCACCTACCTGTCGAGTGCGGCCACCAACGCCCCGGTGGTCGGCCTGTTCGACGACTTGTGGGCGGGCCCCACCGCCTAGGCCTGCCGCCGGCAACCCAGGCAACCAGGCAACCCCGGCCGCCACCCAGTTCAACGAAACGCGATGAGAGATGAGTGCCGGTGGCGCACTCATCTCTCATCGCGTGCGGTCGTAGTCTCGCCACGTGCATGACAACCGGGTGTTGGTGGAGAAGCGGATCGAGCGCGAGCTGTGGCAGCGGGTGTTGCCGCACATGTATCGCCGGCGGCTGGCCCTGACGATCGAGGCGTGGGATGTGCCGGGCGAACCAGTGTCGTACGACGAAGCCGTCGGCCAGGAGTTCCGGCCATTCGCGATCGGTGAGGCATGGGGGAGACCGTGGGGGACGACCTGGTTCCGGCTCAGCGGTGAGGTCCCCGAGGGCTGGACGGGTGACGGACTGGAGGCCGTGGTCGACCTCGGGTGGGGGATGAGAGGCCCGGGGTTCCAGGCAGAAGGACTGGTGTGGCTCGACGGCCGCCCGCTACAGGGTGTGCACCCGCGGCGCACAGGGGTACCGCTCCCCGAACTGGGTGCCGGCCCGTTCTGGTTCTTGGTGGAGGCCGCATCGAATCCCTCGATGCCGCAGTCGTTCCGGCCGTCGCCGCTCGGGTCGCTCGATACTGCGGGCACCGCGCCCCTGTACCGCGTGACCAAGGCCGACCTGGCCGTCCTCGACCACGACGTGTACCACCTGTGCCTCGACGTCGAGGTGCTCGTCGGCGTGATGAAGGGCTTGCCGCTCGATGACTCGCGGCGCCAGCGTCTGCTGCGCCAGTTGGAGGATGCGTTCGACGTGATCGACATGGCCGACGTCATCGGCACGGCGCATCGGGCGCGCACGCTGCTCAGACCTGCGCTCGACCTGCGTGCGCGAGCGAGCTCGATGCGTGTGATCGGTGTGGGCCACGCACACATCGACACGGCATGGTTGTGGCCGGTGCGCGAGACGGTGCGCAAGTGTGCGCGCACCTTTGCCTCGGCCGTTCGACTGATGGACGACGACCCCGACTACCGCTTCGCGTGCAGCCAAGCCGTGCAGTACGCCTGGATGGAGGAGCGCTACCCGTCGCTGTTCGCACGCATCACCGAGAAGGTGGCCTCCGGACAGTTCGTGCCCGTGGGCGGGATGTGGGTCGAGGCCGACATGAACCTGCCGAGCGGAGAGAGCCTCGTGCGTCAACTGGTCCACGGCCAGCGCTACTTCGAGAGCCGGTTCGGGCTCCGTTGCAAGGAGGTGTGGATCCCGGACGTGTTCGGGTATCCGGCGAGCATGCCGCAGGTGTACGCGGCTGCCGGATGCCATCGGTTCGTCACCCAGAAGCTCAGCTGGAACAAGCAGAACCGCTTCCCGCACAACACCTTCTGGTGGGAAGGCATCGATGGCACGCGCGTGCTCACCCACTTCCCGCCGGTCGACACGTACAACGCCGAGGTGACCGGCGAGGAGATGGCCTTCAGCGAGCGGAACTTCCGCGAGCATGGCTGGAGCGACTGGGCGCTCATGCCGTACGGCCACGGCAACGGTGGCGGCGGACCCACCCGCGAGATGGTGCAACGTGCGCATCGGATGAACGACCTCGACGGCGCGCCGAGACTGAGCCTGGGCACGAGCGACGAGTTCTTCGATCGCGTCGAGGCCGAGCTCGCCGGGGGAGCCACAGCACCGGTGTGGAGCGGCGAGCTGTACTTCGAGATGCATCGCGGCACGCTGACGAGCCAGATCGAGACCAAGGTCGGCAATCGACGGTGCGAACGTCTGCTGCGCGAGGCCGAGCTGTGGTGGGCCGCCGGTGGAGCCGTGCCGCCCGCCGTCGCCGAAGAAGTGCGCGTGCTGTGGAACGACGTGCTGCTCCAGCAGTTCCACGACATCATTCCGGGCTCTTCGATCGCGTGGGTGCACGACGACGCCGAACGCGAGCACGCTCGCATCGCCGCACGCTTGGAGGAGCTGATCGAGGAAGCGTTCGTCCGAATGGGACTGATGGGAGCGGAGGGAGCGGTGAGAGTCGTCGGTGATGAATGGGCTGTTGCAAATGCAGCAACTCATCAGCGCACCGAGGTCGTTTCGGCGCCGGATGGCTCACCGCTGATCGTTCAGGTTCCGGGCAGTGGCTTCATCCCGCTCGACCGGGGGATGATCGGGTTCGAGGATGTCCCCGAGGTGATCACCACCGAACGATCGATGGCCAACGGGCAGCTGGCCGTGTCGTGGGATCTCGATGGGTCGATCTCATCCATCATCGACATGGCTCGTGGGCGCGAGTTGGTGCCGTCGCGCCGATCGATCACCCTCGAACTGGCACCCGATCACCCGGTGGAGTACGACGCCTGGGACGTCGAGTCGTGGACCACCGGTCTCGGCGCACCCGTCGCCGGAGACAGCGAGATCACCTGGCTCGAGCGATCACCGCTGCGTGCTCGGCTGCAGGTCCGACGCAGCGTAGGCACAGCGTCGACGATGACCGTGGTCTACACGCTGCGCGCGCTCAGCGCTCGCCTCGATCTGGAGTTCGACATCGACTGGCACGAGAGCGAGCAGTTGCTGTCGTTGATGGTGCCCCTCGATGTCCGGGCCACTGAGGCCGTGTGCGACATCCAGTTCGGCTACGTGCGCCGACCGACGCACCCGAGCAGCCCCTGGGATGCCGCCAAGTTCGAGGTGTGCGCACACCGATTCGTCGATCTCGCCGAACCCGAGTTCGGAGTCGCGGTGCTGAACGACGGACGCTACGGACATGGGTTGTTCGATGGTGGAGTGAGGGTGTCGTTGCTGCGTGCCGCGCGCTATCCCGACCCCGATGCCGATCAGGGCCGGCACCGGGTGACGATCTCGATCCTGTCGCACGGTGCAGGGCTGCACGAGGTGCTGCACGAGGCGGAACTGCTGAACCTGCCGGTGCGGTTCGTCCGCGGCCGACCAGACCGGTGGCCGGATCCCGTGGTGGAGATCGACGAACCCGGGGTGCAGTTGAGCGCCGTGAAGCGGGCCGACGACGGCGGCGGCGATCTGATCGTGCGGCTGTACGAGGCCTGTGGTGATCGTCGACAGGTGTCGGTCCGGTTGGCGGCCCCCGTGCGCTCTGCCGTGCGATGCAACGCGCTCGAGGAATCGCTCGAAGCCATCGATGTCGCCGATGGCTTCGTGTCGATCACGCTGCGCCCCTTCGAGATCGTCACCCTGCGCCTGACCTGACCACTGCGTTCTGGTCGCGCTGTTTCGCGTGTGGCGCGGTGTGGCGCGACCAGAACGGGCTGTGGGTCGGGTCGGTATGCACCAGCCGGCCGGGTGTCGTGCGTTCTGGTCGCGTCTTGTTGCGGTTGCCGTTGGGATGCGCGACCAGAATCGATTCCCTCTGGGGGAGCGCCGCGTCAGTCGAGGCCGAGGTGGCGCATGGCAACCGCTGCGTAGATCGCCGCGCCGTCCACCATCGCCTGTTCGTCGAAGAAGACTCGGTTGGAGTGGTTGGGCGCCGCGGTTGCAACGCTTCGGTCGAGCGGTGTCCCACCGAGGAACATCATCGTGCCGGGCACCTGTTCGATCACGTAGCTGAAGTCTTCGGCTCCCATGACCGGATTGGGGAGCTTGACGACCTTGTCGGCCCCGATGATGTCGCGGGCGACGTCCATGCTGAAGTCGGTGAACGATGCGCCGTTCACGGTGACCGGATACCCGAGGTTCACGTGCACCTCGATCGCGGCGTCATGCGCAGCACCGATCCCCTCGGCGACGCGCCGGATGCCCTCGTGCACCTTGGTGCGGGTGCGCTCGCTGACCGCGCGGATGGTACCGAGGATCTCGGCCGTCTCGGGGATCACGTTCGAGGTGGTGCCGGCGGTGATCTTCGAGACGGTGACGATGGTGGGATCGAACACGTCGATGCGGCGGGTGACCATGGTCTGCAAGGCCTGCACGATCTCGCACGCGACGGGAATCGGATCGAGGGCACGGTGGGGCTCGCTCGCATGTCCGCCGCGGCCGGTGACGGTCACGGTGAAGGTGTCGCTCGAGGCCATGCACGGCCCGGGTCGCGTGGCCACGTACCCCACAGGGCTCGATGACGTGATGTGCATCGCGAACGCTCCGGTCACCGGCGACGGACTGCCATCCACCGGATGGGTGCCCACGTCGAGCAACCCTTCGTCGAGCATGTACCGGGCGCCGTGGTGGCCTTCCTCGCCCGGTTGGAACATGAACAGCACGCGGCCCGGAAGGTCGGCGGCGCGCGCCGAGAGGAGGCGGGCTGCGCCGACGAGCATCGAGGTGTGGGTGTCGTGGCCACAGGCATGCATCACGTTGTCGACCTTGGAGGCGAACTCGAGGCCGGTGTCCTCGGGCATGGGCAGCGCATCCATGTCGCCGCGCAGCAGCACGGTCGGCCCCGGCCTGCCGCCGTCGAGCACCGCCGCGATGCCGCTCGTGGTCTGGTGGAGCGTGAGGTCGAGAGGCAGCCCGTCGAGTGCCTCGAGCACGGCCTCGCGCGTGTGCGGGAGGTGGTTGCCGACCTCTGGCCACTGGTGCAGCCGCCTGCGCAGCTGCGCCATGTCGTCGAGCAGGTCGCGGGCTTCCTCGCGGAGCGTGTCGGTCGTCATGTGGGGATGCTAATCAGATGACGTGAACGATGTGACCGGTCGACGGCGAGACGGTGGACCAGAGCTGGTGGACGTGGTCGACGACGACGACAACGTGCTGCGCACCGTCACCCGCGCAGAGATGCGCCGCGATCGACTGCAGCACCGCGCCGTCGCGATTGCA
Organism: Actinomycetes bacterium; assembly: GCA_031400715.1. Lineage (GTDB taxonomy): Bacteria > Actinomycetota > Acidimicrobiia > Acidimicrobiales > Ilumatobacteraceae > VFMC01. The sequence goes on along the minus strand of JANNQK010000260.1, from coordinate 40,789 downwards.
GTGTTCGCCACCGATGGGCGGCTGCTGGTGCATCGGCGTGCCGACGACAAGGACGTGTGGCCCGGCCAGTGGGACATCGCTGCGGGCGGGGTGGTTGCGGCAGGCGAGAGCTACGCCGTCGCGGCGCGCCGCGAACTGGCGGAAGAGCTCGGCGTCGAGGCGGTCGAGATCGAGCCGTTGGGGCGCGGGCGCTTCCAGGACGATGCCGTTGCACTGATCGGCCGGGGGTTCCGCACGGTGCACGATGGTCCGTTTCACTTCACCGACGGCGAGATCGCCGAGGTGCGATGGGTGACGTGGCCCGAGCTCGACGAGTTGCGTCGGCTGCATCCCTTCGTTCCCGACTCGATCGCGTTGCTGCTGCCGCTCATCGATCCTCGACGCTGACCGTCACGGTTTCCGATCGGCCCGGCCCGCTGCCGTCTTTGTCGCCCGACGGGGCGAACGGTCGCTCCGAGGAAGCAGGAACGACCATGTCCATGTTCGGTGCGAACCCCGAGCAGCTCGCGGCCCTCGGCCGGCAGTTGCAGCGGCAGATCGACAGCATCGAGGCGATCACCAGCACGGTGACATCCGCGTTGGGCGGCACCACATGGGTCGGACCTGCCCGCGATCGGTTCGAACAGGAGTGGACGGGCTCGTTCCGCACGGCGCTGGCAAGACTCGGCGACGCCTTCGACGCCGCAGGGCGCGACTGCGTCCAGCGTTCCACGGAGTTGCAGCGGGTGATGGGCGCCGGGTGACTGGACGGGTGCGCCGCGGCCCGCCGGTACCATTGCCCATGTGTTGACCCTGGAGTTCACGATCGAACCCTTCGTCGAGGGACAGCCAGGACCCCACGTGCTCGAGGCGGTCGCGGCAGCCGAGGCGCTCGGTGTCGCGGTCGAGTTCGGTCCGTTCGGCAGCACCTGCGTGATTCCAGCGGCACGCGCCGGAGAGCTCGCTCGGGCGGTCATCACCGCGGCGTTCGCCAACGGCGCGACACATGTGTCGATGTCGGCCGCACGCACGTCGCCAGACGAACCGCCGCGTGACGAGGCGGGCGCGTCGTCGTCGACAGAGGTCGACGAGTGGGCCGATCCAGGCGATCCAGGCGATCCAGGCGATCACGCACATCGGGGAGGGCCGTCGTGACTCGCGTGCCGCGTCATCCCCTCGTGCTCGCGGTGAAGCCCGTCATCGAGGCGCTCGGAGCACAGATCGTGCCGCTCGATGCGCGAGAGCCGGGCGACCTACCGCTGAAGTGGGAGGGGGTCGAGGTGGCCGTGGTGCGGATGGCACCGCTGCACGGTGCGCTCGACCGGCTGATCGAGGGCGTGGAGCGCGAGTTGGGCACCCGTCTGCCGCAGCTCACTCGCGAGGAGAAGCAGCGAGCGATCCGCCTGCTCGACGAGCGCGGCGCGTTCACCCTCCGTCGTGCCGTGGAGGACGTCGCCGACGCGATGGGTGTCAGCCGGATCACCGTCTACAACTACCTGAACGCCCTGCACCGGTCGTGAGCCGGGCAGGCAAGCCGGCGCTGTCTCGTCGCGCCCGGAAGTCGATCGGCCGAACGCGATCAATCCCGGCCCGCGACGTGCCGATGGATCGGGCACCATGGAACACATGAACCGCCCCTACGAGGTCATCGGCTTCGATGCCGACGACACCCTCTGGCAGAGCGAGGATGGCTTTCGCGCCAACGAGCTGCGCTTCGTCGAGCTGGTCGCTCCCCACACGCCCGAGGGCATCGACGTCAAGGCGGCGCTGACCGCGGTGGAACGCAAGAACCTGCACACCTTCGGCTACGGCGTGAAGGCGTTCGCGGTGTCGATGGTGGAGGCGGCGATCACCATCAGCGGAGGCCGCGTTCCGACGTCGGTGATCGCCGAGCTGGTGGAGATGGCCCGCGAGCAGTTGGAGGAGCCGGTGCATCTGCTGCCCCACGTGCCGGAGGTGTTGGCGAAGGTGGGCGCGCACTACCGGATCGTGCTGATCACGAAGGGCGATCTGGTGCACCAGACGCACAAGATCACCACCAGCGGGTTGGCCCACCACTTCGAGCACCTCGAGGTGGTGCTCGAGAAGGACGCCGAGACCTACGCGAAGCTGCTGCGCCGGTTCCAGGTCGCGCCCGAACGATTCCTGATGGTGGGCAACAGCGTGCGCAGCGACATCCTGCCGGTGATGTCGCTCGGTGGGCACGCGGTTCACGTGCCCTACCACCTGCTCTGGGACCTGGAGCACGTCGAACACGACGAGCTGTTCACCGAGTTGTCGTCGCTCGCCGACCTGCCGTCGCTGCTCGGCCTTGCCTGATCAGTTTCCGGCCTGATCAGTTTCCGGCCTGAACCGTTCCCGGCCTGATCAGAGACGGCGCAGTGAGACGTCGGTGACCCGGTGGTCCGAGCCCTTGCGCAGCAGGAGGCTGGCCCGGGTACGGGTCGGGGCGATGTTCTCACGCAGGTTCTTGCCGTTGATCTCGCGCCAGATGGCGCGGGCCGTCGCGACGGCCTCGTCGTGGCTGAGCAGGGCGTAGGTCTGGAAGAAGCTGTTCGGGTCCTGGAACACGGTTTCGCAGAGCTTGAGGAAACGGTGGACGTACCAGTCCTCGATGTAGGTCTCGTCGGCATCGATGTAGATGCTGAAATCGAAGTAGTCGCTCACGAACTCGTCGGCCGAGCCGACCTGCAACACGTTGAGACCCTCGAGGATCAAGATGTCGGGCCGGCAAACGGTCACCTCGTCGCCCTCCACGATGTCGTAGACGACATGGCTGTACACGGGAGCGCTCGCCTGCGCGGCCCCACTCTTGAGTTCGCGGAGGAACTCGATCAGTCGGCGTGTGTCGTAGCTCTCGGGGAATCCTTTGCGGTTCATGATCCCGCGCTCGGCGAGCACCGAGTTGGGGTGCAGGAAACCGTCGGTGGTGACGAGGTCGACCTGGGGATGATCGGGCCAGCGGGCCAACAACGCCTGGAGGATGCGTGCGAACGTGCTCTTGCCCACCGCCACGCTGCCGGCCACGCCGATCACATAGGGCACCTTCGGTGCCAGCGTGCCCAGGAATGCTGCCGAGACCTTGTGCAGGCTCTGGGTGGCAGCCACGTAGAGGTTCAACAGGCGCGTCAGCGGAAGGTAGATCGCCGCGACCTCGTCGAGATCGATGCGGTCGGTCAGGCCGCGCAGTTCGCGCAGGTCGGCCTCGCGCAGTGTGAGCGGCGTGGCCGCGCGGAGATCTGCCCACTCGTCACGTGAGAACGTGAGGTACCGGCCGTCTGCCTCGGTCACGGCACGACCATAAACCGCGCACGCCTGCAGCCCGCAAACGGGGCAGATCGCGATCACTCGTCGTCGAGGAGATCATCCCATCGCCAGGGTCCGTCGAAGGCCGGGGTCGCAGCCTCCGACGGAGGTCGCCAATCGGTGCGACGCGCAACCAGCACGGCGGCGGCGAAGAACCCGATGGCGGCGAGGAGACCCGCAACCAGACGTTCCACGGAGTAGGAGGCGCCCGGTCGGTCGGCGATGGACACGGGAACCGCGAGCTCGCGCGCTCCGGCGCTCACCAGCACCTGACATCGGTTGCACTCGTCGTCGATCTCGATCATGGCCGAGAAGCGGCCATCGGACGTGGCCGTGCCGAGGATCGGGTCGGCACACGTGTCACTACACAGTCGCACCGACACGGCGGCCCCCGGCGGCGCTGCGCCGATGCCCACCAGCACCTCGTCGCCGTCCAGATACGGACCTGCCGGTTCGACCTCGACCGTGAGCTCTCGTGGCCCGTCGCCGAACACGATGAAAGCGTCCGCGGTCTCGTCGTCGGCCGGGAATCGGACGACGACGGCGCACCGATCGCTCCGGCCGCACCGTCCCGTGTCCACCACCTGGTACAGCACGTCTGCGGCGCCGTCGTCATCGGTCACCACGGGCAGCGCATTGCCGCACGCCGTCAGGCTGTCGGCACCGTCGCGACGCCGGACGACGCATTGCTCGATGGTGCCGCGTGATGACCCGTCGCGTCTGATCGCCATCCGCAGGACGTCACCGTCGCTGAGATCGGCGTACGTCGATCGCGCCTGCGCCTGCCTGTCGGGGCGGGCGATCAACGTGACCTGTCGGCGATCCGGGGTCGACGGGATCGGCTCGTCGGTTGTCTCCTCGCCGGGTGTCTCCTCGACGGTTGTCTCCTCGACGGGTGCCGTTCCGCCACGCGTCTGTGCGGTGGATGGTTCCTCGTCGGCGGACGAGCCACCGATGAGGACGCGGGCACCGAAGAGGACGACGAGCAGCGCCGCGATGGCCGCGATGACGCCGATGACGCCGATCACGACCTTGGTGCCGACGCCGTCCTCAGCGCCCGTCGAGCTCACCGTCGCTCCTCAGCCGAGACGGGAGTCAGGCGGCGGAGCCTGCGGAGCGGTCGACTCGTCGAGGTGTCGGTTCAGCGTGAGCAGCCTCCCCATCACCGGTAACGCCATCAGGTTCACGCTGTGCAGCACTCCGATGATCAACAGGATCCCTGCGATGCGGGCGGTCTCGTGCTGGAGCTGAGACGCCCCGACCGTCTCGGCCCATCCGCCCTTGGGTTCGAAGCTCACCGTGAAGAGGATGTAGGAGAAGAAGATCAGGTAGTACGCCACGTCAGTGAGCATGATGAAGCTCTTGCCGGTGCGGGGATTGGCGCGGAACACGTCCGCGGCATAGCTCCGCCCGAATCGTTTGATGAGAGGGCCGAGCCAGAACGCGACGGCGACGAGCACCGCGCAGGTCATGAGTTCGAGGATCCACCAGTCCATGATCGGTTCTCCTTGATGTGTGTCGATGACGGCGATGGTCAACGAGGCTGTGGCGGCGAGGATGCAGATGAAGACGGTGGCCAACGAGCTGTGCTGGCGTCGAAGGCGTCGGTCGTCATCGATGCTGAAGCTCACGCGCGCGAACAGGTCGTCGCGCTCGGACACCTCGGCCGCGGCTTCGTGGAACGCACCGCTGAGTCGGCCCTCGATCGGCCCCATGTCGTTCGGGTTCATCGGGTCTCCGACGGGCCGAGGCATCGTTCGAGAGCCGCAAGGCCGCGCTGGAGATGTGTCTTGACCGAGTTCCGCGAGATTCCCATGGTCGCCGCGATGTCGTCGATGCCGAGCTCGTCGTAGTAGCGCAGCACGAGGCAGACCCGCTGCCGATCGGGCAGGTCGCGCAAGGCCTCGATCACCTCACGTTGTTCCTCGCGCACCATCACCTCTTCGTCGGCGTTGCGTCCAGGCTGCGTCAGCGGCAGGCGGTGGCGCATCGAGACGAGGCCGCGACGGTTGTGGTCACGAGCGAGGTTCACCACGATGGAGCGGAGGTAGGCGGGGGCGCGGTCGACATCGTCGATGCGATGGGCGGTGCGTGCGAGACGGATGAAGGCCTCCTGGACGAGATCCTCTGCGGCAGTCAGATCGTCGACGAACAAGCGCGCGAGTCGCAGCAGATGCACGCCGTGATCACGGAACATCGCGACGACGAAGGAGTCGACGTCGAGCACTGCCGGTTGGGAGGCGCGGGACACCGAGGTGGCCTCGACCGCACAGAACGCGGGAACGTTGCACCACGCGACCAGTGCACCGTGGATGCGCACTCCGAGAGCGTCCACGGTTCCCATCGTCGCACATGCGGCTGTCATCGGATTCCAGCACCTCCGGCTCTGCGGCTCATGTCATCACAGACGTGCGTCGAGACATCGCGGGTGACACGGGGTGTGTGTCACCCGATCCGCCCGGTCGATCGTCTGTGGGTGTGACGACGACCGGAAGGAGCCGACATGACGGCGACGACGTACAGGCGAGAGACCACAGGTTGGGAGAGCCTGACGCCCACCGAGCGCGCAGTGGTGGAGTTGCTGCTCGAGGGCGGGACCAACCGGGTGATCGGCGACCGGCTCGGGGTGTCGCGGCGCACGGTGGAGACCCACCTCGCGCATGTCTTCTTGAAGCTCGGCGTCGACAGTCGAGTGAGCGTCGCCACCCACGCCGCGAGACGGGGGATGTGAGATGGTGCTCGATCTGATCGGCCTGGTGTTGCGAACGGTCCTGGTCGTCGGTGTGGTGATCGCCGTGGCGGCCCGTCGCGATCGATCGCTGCAGCCGGGGGCGACAGCGAAGGCGCGACTGCGCTCGGTCGCTCGGACGCGGTGGCCGTATGTGCTGTTGGGGCGCTGTTCCTGTTGAGTCGCTGTGCTGCCGAACAGCGTCGCGATCGCTTGCTCGAACCGGACGGAGATGCCGGCCCGACCCTGTCCACGCCGGTCGCGCGATCGCTCTGAACCGCTGAGCGGTGCCCATAAGGTGGGGTGATGCCGCCCGCTGCGATGTCCGGTCCTTCGCCCGGTCTCTCGTCCATCGGGCCGTCGCGGCGCAAGCTCCTCGGTGCGTGGTATACCCCGGCGGAGCTGGTCGATCATGTCGTTGCGATCACCTGTGCCGGCATCGCCGCCCACAACGACCGCCCGATCACGGTGCTCGATCCGGCGTGTGGCGACGGAAGGTTCCTGGCAGCGGTCGGCGAGCGATTCGGCGGCATGGTCGAACTGACCGGTGTCGACATCGATCCGGCTGCGGTGACGGCATCGAGGGAGCGGTTGCCCGATGCCGAGATCGTCCTGGCCGATGCGCTCGACCACCCGTGGGGTGACCGACGGTTCGACGTGGTGATCGGCAACCCACCGTTCCTCAACCAGCTGTCCTCGGCAACCTCGCGAGGTGGACGGTCGCGCTTCGGGGGCGGTCCGTATGCCGACGTGGCCGCCGAGTTCCTCGCTCTTGCGGTGCATCTCGCCAGTGACGACGGAGGTCGGGTCGGGCTGGTGCTGCCACAATCGATGTTGTCCACCCGTGACGTGGCGCCGATCAGGGATCAGGTGCTTCAGCGGACGTCGATGACCCACCTGTGGTGGTCGAACACCCCGATGTTCGATGCCACGGTTCGAACGTGCGCAGTCGTCTTTCAGGTCGGCGCCGTGGACGGTCCGGTCGTGCGGACGTTCGGTCCTCGGTTCGAAGCGGCATCGGCTGCCCCGTCCGCTGTGCTGATGTCCGGTTCGTGGGCGGCCTTGTTGCTCGACGACGTCAGATTGCCCGCAGCCGCTGCCGGTGGCGTGCTGGGTGACATCGCGTCGTTCGTGGTCGACTTCAGGGATCAGTACTACGGCCTGGTGGGCGCGGTCGGAGACGACGTGGACGGGCCGCCGCTGATCACGAGTGGGTTGATCGAACCGGGTCGGTGCCTGTGGGGCGAGCGCGCCACCCGGTTCGCCAAGCAGCGGTACGCCGCACCGCGGGTCGACCTCGCCCGCTTGTCTCCTCGCATGCAGGACTGGGCGCGCCGTCGGTTGGTGCCCAAACTGCTCATCGCCAACCAGACCCAGATCATCGAAGCCGTCGCCGATCCCGAGGGCACCTGGCTGCCGAGTGTGCCCGTCATCACCTGCGTCACCGATGTCGCCGACGACGTCGCCCACGTCCTGGCGAGTGACCGTGCGACGCAGTGGGTCGGTCATCGTGCTGCGGGAAGCGGGCTGTCGGCCAGATCGATCCGCCTCAGCCCCGCATTGCTGGCGAGCATCCCGCTCGGCTGACCAGGCAGGGAGCGTGTCCGTCGTGGGGGCGCGGGACCTCTCGCGACGATAAATGACTACTGTTCGTCAGACTTCTTGCCGATACTCAGCCGATCTCCCACGCAGGATCCCCCACGCAGGATCCCCCACGCAGGAACCCCCACGCGGATGCCGTCGGGCAATCGGCGAGCAGTCAGAAGGAACACGGATGCCCATCCCCACAGAATCCACGGCCGTCGGGCCCGTCGAGGCGTTCTGGCGATTCCGCACGCGCACCGTGCCCGTGTGCGTGCTCCTCGCGTTGTTCGCGGCGATCTTCGCCTTCGTCTCGGGTGGAAAGACCTCGGTGACCACGGCCATCTACCTCACCGATCCCCGCGGCGTGCCGGTGTTCCGCGACGGCACCACTGCAGCGACCGACATGGCCACCTACCTGAAGCAGCGGGCCGAGTTCGCCCAGAGCGACACCACCTTCGATCAGGTGCTCAAGTCGCTGAACGATCCGACGCTCGACGTGGAGGGTCTGCGCGACATCGTCGCCACCTCCATCTCCGACAACTCGAGCATCATCGTGGAGTGCGATGACGACGACTCCACGCGTGCGTTCCGCATCTGCAGCGCGGTGACCGAGTCCTACACCAGTCTCACCCGGGCCGACACCCGTCGCCGGGCAGACATCGCGATCGGTGAGCTGCAGTCCGCTCGCCAGGCCCTCCTCGCCGACATCCCCGAAGGCCAGACGACGGGTTCGATCGGACAGATCGAGGTCGACATCGCCCAGACCGGCAAGCAGGCAGCGCTGTTCGACGCCGGCGTCGAGTTCGTCGATGCACCGCGCGCGGTGCCGGCTTCGCGCCTGATCCCCCTCGTGCAGTACAGCGTCGCAGCGTTCGCATTCGGCCTGCTCATCACCGGCCTGATGGCCTGGTTGGCCGCTCTCCGACGCCCGATCGTCAACGATCCCGAGGTGGCCGCGGCGTCTCTCGGGGCACCGCTCATCGGTCAGCTCGAAGAGCACGGTTCCACCCTCGGGGTCGACGTGCTCGCCACCAACCTCGCGAGCGTCTCCGGCCGAGGAGTGCTGGTGGTGACCGGCAGCATGGAAGCGGCCAACAACTCCGATCTCGTGGCCGGTCTCGCCGAGGCGTGGACCCGTGAGGGTCGCACGGTCCTGGTCGTCGATGGCAATCTGCGCAAACCTCGCCTGTCGGCACGATTCGGGGCCGGCCTCAGCTCGGTCGGGCTCACCGATCTGCTCGGTGGTCTGGCCACCGAGCAGGCGGCGATCCGTACCGTTCGGTTGCCCGACGGCCCGTCGCTGAGCTTCATCTCGTGCGGTCAATCCGTCGATCACGCGTCGAGTCTGTTGCGGTCCACCACCTCGCGGGCCGTGCTGTCGAAGCTGCTGGAACGCTTCGATGTCGTGTTGGTGGATGCTGCGCCGATGATGGATCGTGCCGAGGGATCGGCGCTCGCCAGCGTCGCCGACGGCGTCGTGATGGTGGTGCCCTCGGGAACCCCATCGAGCGACCTCCTCGCGTTGCGCCGTCGTCTCGACGTGCTCCGCGCGCCGTTGGTCGGTGTGATCTACGACGTCGACCCGCGGTGACGCCCGATGCCACGACTCCACGCTGAACCAGACGGGGCGACCCGGTGGTGAGCAACGCGGCTGCCGCAGAGGGCGGTCACGGGCAGGATGAGCCACGGCTCGTGCTGTGGCGTCGTCGCGTCGAGGCATCGACACCCCTCGTGTGGTGGTTGCCGCTGCTGCTCATCGTGGCGACCGACTACAAGCTGAGGAAGCGGGCCAACGATCAGACGCTCTCCGGCTCGATCGACCCGTTCATCGCGCTCGAGCTGCTCGTGTATGCCGCTGTCGGCTTGTATCTGCTGCTGCGTCTCCGACCCTCGATCAGACCCCATGTGATCGTCGTGTGGTTCATGGGCTGGTGTCTGACGGCAGCGGTGAGCACCATCTACGCACCGTCGCTCCTGCTCGCCCTCGTCCGTGGGGTGCAGATGGTGATCATCGTGCTCGCTGTGCTGCAGTTCGTGAACGTCGGCGACGTGGCGCTCGTGCGGCGATTCGCTCACGGCTATGTGGTGCTGGTGACGGCGTCGATCGCGATCGGACTCGCCTACGTCGCACCGCAGACCGGTGAGCAGGCCGGACGGTTCACCTGGTTGTTCACCCACAGCGTCGTCGCAGGCTCGATGCTGTCGATGAGCACGGTGATCCTCTTCGCCATGTGGCTCACGCATCGGGTCGCACGACTGCCATGGGCCCGATGGTCGTACGCGCTGCTGCTGATCGTCAACCTCGTGTTCCTGGTGCAGACCCGCACGCGCGGTTCGATCGGTGCGGCATTGATCGGCATCTTGGCGATCACGTTGCTCTGGCTGAGGGCCGAGGGAAAGCGCGATCTGTTGGTCAGCGCGCTGGTGGTCGTCACCACCCTGGCGTTCACGGTCGGTGGATCGATCGTGAGGTACTACTTGCGCAACGAAGATGCCGAGAAGCTGGCGTCGTTCAACAACCGGACCGAGGTCTGGACGATCGCGATCGAAGCGTTCGAGCGGCGCCCGTTGCACGGCATGGGACTCACCGCGTCGCGCGGCCTGTTCCTGAAAGAGACCGGCCTCGGAGGGGCGCACAACGCGTACCTCAACGTGCTGGTCGACCTCGGTCTGCTCGGCCTGTTCTGGTGGGGTGGTTTGATCGTGCTCGTGGGCGCGACCGGATGGCGCGTGCGTCGTCGCGCTCGCCGCACCCATGGCGCTGAGCCTTTGGCCTTCGATACGTTGGCGATCGTCGGTCTGATGGTGTGCCAGGTGATCAACGGCGTCACTGCCGAGTACATGGGTGCCGGCACGGGGGCGGCGGCGATGATGCTGTACATCACCGGTGCCTGGGTCGTGATCGTGGAAGCAGCGACGGACCGACTCGTCGCCGAGAACCACGAGGCTGCGCTGGCGGCCCGGCTCGAGCGCCGTTCGCGACCGCGGCCGTTGGGCCGGGCCCGCCCGGTGCGGTCGGGTGAGTTGGTCGACCCCATCGATCGCGCTCGATCATCGGCGGCGCCGAGTTGAACGTGTCGGACGAGTTCGTGATGCCCGTGACGCCTCGAGGGCGTTCGCGGTGGAGCGTCGTCGGAGCGGTGAGCGCGCAGTTCTCGCAGGCCCTTGGCAGCTTCCTGCTGCAGGTCATGGCCGCACGTCTGCTGGGCAAGGAGGGTCTTGCCGTCTTCGCAGTGCTGTTCGGCCTCGTTGTCGTCGGGACGGCCGTGGTGTCCGGCTTCGTGGGCGACTCGCTGACGGTGCTCGATCGTGCCGATCGGGTGGTGCGCGCCGGTCTGCAGTGGTGGCTCGTCGTGCTGTCGACCGCGTTGGGCCTGGCGGCAACGATCGGCCTCGGCGGTACGGGGTATCTCACCTGGCACCAGGGGATCGCCTTCGGCTTGGCCGGTACCGCGTTCGTCGTGGAGGACACCGTTCGCCGGTTGCTGATGGCATCACTCAGGTTCTGGTCGATCGTGATCGTCGATCTGGTCGGCCTGGTGGGAGCCGTTGGTCTGGTGACGGTGGTCTGGCTGAGCGACACCCCGGTCACGCTCACGCACTTCCTGACCGGACTGGTGGTGGGCCAGCTCGTCGCCACCGTGGTCGGCGTGTTCCTGTTGCCGCCGGAAGACCGATGGTGGGCTCGCGCGGGGCGGAGCCAGCGTGAGCTCCGCGGCCGCAGCCGCGTGTTCGAGTACGGCCGGTGGCGCGCGCTCCAGGTGTCGGTGCGGCCGGTGATGTTGGCCCTGATGCGAGTGATCGCGGTCGCAGGCATCGGTCGGGCGGCCTACGGAGAGCTCGAAGGCGCCCGACTGTTCGTCGCCCCGGCGATGCTTGCCGTCAACGGAGCGAGCTCGTACCTCTTCGCCCGGTTTGCGCGCACGAAGGACGAGACCACGACCCGCCTGCTGCGGCAGGCCGACACGGGGGTCGTGGTGCTCGCCGTGGTGTCGCTGCTGCTCGGGGTCGTCGCTGCTCTGGCCGCGCCGACGCTGGGGAACGCGATCGTGGGCGACGAGTTCGACCTCGACCGCTGGAGTGTGCTGGGTTGGTCGGTGTATGCCGCGGCAACGGCAGCAGCCACCCCTTATGGAGTGCTCGCCGCAGTCCGCGGTCGACAAGGTGCGACCCTGCTGGTGCGTGTGGCTGACTCGGTGCTGTCGCTGGCCGGCGTGTTCGTGGTGGTCTCGGTGCCGTGGTCGACCAGCGCGATCCCGTACGTGATGGGCCTGTTCGCACTCCTCGGCGGAGTGGGCATCAGGCAGCTGATCGTCGCGGACGTCGCCACGGCAAGGGTGGCGTGACACGCATGGACGGCCGCGGGATGGGCACTCGCCCGATGATCGAGCACGTGGGTTGCGTACGGCGGGCGAAGCGCGCCGGCGGACGATCGGAGACATGATGAGCAAGGAACAACGACCTCCGACGGGACAGGCGTCGACGTCGATCGACGCGCGCCGACTGGCCCAGCGGCGGTGGTGGCTGGCCGGGGTCGCTGTCCTCTCGGTGTTGATCGCCGTGACGATCGCTGTCTTCGCGGCAGGAGGCGACGACCCGCAGGAGAGCTCCGATCCCTCCGACCGACCGGCTTCGGCGACCACCCCGGATGGCACCGACGACACCGCCGTCGAGTCGCCCTCGACGACAGGCGCCACCGATCCGTCAAGCACCGCGCAGCCCGCGTCGACCGTCGCGACGTCGGTGGCGCCGACGGAGACCACCCTGGTGGGCGCGACATCGGTGCCCGGCGTGACCGTGCCGTTCGTGCCCGGCTCGTTGGCCACGGTGCCCGTCGGAACCGTGTCGACAGTGCCGCCCGTCGGAATCGACCAGGTGGCCGATCCCGGCACGGGGGTCTCGTTTCGGCTCGCCCAACTCGAGGCGGTGACGGGCGAAGCCACGGGGCCGGGCGAGATCGCTGGGCCGGCGGTGCGCGTCACGGTCGTCGCGACCAACGGGTCGCCCTCGCCGGTGCTGCTCGAGGGTGTCGTCGTCGACCTGACGTACGGCCCCGACAACAGCTCCGCGGCGCCCGTGAGTGGTCCCGGCGTGTTGCGCTTCACCGGCGAGGTGGAGCCGGGAGCGTCGGTCACCGGGGTCTACGTGTTCGATGTGCCGGTCGACCAGCGCGGTGCCATCAGCGTTCTCGTGAGCTACCTCGCGTCGGTGTCGCCGGTGGTGTTCCAAGGGCCGGCTCCGACCGCATGAACGTCCAGGGCAGTGATCACGAGTGCGGTCGCGCACGAGACGGTGAGAGGTATCGATGTTCAAGACGATGAGATCGACACGCGGTGGACGACTTGTGGCGCTGATCGCGCTCGTCGCGCTCGTCGTTCCCGTGGCGGCGTACGTCGTGGCGCGGGTCGACTCCGGTCGCGCCGACACCCGGCCGGCCGACCCGACGAATCCGGCGACGCCTCCGACGGTGTCGGCCGACCCGCTGCCCACCGTGCAGATAGACGGCGTCGTCTGGTCGCAGGCGGTGGTGGGCAACCGCGTGTTCGCAGGCGGCAGCTTCACCAACGCGCGCCCGGCCGGCGTGGCCGCCGGTGTCGGGAACACACCGCGCCCGAACCTGCTGGCGTACGACATCACCAGCGGGAACCTCGACACGACGTTCGCCCCGACGTTGAACGCGCAGGCCCGCGTCGTGGCCGCCTCCCCTGACGGATCGCGCGTGTACGTGGGTGGCGACTTCACCACGGTGAACGGCATCGCCCGAAACCGCATCGCCGCGTTCGACACGGCCTCCGGAGCACTCGTGGCGTCGTTCGCGCCGAACGTCGGCTATCACGTGTACGCGATCGCGGTCACCCCATCGGTCGTGTACGTGGGCGGCAACTTCCAGGGGGTGGGCACCGTCGCCCGCAGCTACCTCGCAGCATTCCGTGTGTCGGACGGTGCATTGCTCGACTGGGCGCCCGGCGCGGGTGGCGGCATGGTGACCGCACTGGTGGTCTCACCGGACGGATCGAAGGTTGCCGTCGGCGGTCGATTCACCTCGCTCAACGGTTCGGCCAATCCCGGGTATGGCCTCGGCTTCGTCGACGCGAGCACCGGCGCTTCGCTGCCGATGCTGGCGAACACCACCGTGCGCAACGGTGGTGCCAGTGCAGGGATCACGAGCCTGTCCAGCGATGGAACCTGGCTGTACGGCACGGGGTACACCTTCGGCGCCGGCGGTGTGCTGGAAGGAACGTTCAAGGCCGCATGGGCCGACGGGGCCATCGACTGGATCGAGGACTGCCACGGCGACACGTACTCGTCGTTCGTGCAGGCCGACGCGGTCTACGTGGTGGGCCATCCCCACTACTGCGGCAACGTCGGCGGTTTCCAACAGGGCAACCCCTGGTTCTTCCGGCGCGCGCTCGCGTTCAGCAAGGCGCGTACGGGCACGATCACCAAGGAGCCATTCGGCTACTTCAACTGGGAAGGCAATCCGTCGCCGTCCCCGCTCGCGTGGTACCCCGAGATCGAGGCTGGTACGTACACGGGTCAGAGTCAGGGTCCGTGGCACGTCACCGGCAACGGCCAGTACGTCGTGCTCGGTGGGGAGTTCCCGAGGGTCAACGGCACGCCGCAGCAGGGCCTGGTTCGGTTCGCCGTTGCATCGATCGCCCCGAACAAGCAGGTGCCTCGCCTGTTCCTCGATGGTTGGCCGCTGAAGATCAACACCTTCGTGGCCGGCCAGGTGCAGCTCAACTGGAGCGGCAACTGGGATCGCGACAACGAGACGCTCACCTATCGCCTCTTCCGCGAAGGCACGCCCGCACCGATCTACGAGACGGTGACCAGCACGAGGTTCTGGGATCTGCCCACCATGAGCTTCACCGACACCAGCGTCACGCCCGGCAGCACCTATCGATACCGCATCATGGCCATCGATCCGTACGGCAACGAGGCGCCGTCGAACTGGACGAGCGTGACGGTGGCGACCACCGGCAACGCTCAGTACCCTCAGGCGATCATGCAGGACGGTCCGGCCGACTACTGGCGTCTCGGCGAGCCGACGGGTGCCACCGGCACCGACGTGGTCGGCACGCGACCGCTTGCCTACAGCGGGGTGACCCTCGGATCGGCCGGGGCGATCACCGGCGACGTCGATACCAGCGCGGTGTTCGCCGGTACCTCCTCCAGCCGTGCTGGGTCTGCATCCACGAGGCCGGGCCCGACGACGAACGTCTCGGTGCAGGCGTGGTTCCGAACGAACACCGCCCGCGGCGGCAAGATCGTCGGCTACGGCAACAGCCAGACCGGCTCGTCGGGCACGAGCGACCGTCACGTGTACATGGACGACAGCGGCCGTCTGCACTTCGGTGTCCTCTTCGGCTCGGTGCGTTCCGTCGTGTCGTCGACGCGGTCGTACAACGACAACGCCTGGCATCAGGTGACGGCAACGCTCGGCGCCGACGGCATGAAGCTGTACGTCGATGGCGGGATCGTCGCGTCGCGCGCCGATGTGACGCGGGCGGTCGAGTACGTGGGCTTCTGGCGGATCGGTGGCGACAACCTCGCCAACTGGGCGAGGCGGCCGACCAGCGACTGGTTCAGCGGAGCGATCGACGACGTTGCCGTGTTCCACCGGGTGCTCGACGCGACCACCGTCGCCCGCCACGACACGATCGGGTCGACCGGCACCGTGCCGAACCGTCCACCCACTGCGGCGTTCTCCGTCTCCACAGCGGGCCTCACGGCATCGGTGAACGGCACGGGCTCGAGCGACAGCGATGGCACGGTGGTGTCGTATCAGTGGGACTTCGGTGATGGCAGCGTCGCCAATGGTGCGACGACCGTCCGCACGTATGCCGCGCCCGGCACCTATGAGGTGACGCTGCGGATCACCGACGACGACGGGGCGGTCGCGACGACGAGCCGTACCGTCACCGTCACGGTGCCACCGACCACCACGGTCGCGCCCACCACCACGGTCGCGCCCACGACGGTCGCGCCCACCACGACGGTCGCGTCCACCACGACGGTCGCGTCCACCACCACGGTCGCGGTTCCAGGGCCGGCGCCGGTGGCGAGCGATGCCTTCGAGCGGACCATCGCAAGTGGTCTCGGCAGCGCCGACGTCGGCGGTCCCTGGACCATCACCGCCGCTGGTTCGAGCTACTCGGTCGCGGGCGGCAGCGCCCGCATCGCGATGGCGACGGCAGGGTCGGGGCCGAATGCGTATCTGACCGGGGTGTCGGTCACCGACGCCGAGGTCCGGGTTCGACTCGGTTTCGACAAGCCGGCAACCGGCAACGGCACGTACGTGTCGGTCATCGGCCGCCGCGTCGGCAGCGCCGACTACCGGGCGAAGGTTCGTCTGCTGGCCAACGGCACGGTGCAGATGATCCTCGGCAATCTGAACGGCACCGAGACCTCGCTCGGATCGATCGTGCTCCCTGGGGTGACGTACACCGTGGGCGAGACGTTGGAGGTCGAGCTCCAGGTGATCGGGACCGCGCCGACCACGCTGCGCGTGAAGGTGTGGAAGACAGGCCAGAGCGAACCGTTCGATTGGACGCTCACGGCAACCGATGCGACTCCCGCACTCCAGGCTGCTGGACACGTCGGCTTCGCTCTGTTCCTGTCGGGTTCGGCCACCAATGCGCCCGCAGTCGTCTCGCTGGACAACTTCTGGGTGGGCCCCCTCGCATGACGAGTCCCTCCGATCCACCGCCGCCGGCCGTACCGCGGACCAGGCGAGTGCTCATCGTTCACTCGTCCGACGAGATGTACGGCGCTGACCGGATCCTGTTGCAGGTGGCAGCGGGCATGCGTGAGATCGCAGGACCCCAGGATTTCCGAAGCGTGGACGTCGAGGTGTGGCTGCCCGACGACATCACGCACGGTCCCACGCCGCTGTGTGAGGAGCTCGCACGCCAGGGGATCGTGTTCGATCACCGCTCGCTGCCGATCATCCGGCGAGCGAACCTGACCCCTCGGGGGATCCTGGCTCTGGCTCGCCGCTCCTGGGCGATGCGTTCGGCGATGAAACGAGGAGGATTCGACCTCGTGTACTGCATGACCAGTGCGTGCTTGCTCGCCGCGCCCGTGGCTCGCTCGCTCCGCATCCGTGCGGTCGCGCTGCACGTGCAGGAGATCTGGACAGGCAAGGAGGCGGTGCTCCTCCGGGCACTCGCCAGGTTCACGACGCTCCGCATCACCATCTCACCCGCCGTCGATCGCGCCGCAGCCTTGCGGTCGCCCGCCTCGGTGGTGGTGGACAACTGCGTCCCGCACCCAGCCGAAGCGGGTGCGCTTCTCCCCGTTCCGGGCGATGGGCCGCGCCCGCGCTACGTGGTGGCGAGTCGATGGAACGCGTGGAAGGGGCATCGCACGCTGATCGACGCCTGGGGCCGTGCCGGATGTCCAGGGGTGCTCACGGTGCTCGGAGGCCCGCCCCCGTCGGGAGTCAAGGTGGACGTGGCGTCATTGGTGAGCGACCTCGCCGATCCATCATCGGTCGAGATCGTCGGCGAGGTTGCCGACATCGCCCCGTACGTCGCGGCAGCCGATGCGCTCGTGCTGCCCTCCGACGATCCCGAGCCGTTCGGTCTGGTGCTGCTCGAGGCGTTCCGCCAGGGTTGCCCCGTCGTGGCGAGCCGGGCGGGCGGCCCGGTCGACATCGTCACCGAGGGTCACGACGGCTGGTTGTTCACGCCCGGCGACGCCGGCGCCCTCGCCGAACTCCTGAACCGGTTGACGGTCGACGATCTGGCGGTGGCTGGAGTGCATGCACGTCAGACCTTTCTCGCGCGCTACACGCCTGACGTGTTTCGCCATCGGATCGGCGACCTGATCGAGACCGAATTGGCGCGCATCGCTCGTCGGTGAGCGACTGGGCTTTGAGGGTGGATCGAGGGTGGATCAGTAGCGGCGCATCTCGCGGTACCACTTCATCAGCGCCAGCACCATGAACCCGGCGTTGGCGGCGAGGAGCACCGCGTACAGGCCGACGAAGCCCTGCCACCACATGAGACCGAACGCGACGCAGAGCACGCCGTAGTCGGTGGGCAACACGGCCAGCGAGTAGACGGTGGACGACGAACCGTCGCTCTGGAGGAGCATCTGCGTCGTCCCCCGATGGGCGCGCCGGATCTGGTCGTTGAGGATGATCACGAAGAACATGATGGTGGCGACCACTTGGAACGCGATCGGCAGCAGGAGCGACCGATCGGAGACATCCTCGAAGCGGTACCAGTTGATCAGCACCGACGTGTGCAGGCAGGCGATCTTGATCGCGTCGACCACATGGTCGAGCCACTCGCCTGCCACGCTGCCACCGCCACGCAGTCGGGCGAGTTGGCCGTCCGCGGCATCGAGCGCGTAGCCGACCACGAGGAGACCTGCCGCGACGGCCGATATGGCTGCCGTGGCCTCGACCAGAGCGATCAGGGCGATGGCGCTGAACGTGAACAGCGCGCTGATGCAGGTCACCTGATTCGGCGTGAGACCGATCACGTGGGCAGAGGCGGCGAGCAGTCGTCCGAACGGTCGATTCACCAGGCGTGAGTACGCGGGCGCACCCTTCGAGGTCTTCTGCGCCTGCTCCAGGGCCGTGAGCGAGGTACGAAACGTGGCGCTCATCTGGAGCGATCACCGACGTCGCGAGCCGAGCTTCGGTGGGCCGCCGACAGCGGATCGCTCACGGGAGCCGTGGGGGCGTCCGGGCCGGTGTCCGGCTGGGTGGGGCTCTCGCCGGGCACGGCCGGCAGCGACGCGGCGTCACCGCGACCGCCGACGGGGGCCAACACGTTGTCGTACCTCCATTGGCTGGCCCCGTTGCGCTTGCCGGTGCACTCGCCTCGCCGCGACACACCCGCTGCGAGCCGTTCCGCAAGGCCTTCGTACTTGGTGGTCACGTCGTCCCAGCGGTAAAGCGCGGCGGCTCGCTGCTGCAAACAGGTTCCGAGCTTCCGGCTGTGCTCGCTGGCGGCTTCGATGGCCGTCAGTGCGTCTGCGAGCGACTGCTCGTCGGCGAAGAAGACGCCGGCCGGGCCGAGCACCTCTCGGTTGAAACGAACGTCGAGCGCGACGACGGGCGCTCCGGCACCCATCGCGCGCAGCAGCGATGGATTGGTCCCTCCGATCGAATGGCCGTGGAGGTAGCTGGAGCAGTTGGCATAGAGCTGGTTGAGCAGACTCTGGTCCCAGACCGAGCCGATGAGGCGGATGCGGGCGTCGACATCGGCGACCTCTCGAATGCCGTTCACGTACTGGTCGGCGTAGGGCGCATCACCCACGACGACGACGGGAAGTCGGGCACCGCTGGCACGCATGCCGCGCACGATGAGATCGATGTGGTTCTCGGGTTCGAACCGGGCGACCACCAAGTGGAACCCTCCCGGCACGAGATCGTGTTCGGCGAGCGCATCGTGGCCGATGTCGAGCAGGATCGGCGCGCCATATGCGATCGGTTCGGTGGAGGCACCGAACTCGTCGTGGTAGTACGCAGCGATCCCTTCGGCATCGGCGATCAAGGCGTCGGCCCAGCGCACAGCCATCACCTCGGCTGTGCGGTAGTAGCGCCGGCCGCCGCCGCCCCACTTGGCGCGACGCCATTCGAGGCCGTCGACGTGTACCGCCACCGGCATCTGCCTGGCGCGGAACAAGGGGATGTACGGCGAGTTGGCCGAGTTGAACACGAACACGGCGTCGTGGGTGACGCGCTGCACCGCCGCATGCATGGACGACAGTGCCGAGTGGGTGATCGTCTCGAGGGTCTTGGTGCGCAGCGCCGGCAGATACACGAGTCGCATGCCGAGGTGCTCGCTCGGCGCGTCGGCACCCTCCGCGCGACGGCAGTAGACGGTGACCTCGTGCCCGCGTTCGACCAGACGACTGCCCACCTCTTCGATCGCGGTCTCGAACCCGCCATAGCGCGCCGGAACGCCTCGGGTCCCCACCATCGCGAGTCTCATCGCCGCCACACTCTGCATTCGCCCATGTTCCGCCTGCCTGTGAACGTCCTCGATAGGCTAGGCGCTGCCGATCGACGCTGTGTTTCCACAGTGTCAAGACCACCTCTCTGAGTCATCTCCGAGGGAACCGCGCTGGTGCGCCGAGCAGCACAGCGACGACGAGCGTCGGCCCGATGGCCGGGAACACGAGGACCGACATGAGCACGACACCCGTCATCGGCTACGTGCCGGGTGTGTTCGACTTGTTCCACATCGGTCATCTCAACATCCTTCGGCGGGCGCGCGATCAATGCGACCACCTCATTGCTGGGGTAGTTATCGACAGCGCTGTGGAAAAGATGAAGGGATATCGCCCGATCGTGCCGTTCGAGGAGCGCATTGAGATCGTCCGTGCCATCAGCTATGTCGACGCTGCAGTCACCGATACGTCGCGCGACAAAAGGGTGGTGTGGCGCGAGCACCCCTTCGACGTGATCTTCAAGGGGTCCGACTGGAAGGACACCGACAAGGGCCGGATGCTCGAGGCGGAGGTGGCCGAGGTGGGCGCGACGGTGTTCTACTTCCCCTACACCGAGCACACCTCGAGCACGATGTTGCGCGATGTGCTGACGCGATTGGTGCGTTCGCTCTAGAACCGGTGGGCAGAGGTGGTGCTCAGCGGAGCCAGGGGGCCTTCGGGCTGGCGGCACCCGGAGCCGTGAGCACCTCGACGCCATGGTCGGTGACCAGGCATGTGTGCTCGAACTGGGCGGTGCGCTTGCCGTCGGCGGTGATCGCCGTCCAGTCGTCGTCGAACACCATCTTGTGCTGCCAGGCACCGATGGTGATCATCGGCTCGATGGTGAAGGTCATGCCGGGGCGCATGATCGTGCTCGCCCGCTGGTCGTAGTAGTGCAACACCTGGATGTCGGTGTGGAACTGCTCGCCGATGCCGTGGCCGATGAAGGCCTTGACCACGCCGTACTTGTGCCTCTTGGCATGCGACTCGATGGCCCGGCCGATGTCGCTGAGCGGGCGGCCGGCGATGACTGCGTCGATGCCGTACCACGTGCATTCCTCGGTGACCTGCACCAGATGACGGCTGACGGGGTCGACATCGCCGACGAAGAACGTGGCATTCGTGTCGCCGTGCACGCCGTCGATGTAGCAGGTGACGTCGATGTTCACGATGTCGCCGTCGAGCAGTGCGCGCGAATCCGGGATGCCGTGGCAGATCACCTCGTTCACGCTGGTGCACACGCTCTTGGGGAACCCGCCGTAGTTGAGCGGGCTCGGATAGGCGTTGCGCTCGATGCAGAGTTGGTGCACGTACCGGTCGATCGCATCGGTGGTGACGCCTGGCTGCACCATCTCGCCGGCGAGGCGGAGCACCTCGGCCGCGACGGCGCCGGCGTGGCGCATGCGATCGATCACGTCGGCGCTCTTGACCCGCGGTTCGGCCCAGCGCTCGACGACACCCGAGTCGGCGTAGGGCGGGCGCTGGATGTGGGTCGGCACCTCGAGCCGAGGGCTGACGACACCCTGCAGGACCCGGCCCTCGAGGGGCTTGTGGCAGCGCTTGTACTTGCGGCCGCTGCCGCACCAACAGGACTCGTTGGCCTGGGGAAGCACCTCGGGTGGCTGGGCATGCTGGAGCACGGGAGCCAGGCTATTCGCGAATGCTCTGGTTCGCTCGGGGCCCAGGCGGGCGGTGGTGTCGGGGCGGGGCGACCGTGTTCGAAACAGGCGGCTGGTGCGCACCGTGCCCGCGACGTCACCGCGGACATAGGAGTGCGACGTGGCGGGTCGCAGTTCGGCCTGAAGTTCCGGCCTCGTCTCGAGCGTGGTATCGGTCATCCGGCGTCTCCTTCGTCGGTGAGTGGGGACATGGTCTCGGGGCCGAAGCCGCCGCGAGAGATGGGTTCGACGACCGTGGTGGTGGTGGTCGTGGTCGTGGTGGTGGTCGTGGTCGCGGTGGTGCCGGCGCCGGTGTCGGCCGGGTCGGACGCGACCGTCGCGTCCGTCGGGTCGGTCGGGTCGGTCGGGGTTGGTGACGATGGAGTCGGTGCTTCGGAACGCTGTTCGGCCAGCACTGCGAGGGCATCCGGATCGGTGGAGAACATCGGGACCGGATCGGCGCCGGCGACGTCGGATTCCCCCGTTTGCTCCCCGGCGACGGGGCCGGCTTCGGGGGTCTGTGCGGCCAGGCCCGCACCCGCGAAAGGAACCGAAGGGTCTGACCCGGTCGAGCCCGACCCTGGCGTCGCAGGGTCAGCGGTTTCCGAGGCGGTTTCCGAGGCGGTGTTCGACGAGGTGCTCGAGGCCGCGGGAAGCAGCAGGTTGGGGATGGCGCCCGACACGATGCCGCCGAACGCGAGGACGAGGACTGCGCTGACCGCGAGGAGGGCAGTGCTCTTCGAGCCGCCCGCGCCCGGCCCACCTTTGAAGTGTCCGCCCCCAGACTGCGCGGAGTGCCGCGAGGCAAGCCGAGGAGCCTGGGCGCGGACGTAGGTGGCGAACTCGGCGACGACGGCGTCGACGTCTTCGACGCCGTCTCGTTCAGCGGCTCGGCGCAGTTGTGCGAGCAGCTTCTCGACAGGGATGTCCCCGCTGCTCGTCCGCTCCAACGCCATGCATCAGTGATCGGCCTCCGGAGCTCGGGCTGCGAGTCAAGAAGGTGTCAGACATTTCCCACCGGCGGTGGCGATGTGGGCGCCGCATCCCAGCTCCTGCAAGGAATCCGCAAGATCAGGTGCCTTCGCTCAGGTGGCGACGTCTCACGCCGCGAAGAGCTTGCCCGTCGGTGTGGCCAGGAAGTCGGTGAGGGCGATGTGTTCCTGGCGCAGAAGCCCGGTCGCCGGCAGCTTGCCCGATCTGACCAGTTCGATGACTGCAGCCACCGACCCGGCGGTGGTCCAGGCGATCGCGGTGCAGTGCGCACCGCTGACAGAGATGGGGGTGTACGCGCGTACGAACTCCTCGCGATGCAGGCGGCCGCCGATCGTGCCCTCCGACGACACGTGGACGTAGACCACGTCGTCGTTCACCGGGGGTTTGGCGTTCGTGAGGATCTCACCTGCGAGATCACGGCGGTCGCGGAGCAGGAGTTCGTGGAAGAGGAAGTTCATCAGCTCCATGTGGCCGGGGTAGCGGATGGTCTTGTAGTCGAGGTTGGCGACCCTGCCGTGGTAGGTGTCGCACATCGTGCCGAGTCCCCCGGACGTGGTGAACGCCTCGAGTTGGGTGCCGTGGATGTAGAGGGTCTCGCGCCATTCCATCGACGACACCCACTTCCGCTGACCGTCCTCGATCACCTCGGAGTCGTTGAGGTACTCGTTCACCACGCCGACCGGTGACCAGTTGAACGCATAGGCGAGCAGCCCGGTCGGGTGTTGCGGAAGTGCACCGACACGCATCCGGATCGAACGGCACTCGTCGAAGGTGGCCGCCTGTGAGGCGGCGACGATGCTCACGAATCCGGGAGCGAGCCCGCATTGCGGGGCCATGAGCGAGCGGGCCGTCGTGGAGAGCTCGGTGATGGTCTGCGAGGTGCCGACATCCTCGGTGAGGTCGAAGTAGTGGATGCCCTTGGCGTGGGCGACCCGGGCGACCTCTCGGTTGAGTTGGTACGGAAGGCACGACAGCACCGCGTGTTGATCGTCGAGGAGGTGCTCGATCGTCGCGATGTCGCCCACGTCTCCGATCTGCACCGGGAACGACGATGCCTTGGCCGGCTGGTGCTGGTCGATGCCGCGTACCTCGAACCCGGCCTGGTGCAGGAAGGTTGCTGCGAGGTGGCCCACTTTGCCCAGCCCCAGAACGGTGATCCGCGAGAACGTCACCTCTGGAACGCTAGACCACCCAGCTGGAACGTTTGTACCGATCGAGGGAAATCGTGTTGGTCGGCTGTCGCTACCGCACCTCGATCGCCGCGGACCGACCGGATGCCCGACTACAGACGGCGACTGATCAGTTCCACGTAGATGTCGGTGAGCGCATCGAGATGTCGGGTCATGTCGTGCACCCGTTCGGCATGCGCCCGTGCCGTGACGGCGAGACGTCGTTGAAGGCCGGGGTCGATGACGAACTGCTCGAGCGCTGCAGCCAATGCTCGATGATCGGTCGGGTCCACCGTCACCCCTGACTCTCCGGGGACGATCATCTCTCGCAGAGCCGGGACATCGGCAGACACCACGGGCACGCCGCACGCCATGGCCTCGATGATCGTGAGCGGCTGGTTCTCGGACCAGACCGAGGGAACGGCGCAGACCGCCGCGCGGCGGAGCTCGGTCAGGACCTCGGCCCGATTCAGGTGACCATGGAACGTGACGCGACCCGGGATGCGGTCATGGGCGAGCTGTTCCAGGTCTGCCCGCTGTGGGCCGTCTCCGCACACGGTGAGATGAACGCCGTCGAGGAGAGCGACGGACTCGATGAGATGATCGACGCCCTTTTCCCAGCTGAGGCGGCCGACGAAGACGACGCCCGATCCGGCCTCCGTGCGGGCCGCGATCGTCTCGAGGTCGTAGCCGGAGGGGACGTGGCGGACGCGTTCACCGAGGCCGCGCCGGCGCAGCAGACCTGCCATGTAGTCACTCGGGCAGATGAAGACGTCCACCGGATCGTAGGCGCCCACCTGTCGGTGGATACCGGACTCGACCATC
Organism: Actinomycetes bacterium; assembly: GCA_031400715.1. Taxonomy (GTDB): domain Bacteria; phylum Actinomycetota; class Acidimicrobiia; order Acidimicrobiales; family Ilumatobacteraceae; genus VFMC01. Next base: position 16,592 of record JANNQK010000260.1, on the reverse strand, counting down.
AACACGGCGCTCTGGATCCGCGAGCTGTTCTGGCATCGGCGCTTCACCACGTTGATGACCGAACCCTCCACACACGCCTCACAGTGTTGTCCGCTGCCGTCGATGAGCCGATACGTCGGGCACACCAGCTTGAAGTCGTGGACCGTCATCACGATCGGTGTCCCTGCCCGGTGGATCGGGCGGAGGATGCTCGGCGTCAGGTGGTGGTAGATGTTGTGGCAGTGGACGACATCGGGTCGGAAGTGTGCGATCGCTGCTTCGACCGAACGTTCTGCGACGCGAGACCAGACCATCTGCGCCGATGACACGATCTTGCCGACCGATCCGGTGGGCGGCGGGTTGAAGTGCCGTCGCGGCGGGAAGAACGGCCGGAGTTCCGTGTCGAGGTCGGTGATCCCTTCCGTCGCAAGGAACTCGACACGATGATCGCTGGCGCGCTGGCGCGAGACGATCTCCAACATGTAGCCCGCAGCACCACCGCCGTCGACGCGACTGCCGAACTTGTCGATGTGAAGGATGCGAAGCGGCGTCGATGCGGTCACGCGAGCACGTCCGTCGTTGTGGCAACCTGCCGGTGGCGGCGTGCTCGTAACACACCGCTGAGGAACAGGCCCTGGCACACACTGGTGAGCGCCGCAGCCCCTGCGGCGCCGAACAGTTGGATCACCGGTGCGAGCATCACCGTGGAGACCAGTGCAGCGAGGCCGATCGTTCGCACTGCGTCGGAACCCTCGCCGCGACCGAGCTGGCCGGCACTGCAGACCCATGCGGTGTTGAACAGCACCTGTCCGGGCAACAGGAGCCAGAGCAGCCCGACGGATGGCTCGAAATCGCGTCCGAACACCCACGGCAGGAGCCATGGAGCCGTCACGGCGCTGAGCAGCGCGATGGCGAGAGAGAGCGCGAAGACGAAACGAATGGCCGTGCGCTCGACACTGCCGCCGGACTTCGCGAAGGCGTCGGGAAGCACGACTGAGGCAATGCCATTCGTGACGGGGACGCTGATCTGAGCGGTGGTCACCGCGATCGCGTAGTGGCCGAGTGACGCAGACGTTCCGAGAACGGCGAGAAAGACCTGATCGAGACGGCCCAACGAGACGGTGGCGAGCGTGACGGCAGCATTCGGTCGACCGGTGCGGAAGAGGCGCCGTGCGGTCTCTGCGTCGGCGAGGCCATGAGGCACAGCTCGATAGACCAAGACGACCAGTGCACTCGCGGCAACAAGCGAGCCGATCCATGCGCACAGCGTCGTCGTCAGCGTCAGTTCCCCGACAAGCGCCAGGACCACCACGGCGACGCTGTAGCCGAGGAGATGGGCGTTGATCGCGAGCGATGTGCGCCAGGTGCCGCCGGTGGTGATCATCCGGTGATGGATGGCGCTGGTCGCAGGCAGACCGAGGATCACGCACAGCATCCCCACTCGGAACCAGGTGACGACCTCGTCGGGGTGCGTGTCGAGCAGGAGTGGCGCAGCAAACCAGCCCACGATCGCGACAGGAAGGTTCACCACGAGGGCGATACGCCAGGTGCTGTCGACGATGCGCCGCTTCGGCAGCTCGTTGACGAGCATCGCCGAACCATATGGGATGCCGAGCATGAACACCCAGGTCAGCAGCTGCACGGGAACGACGACTGCGGCGACAGAACCACGGCCGTCGTCACCCAGCCCACGGCTGACGATGGGACCCGTCAGGAGGCTGAGAGCGAAGATGGCGCTCTCGGTCGTGCCAGGCCCCAGGAATCGCCGGATCGGGTGGACCGCCGCCGACGAAGTCATGGTGAACGATGGACCCGACGGGCCGACCCCAGCACACACCCCGTGATGAGCGCAAGGGGCCCAGTCGTGACGAGCTGCGTGAGCAGGTTCTCGAACAGGCCCATGAACGCATACGCCAGGCACAAGAGCGCAGCGAGCAGCACCACCTCGAACATCGGGCCTCCCCGCGTACGGCGGAGCGCGATCCAGAGATCCCTGGACAGAAAGACGACGAAGCCGATGAGGGCGATGGCGCCGACGGTCCCCATCTCGACGAGAGTCTGGACGTAGACGTTGTGCGGCGGTTGATGGAAGATGTGCAACTGCTGCACCCGTCCGAGACCGATGCCGGTGACGGGGTTGTCTTCGAACCGCGGCAGGTTGTCCCGCCAGTAGTCGGTGCGCCACTCGAAGGTGTCCGCGCTCGCCCCGGTGTTCACGCCCGTTCCGAACTCATCGAGCCGAACGGTGCTCGTGCCGATGGTGGCCACGGCCGCCAGGGTCACCATCGACATCGCGATCGCGCCGGCCCATCTCCATCGGATGACGGCGAAGGTGCCTGCGACCATCAAGAGCGCGCCGACAGGACTGCGGCTCTTGTTCTCGAGAAGTACCCACAACGACACGAGGCCGACGAGGGCGGCGTACGGCGCGGCCGACTTCCAGCCGCTCCGGCGCCACAGGGACGGCACGAGAAGGAGGAGCAGCGCTGTGGAGATCACGAGATGTGCGGCCAGCACCGTCGGCGCGGGGTACGGACCAGGGGGGCGCAGTGTCTCGTTGGTGAGGTCGAGGCCCTCCATCCCAGGGATGGCGAGGAGTCCGAAGATCTGCGCGAGAGCGGGAAGCGTCGCGAGGGCTGCCGAGATGACGAACGCGATGACGAAGCGGGTGAGAAAGGCCGCATCCCGGCGACAGATCTGGTCCCCGATCGCGAACAATGCGATCGCACAGACGATGCGGAAGGCCTCCTGGATGGAACTGACAGCGTCGCGCGACCCGATCGCCGACAGGATGGCTGCTGCCCCGAAACCTGCTGCGGCGAGTACCGACGCGTGGGGCCTCATCAGCACGGTGCGGTGCAACCAGGCCCAACGACCGATCGCCGCCAGCAGGAGAACTCCGGCGGCGCTGTTGACGTTCGGTCCGTTGCCGTATGTGGGCCCGAGATCGAACATCGGACGAATGGCGACGAATCCGATGATCGTCCACGTCGGCGACACCACCATCGACCACACGGCAGCGACTGCCAAGCCGAGGGCGCCGACGAGGAAGATCGGCGGTGAGTCGAGCAGTGCTCCACCGGTGACGAACAGCGAGCCGGAGCCGGCGACGAAGGCGAGCCATCGCAGCGACTGGTCGGGATGGTGGCCGGGATGGTGGCCGGAATGGTGGTCGGGATGGTGGTCGGGCTGGGGCGCTGATTCGTCCATGGGACGGGTGCCGAGCAACAAGGTCATGGTGCGTGAAGCGGACGTTGGAGCTGCGGTCAGCGGCGGGAGCGACGAGCGCCCAGGAACGCCATCGCGCCGAGGACGGCCAGGCCCGCTGCGATGCCGATCGCTGTGCCCCCGGCGGCCCAGCGGATCAGGTTGGATGATCGGGGAAGTTCTGACACCTCGATCGCGCTGAGGTGAGTGCCACCCTCGATGACGCCCAGCCCGAGCTCGAGCTGGCGAAGGCGCGTTTCTGCCGGGGTCAACTGACCCTCCAGCTGCGAGATGCGGGTCGTGATGTCGTACCACCCGTCGAGCACGGGTGTGATTCGGTCGAGTTCGTCCTGGGATGCGCTGATGATTCCGGGCAGTTGGTCGATCCTCCACTGCTCGGATGCCACTTCGAGCTCGGCGGACGCAGACTCGATGTTGAACTGGGCCTGGTTGAATGCGCCCGCGAGATCGGTGCCCGGCGCCTCGTCGACCGCGTCCCAGATGGCTTCCAGCTCGGTGTTCGCCGTGTCGAGTTGTGGCCGGAGATCGTCGACGATCAGCCGTTGTGGCGCCATCTCGCTCTCCACCAGGTCGCGCAATGTGACATCGACCAGAGCGACGAGGGCATCGTCGGCACCGTCGGGGTCTTCCACCGTCATCCGGATCTGCACGATCGGTGAGTCGTCCGTCTGCTCGGCAGCGATGTCGAGGATCTTGCTGCGGTCGAGCCCCACCTGCTCGGCGGCAATCTCCTGGAGGTCCGGCCGCAGAATGGCCTGTCCGAATCGAGCGGTTTGCAGGTTGGCTTCCCACGGGCTGAACGACATCACCTGCCCGACCTCGACCGCAACGCTGGTTTCGTACTGCACGGGAGCGCGAGTGCCCTGGGCAACCCCCGCGCCGAGGCCCAACGCGGCCAGACCGACGAGCACGAGCGCACTGGTGACTGGCCGGGGCCCGGTGCGTCGGAGTGAGGATGTCGGGGGCATGATCGCGGGCGTCGGCAGTGGGGCGGTCGCGGTCGATTCTGCTTCGCTACTGAGGGTTTGCACGGTGTCTCCAAGACGGTCGGTGGAGGTTCGAAGGGCGTTCGGGGCCAGGTGTCGATGACCCCATGAAGGGTGTCGGCTCGGCCGTGGTCGGGACCGAGCCAGCGGAGGCGGAAAGATGCTCGGAGCGGCGTTCGAGGGCCCGTCGGGGCGAGAGGCAGCCGAGCAGCGCTCGAAGCGTCAGGCTTCCGACGGGGACAGGTTTGGCGCCTCCGCGTAGCGAGCGATCGCGCAGGGCGACCCGTAGAAACGCCTTGCGTGCGGCGAAGTCGTGCCCTTGTGCGGCAAGCTCGAACGCCGCGAGCAGGTGCACCCTGCGGTGGCGTCGCTCGAGGGTCTCCTCCAGCGAGCGTCGATGTGGTCCGTACGCGGGTTCGGCCAACAGCCGTTCGAGCAGGTCGATCTCGTCGAGAAGACATCCGTCCCCCGACGACGTCTGAGTGGGTGACGACCGGTAGAGCAGTGTTGGAGTTCGAGCGACCACGATGTGGCAGTTCGCTTCCACGACGAGTCGGATCCAGCTCTCCCAGTCGTCCACGGTCCTTGAAGGACTGTGGACACGAAGCGACATGAACGCGGCACGAGGGAACATCGCACCCGTGACGATGTAGTTGCGACGGAGCAGTTCGTCCTCGAGGTGCTCCTGATGCGGGATGAGCGAGTCGTCCGGGAACGCGATCGTCTTTCCGGGGAGCCATCGCAGAACACGCGGTGCAGCGATCGTGCACCGATCGACTGCGAGTCTGGTCAGCGTTTCCAGATGATCGGGAAACCACACGTCGTCGTGGTCGAGCAGAGCGATGAAGTCGCTGGTCGCCGCCGAGACGCCCCGCCTGCGACTGGTGCCGACACCCACGTTGCTCTGGTTCTGGAGCAACGTGATCGGGAGCCGGTCTGCCCATGCGAGCACGCGCTCGGGAGTGTCGTCGCTGCTGTTGTCGTCGACGACGACCACCTCGTCGGGCGGCGCGGACTGGGCCGCCACGGAGGCGAGCGCAGCATCGATCGTCGACGTCGAGCAATACGTCGGGATCAAGACCGCGACCGTCATCGATCCCCGCTTCCCGCCGAGGACCGAGCTCGTCCGGTGTACCTCCGAACGAGGCCCACAGTCAGGAGGTTCTCCGGCCGCACATCTCGAGAGTACACGGCCCTCAACGGCGAGCCTTCTCAGGAACGGCGGAGGGGCCGAATGACCTACCCAGGTGCTCGCCGCGAGCGAACCGTGGCGAGCCGGCGTGGCCAGCCGGTGCAACTCATCGGATTCGATCACGCGACAGGGCGGCGGTCACCGAATCAACATGGCTACTGTGCTCGAGGTGGAAGAGCGGCCGGTTCGGGTGTTGATCGTCGGCGCTGGTGGGCATGCCCGGGTGTGTCTCGAGGCGCTCCAGGACGACCCCGGCCATCACGTCGTCGGAGCGGTGAGCAGCGACGGCACGTGCATCGCCGGTCTCGGCGTGCCGGTGGTCGGCCTCGATGCCGACCTGGGTCGATTGGCGCGGGAGCACGAGGTCGATCGGGTGTTCGTGGCGATCGGCGACAACGCGGCTCGTTCGGCGGTGACGCATCGGTGCGATGCCGATGGTCTGCCCGCCGAGACGGCGATCAGTCGCTTCGCGATGGTGTCGAGCACGGCGATCGTGCATGCCGGGTCGGCGTTGCTGCCGGGCTCGGTCGTGAACGCGGGCACCACGATCGGTCGGGGTTCGATCGTGAACACGAATGCCAGCATCGATCACGACTGCGTGGTGGGCGAGTTCGTCCACGTTGCGCCAGGCGTGGCGATCGCGGGTGGCGTGAGGATCGGATCGGGCACGTTGATCGGAATCGGTGCGAGGGTGCTGCCGAACATCGCCATCGGCGCTCGCGTGGTGGTGGGCGCCGGCGCCGTGGTGGTGAACGACGTGCCGGACGGCGCGATGGTCACCGGTATGCCTGCTCGCCAGAGCGGGCGCGGCGGCTCGTGAAGCCTGCCGAGTTGCTGCGACGGACCCTCGATGTGTCCGTGGCTGCGGCCGGCTTGGTCGTCCTCGCGCCGATGATCGCATCGAGTGCGCTCGCCGTGCGCGTGTCGATGGGCCCCGGCGTCGTCTTCCGGCAGGAACGGCTGGGTCTCGCAGGTCGCCCGTTCATGTTGTTGAAGCTGCGCACGATGCGGCACCCGCAGCCGGGTCGTGAAGGACCGGAGTTCGACGCCGAGCGACTGACCAGGCTCGGACGATGGCTGCGGACGTCGAGCATCGACGAACTGCCGTCTCTGTGGAACCTGTTTCGAGGCGACATCAGCCTGGTGGGTCCACGACCGCTCCCCGAGCACTACTGGCATCGATACCGCGGCCAGGAGTATCGCCGTTTCGAGGTGAAGCCGGGCATCACCGGTCTCGCCCAGGTGAGCGGCCGGAACCTCGTCGATTGGCCGGATCGGCTCGCGCTCGACGTGCGCTACGTCGAGCAGCGAACCCTGCTGGGCGATCTGCGGATCCTGCTCCGAACGGTGCCCACCGTGCTCAGCGGCGCGGGGGTGTCGCACGGGCAGACGGTCACGATGCATGCACTCCCCGACGATCGCCCCGACCCTGGTCCCGACCCCCGCTCCGGTTCTGTTCTCTGACCTGGGGCGTTGACCGAACGTTCACCGGTCGACGTCAGGGTGCGGCTCCGGCACGGTCTGGTGCCGGTCACTGTGGGGTCGTCGGGCCTCGATCGGAGGAGACGGATGCTGCTCACGTTCGCCGAGATCCAGTTCTTGGCGTCGCTCGGCGACGACGATCCGGTGCTCCCCGTCCTCGACATGCTCGAAGAGCCGCCGCGCAGCATCGACGACATCGAGGCAGCGGGGCTCGCCAGCCTGGTCGCCCGTGAGCTGTGTCGAGAGTTCCTCGACGACGATGGGTACGTCCACCACGTCGACCTCGACCACGAGATCGCCGACATCCACGAAGCCATCCATGGGGCCGTCACCTCGATCCGGGTCACCACCGTCAGCGGCGACCGAACGACGTTCTGGCTGTTGCTCGACGGTCAGCGTCGCGTCGCGCTCACCCCTGTCGGTGCGGGTGTCTTCGGCGCTGTCGTGGTGCCCCCTGGCGCCGACCTGCGCGGTCAGGTCGGGTCGCTGGTGAACAGCGCCCTGCTCGACGACCCCTGTGCCGGCGTGGCGATCTCGCGCGGCGGCAGGTGGGACGCGATGGCGTTTCGCACGAACGACGAGCTCGGCGGGCCGCTGGCGACGGAAGCGGATCGGCGCGCGGTCATCGGCCAGCTCGTCGACGTCGTCTTCGTCGCTCATCACCCGAGCTACAGCGATCCGCAGGGCCGTTCCGACCCCGATGGCCGGCCCGATCACCCTGGCTGAGCCGTCATCGGCTGCGATACACGTCGATCGTTGTGTCGATCACCAGCTGTTGGTCGAAGTGCTCCTGGGCCCGCGTGCGGCAGGCAGCCGCGATGGCCGGCCACTGGTCGCGACGATCGAGCAGTGAGCGGACCCCGCCGGCGAGACCGGCTGGGTCGCGTACGGGGACCAGGACGCCGGTGACGCCATCGTCGATCACCTGGCGGTTGCCGCGGATGTCGGTCGCCACGGTGGGCAGTCGCATGGCCGCTGCTTCCATGGCGCTGCGCGGAAAGCCCTCCCGCCAGCTGGCGGTGAGGAACAGGTCCATCGCCGCGTAGCACTCGGGCATGTCGGCGCGTTCGCCGGCGAAGACCACGCCGTCGCCGGCGGCCTGGTCGAAGGCACCGGCATCGACCGCGTCGGACTTGCCGGGATCTGCGGGTCCGACGATCACGAACCGGACCGCTGATCCTGAGGAGCGCAGCTGATGGGCGGCTTCGAGGATCTCGACGATCCCCTTCTCGCGGACCAGCCGCCCGACGATTCCGACGACCACCTCACCGTCGGCGATGTTCCACTCGGCCCGCAGTGCCTCACGGGCCGCAGCGGGGACGGCTGCGGGGTCGAAGCGGTCGAGATCGATGCCGTTGCCCAGGAGATGCACCTTGCGTGCGGGGATCCTGAGGGTGTGGATGAGCGTGTCGACATCCTCGGGGTTCTGCACCAGCTCGGCGTCGCCGAACGCGGCTGCAATGCGTTCGGCGGCGTACACGGGCAGGCGCCGCTGCCACCGGTCCGACGGCTGCGCGTAGAGGCCGTGCTGGGTGTTGACCACGAGCGGCACACGTGTGAGCCACCCGGCGATGCGCCCGATGATGCCGGGCTTGGGGTTGTGGGTGTGCAGGATGTCGGGGCGGATCGAGCGGAGCAGCTTCACGACCTGGACGAACGCCTTGAGGTCCTGCAGCGGGTTGTTCGAGCGGGTGAAGGCCGGAACGTCGATGTGCGGGATGCCCATCGCAGTGAGACGAGGGACATGCGGGCCGGCGGCCGACATGCCGATCACGTCATAGCCCGCGGCTGCGAACGCCCGCAGCTGTGGCCCGAGGAGCCAGTCGAGGCTCATGTCGGTGGTGGTGAGATGCACGAGCCGGGGTACGCCCGGTCGTTTCGGTGGCAGCGCGTCGGGTTCGGTCATCTCGATGCGCCCCGATACTTCACCCGGGCTGCGAGTGCACGCAGTTCGCCCTCGAGTCGCAAACCGCCGTTCGCCTTCGCCACGAAGAAGTCGAAGCCGTCGGCTCGCTGCACGGGCGTGCGCCACAGTCGATGCAGGTCGGTGTGCCCCGGCCGGTTCACGCGGCTGGCGGCGAGCGCAGCAGAGGTGAAACGGCGTCGGACGGCGATCTCGGCATGCACGGACCCGGGGAGTGCCTTGGGATAGGCGAAGTGATCCGGTCGGACACCGATGTGCGTGCTGATGAGGTCGATGGAGCGGGCGAGGTCGTCGGCGATCGCCGATGGGTCGAGCCGGTCGAGCAACCAGTGCGAATGGGTGTGCGAGCCGACGGTGACGAGTCCCGTGGAGGTGGCGTCCCGAAGAGCCGGCCACGATGTGGGAGGGGCGTTCCACGGGAACTGCGTCTGCGTGTCGATGAACGATGTCGCCGCGTACAGCGTGACCGGCAGTCGATGGCGAACGATCACGGGCAGGGCGTTGTCGGTGAAGTCGGCCGTGCCGTCGTCGAAGGTGATCACCACACGGTGACCGAGGTCGTCGCCCGCAGCGAGGCCGGCAACGGCATCGTCGAGGGTGACGACGTCGGTGTGTTCCGCAAGATGGGCCATGTGTCGATCGAACTCGTCGGTTGGCAGGTCGACCTGACTGGAGCTCTCGCCGCCGACGCGGTGGTAGATCAGCACGGTCACCCCGCCATGCGTCGGGAGCAGCGCGTCGGCGGCGCGGCTCAGCTGCTTGACGATGCGGCGCGAATCCATCAGGTGAGCGCCTTGGCGAGCCGCAGCGTGAGATCGTCGACCAGCTCGAACACCTCGAGCCACGTTCGGCGGTCCTGCCCGGTGGGGTCGACGATCTCGCCGATCGAGCGATCGTCGAGGTAGGCGAAGCCCGACGGCCGTCCGTCAGCGAGCACGTCGAGCCAGTCGCCGATCGGACCGCCGAGGCGTCCGCCGAAGAGCTTCGTGCAGGCGACCACCTCCGGCAAGGTGAACGTGCGCCGGAAGGCGTCGGGCCACCGTGAGGCGATGGTCACCACGTGGTCCTGTTCGGCGGTCACGATGAGGTCGGCCGCCTCGACCATGTGGTCGTCGATCAGGGTGCCGCGGTGGCCGCGGAGATCGATGCCGCGCTCGCCCAGCATCTTGATCGTCTCGCTCGTGGCCAGGCCGTCATCGGCCATGGTCCCGGCGCTGCTCGCCTTGACCTCGAGCCCGAGTGCGCGGAGGTGGTGTGCGAGCAGGCCTTCCATGAGCACCGAACGCGTCCGATTGTGCGTGCACACGCAGAGGACGGACAACATCGTTCCGAGGCTAGTTCCCGCTTCGTGCGAATCGCCCGTCTCGCGATCCGACATGCGTTGCCGGCTCGGTGTGGTTCACTCGGGTGATGCGGCTGGCGGGTGGGCTCGTGACGAGGGCGCTGGTGGGCATGGCGGTCGGGGTCGTTGCGGTGGGACGTAGCTGGGAAGCGTCGGCTCTCGACGACCGCCCGATCGTCGTGCTGTTCGCAGTGGCGCTCACCGTGTCGGTGTCTGTGGTGATGCCCGTCGCCCAGGATCGGATGTCCCGCCCGGGGTCGATCCCTGCGTTGATCGGGGTGGCGCAGTTCGCGATCTACTGCTGCGTGCCCGAGACGGATCAGATCCCTCAGGTGGTCGCCGCCGTGGTGGTGTTGATCGCGTTGGAGATCTCGGCCGCCCGCTCGATGCCGTGGTGGTTGATCGTCGGGGTGTTCGGACTGGTGATGTGGTCGGGCCTGTTCGGGGCGACGGGTCGCGACAGTGCACTGGTCGGCACGCTGTTCGCGACGTGGCCGTTGGTGCTCGTGCTGGTCGGGGTGCTCGCGGGTGTGGGCTCGCCGCGGGTCGCCGGGGCCGTCGGCTCGATCGCGGCGGTTTCGGTTGCCCGCACGGGCGGCCTCGAACCGACCGTGGGTCCCGCACTCGTCGCCGTGGCGGTGGCGGCCGTCGCGAGCCTCGTCGTCGCCCTGTCGAGCTGACTGCGTTGGGGCGTTGAGTTCGGTGGAGGCGGCTGGGTCGCGCCTCGAGCGCGCCGGTAGCGTCCAGGGTCGTGCGCCGCTTCCTGGTCGACCTGTGGGAGCTGAGCGCGATCGCGGTGCCGGGTGTGGGTGTCGTGGCGATCGGGGCAGCTCTGGTCACGGCGCTGACCGGTTCGTGGTGGCTTGCGATCGGGCTGGTGGCGGTGGCCGGCGCCGCGCTCACGCTCACGTGGTGGCCGCGTCGACGGGTGTCGGCCCCCGTGGCCGGCGACGGTGTGCGGCTGATGGCGGCCAACCTCTGGTACTGGAACCCCGACATGGCCGAAGCAGGGCGTTCGTTGCTGACCGAGCAACCCGACGTGGCGGTGGTGAGCGAGCTGGGGGCCGGCGCCCATGAGGTGCTGGCCGAGCACTTCCCGTACCACGAGGTGCTCAGCATCGGGGGAGCGACGGGGCACGGCGTCTACTCGCGCTTTCCGATCGAACGCCTGCCGTCGCCACTGTTGCTCGGGCAGGTGCTGTGGCTGCGCGTGAACGCGCCGGCGCCGTTCCAGCTCTATGCCGCGCACCTCCCGCGGCCGACCATCGTGGCGCGACCGAGCGATGGGACGGCGCGCTTCGCGGTCTGCCGCGAGGAGGTCAGGCGCCTGGCCGAGTTGGCAGCGTCGGTGCCTCACACGGTGGTGGCCGGCGATCTCAACCTGTCGGATCGCCAGCCGGAGTACCGCAGCCTGGTGCGCGGACGGCTCGACGTGATGCGCACGGTCTGGGCCGGCAACACGTTCCAGGCCACGCCGAAGCACGCCTTCTGGCGCCTCTTCGCGATGCGCATCGACCACGTGGTGGTGCCCGCCGACTGGGCGGTGCGCGACGCGAAGGTGGTCAGGGTCAGCGGCTCGGATCATCGAGCCATCTGCGCCACGATCGCACCCCCCCCGCCCCCTGACAGCGGGATAGCCGGACCCCGGATGCGGATGTTGCCGTGCAGCGAGTGACAGCAACATCCGACACCGTCGGTGCGCGCACCGCGGCGGAGTTGGCCGCAGCAAGTGATCGATCAGCCTCGATCGCTCAGCTCGTCGCGGGCCGTGCCATCTGAGCGCAGGCGACGTTCAGGAATCGCCGGCGTTGGGGTCGGCCATCGCAAGCGTGCAGGCGTCGGGGTTGGCCTCGGTCCACGCCCGGATCTCTTCGACGGGGCTGAGTTGTTCGCCGCGTTCCCACGCGTTCAGGTAGACGTAGGGCCACACGGCACCTCGACGCACAGACCACTCCTTGCCGGCGCACGGAGGCGAGATGCCGAAGTGGAGATGGCACGCGGACGCTCGGCCGGTCTGACCCATGGTGCCGAGCGTCTGGCCGGCGATGACGCGATCGCCTGGTGCGAGTGGTTCGACGATCGTCTCGAAGTGGGCCATGTAGTAGCGAACGCCGTCGTCGCCGCGCACAGCGATCGACCGTCCCCCGCGTGTGGCGGGGTTGTCGACGGCGGGGTCCCAGGCGTTCACGCGCCGCACCTCGAGGACGGTGCCGTTCACCGGTGAGACGATGTCGGCTCCACAGTCGAGGAAGATGTCGGTGGCCGGATACGTGGCGTGGGTGTCGCCCCAGCCTGCCCCGCTCACGTTGGCCACAGGCACCACGTACGGCGTGGTTGTCGGCAGCGTGGTGGGTGGTGCCGTGGCCTCGACGGTGGTCGGCGTGACAGTCGTGGTCGGTGCTGGCGTTGTTGTCGATGTGGTGGTCGGGTCGAGCGCAGTGACAGTGGTGGGTGGGTGCGACGACGAGACAACAGTGGAGCCCGAGGTGCTCGGAGTCGCGGATGATGCGGTGCCGGCGTCGCTCGCTGACGGGTCGTCGGAGCAGCCGGCGACGAGGGTCGTGAGGGCGACGAGGGCGAACAGAGCGCGTCTCACAGCACCTGCACCTCCGACACCGGGGTGTGGTCGAGGCGTTTCGAGGCTGGGCTCAAGCGTGCTGACCGGCTCCAGCCTGCCCATGTGCTACAGTGTAGCACATGAGTGAGGTCGGAATCCGGGCGCTCAAGCAGAATGCATCGGCGGTGGTGGCAGAGGCCGCAGCTGGTGGGACGATCACGATCACCGATCGCGGCAGGCCGGTGGCACGGCTGACCCCGATCAGCAGGTCGCGGGTGCAGACGCTGGTCGACTCGGGTCGTGCGCGGCCGCCGCGGTCGAGCCTCGCCGCGCTGGGGCCGCCCGAGCCGGGGGGCGACCTGTCGGCCGAGCTGCGTGCCATGCGTGACGACGAGAGGTTCTGAGCGTTGGCGTACTACCTCGACACGTCGGCGTTGGTGAAGCTGGTGGTGGCCGAACCCGAGACCGAGGCGCTTCGCTCGTGGCTCGCCGACACGCCTCGCGATCCCATCGCCTGCGATCTCGTCCGGACCGAGCTGATGCGAGCCGTTCGGCGCGCTGCGCCAGATCGTGCGGCACGCGCTCGCGACGTGCTCGATGCGATCACGCTGTGCGAGGTCCCCTCGGCCGTCTTCGAAGCTGCGGGACGGCTCGAGCCGGAAACTCTTCGCTCGCTCGAAGCAATTCATCTTGCCGCCGCGCTCGATCTGGGCGACGACCTCAAAGGCCTGGTCACCTATGACATGCGCTTGGCCGAGGCGGCGGCGACGCTGGGGATCAAGGTCGTCGTCCCCGCCTGAACCGGCCCCTTGCGGACCGCTGCTCCCTTGCGCCGGCAATGAGGAACGGACCCTACTCTCGTGCGCCGATGGGATCCCACCCGACCGGGAACGTCAGAAGTTGGTTTTCATCCAGTCGACGGTGGCTCGGAGGCCCTCGCTGAACGCAACCGCTTGCACGTCGGGGAACAGCTCGCGCAAGCGGGTGGTGTCGGCTTGGCTGTGAGGGACGTCGCCCGCGCGGTTGTCGGTGTGGGTGCGCTCGATGGGGTGGCCGACGATCTCCTCCAGCGAAGCGATCACGTCGAGCAGCGTGACCCTGGTGCCGAATGCGAGGTTCACCGGGCCTGGGCTCGACACGCGGCGCAGCACGGCGTCGGTGATGGCGCCCACCACGCTGCCGACGTAGGTGAAGTCGCGGCTCTGGGTGCCGTCGCCGTGCACGGTGAGTGGGGTGCCGGTGAGGGCGGCATGGACGAATGCGGGGATGACCGCCGCGTACGCATGGCCCGCGGGTTGCAGCGGGCCGAAGACGTTGAAGAACCGGAACGCCAAAGTGGGCATGCCGTACGAGCTGCCCCACGCGAGCGTGTAGCCCTCGGTGACGAGCTTGCTGCCCCCGTATGGCGACAGCGGGCGGGTGGCCAGCTCTTCGTGCTTGGGTAGCACCGGGTTGCTGCCGTACACCGACGAGCTCGACGCGACGATGGTGTGCAGCCCACCGTGGCGGCGGGCGGCTTCGAGCACCATCAGCGTGCCCGTGGCGTTGGCGTGGTGCGTGGCCAGCGGGTCGGCCACGCTGCGGGGCACGCTGCCGAGCGCAGCGAGGTGCACGACGGCGTCGGCACCGGCGAAGGCGTCGTCGAGGGCGGTGTCGTCGAGGATCGTGCCCTCCACGAACTGCAGGTCGTGGGAGTCGATGAGCTCGTCGATGTTGGCGCGGTTGCCGGTGGAGAGGTCGTCGATCACCGACACCTCGCACCCGGCGGCGAGCAGCGCCCGGCACAGGTTGCCCCCGATGAACCCCGCTCCACCTGTGATCACGACTCTCATGTGCGTGGAGGCTAACGGCGGTGCGGTGGACGCTGTCGCACGGGTCCGGGGAAGGTCGCTGCGGCAGCCCGTCGGCTTGGCCCAATTTGATGCTCGTCAAAACGAGCACATACACCGATAATGTCCGTGGTAGCGAGCATTGTAGGAGGAGGTGAGCAGCGATGGTGGTACGACCGACACCGGTACGAACGGAACGAGCGGCGGTGGAGATCGGCGACCAGTTGCGGACGTGGCGCAAGCTGCAGTCGCTCACCGCTCAGCAGGTGGCCGACCGTGCCGGGGTCAATCGAAACACGATCGGCCGTCTCGAGCGGGGCGAGATCTCGGTGGGGTTCGACGTCTTCTTGAATGTGGTGCGGGCGCTCGGTCAGCTCGATCGCCTGGTGACGGCGCTCGACCCGTACGAGACGGCGTTGGGCCGGGCACGTGCCGATGAGGCGCTCCCGAAGCGGGTGCGGCGTCGACCTCTGGCATCGCATCGCGTTCTCGGTGGCGATCAACCACCTCGATGATCTGTGCATCGCACACGGTGTGGCGATGGTGTCGGCCGATTCCGACTTCGCGAGGTTCTGGAAGATCACCTGGGTCAACCCGGTTGCCTGACGCCGTCGCTGAGCACGCGGGGTCAGGGTCGTTCGAGGGCCGTTCAGTCCTGGCGTGGCTGTCGGTTCATCCGATGGACGTCGGCACGGTCCTGTGGACGATCAGCTGCGATCTTGTTTCGTAGGAGGTCATCGCGACCAATGACATTGAGGTGGAGACCATCGATGTCGATCGACAGTCGTCGTTCCCACGCATCCTCGAAGTCGACACCATCGATGCTCGTGAGGATGTCGATCCGGTACGGCGGGTATCCGAGCTGGATGACCGAGTCGGGGTGATCGAAATCCGAGGCTTCGAGCCCGAGGCCGCCGAACCCGAACGCCTGCAGGGCCGTGAGGATCCGCGCCGCATTCTGCTCGTTGACCCATACCCAGGCGTCGAGATCGCCCGTCGCCCGAGGCAGGCCGTGCGCAGCGAGTGCGTAGCCACCGACGACGAGGTAGCGGACGTCATGTTCGTTGAATGACGCGACAAACTCTCTGAAGTCGGGATCCAGTTGCACCGCTGTCACCTCCGAACACTCGTCGGCGAAGGATCTCGACAGCGGCGATCCGCTCGGCCATGGGCCTCGACAACCAGAAATCGAGATCGTCGTCGATGGTCTCGGTGCGATCGATCGAGGTTCGCGTGACGACCAACGCCATGGTCCCTCCGCGTCGAGTTCCCTGCGCAGGCATGTACGTGATCGTACAGCGGGTCGCCGAGCGCGCCGGGGTCAAACGCAACACGATCGGCCGCCTCGAGCAGACGACGTGTCGGTGTGGTTCGATGTCTTCTTGAATGTCGTGCGGCACTCGGCCAGCTCGTGCCGAGGCGCTCAGTCGGGTGGGGCGATCTCGGTGCCGTCTGGGCGGTGGGTGCTCCATCGGCCGGTGGGTTGCAGGCGGGCTCGGGCGCCGCTGGTGTAGCGCCAGTTGTTGTGATGCGAGCACGCCGGGCCACCGTTGGTGACCGCGGTTTCGCCACCGGCTGAGTGCGGCACGAGGTGGTCGATGTGGCAGTCGGTGACTTCGCGGGTGCAGCCGGGGTGGGTGCATCGGGTTGCCAGCATCAGCACCGCGTCGCGCATCGGGCCGGTGAACAACCGGCCGGTCTTGGTCATCTGCACCGGTCGGCCGATGTCGTCGGTGACGACGACGCGGACCTTGCCGTACAGGGCGGCGAGTGCTGCGTCCTTGGGTGAGATGAACTCGCCGTCGAGGGTCTGGCAGAACGCTTTGCGGGTGCCGAACGGTGGTGAGGTGCGACGGTACATCGCTCCGCCGAACAACTCGTCGAGCCCGTGGATCATGGTGTTGATGTCGATCACGATGTTGACCACCGTGCTCACCACACCGTTGGCCGGCCGCGGCGGCGGAGTCGCAGCAGACGCCGCGGATGCGGCGCCGGCAGCTGCGCCGGCTGCACGTTCGTTGTCGCCGAACGGGTCGAGCTCGACATCGGCGACATCGGCGACACTGTTGGCGC
>JANNQK010000259.1:0-15114 GCA_031400715.1 Actinomycetes bacterium | reverse complement strand
CCCTTGTACTCGTTCTCGTACCAGCCGGCGCCGATCCCCCAATCGAGACGGCCGCCACTGATCACGTCGATCGTCGACGTGATCTTGGCCAGTACGGCGGGGTTGCGGTAGCTGTTGCACCCGACCATCTGACCGAGGCGGACACGCGAGGTGCGTTGGCTGATTGCGGCCATCGTGGTCCAGCACTCGAACACGGCTTCGTGCGCCGGGCGCGGGACGTTGTGGAAGTGGTCGTAGACCCAAATGGAGTCGTAGCCGAGCTCCTCGGCCTTGATCGCGATCTCGACGGCCTTGTCCCACTGTGCGGCTGCGCCGTCGATGCCCGACAGCTCCATCTTCCAGCCCTGCGGCATGAACATGCCGAAGATCATCTTGTTGCTCATTGCCGTCACCTTAACCGGGGCGACAACAGCCGGGTCAGTGGTGCCGGGTCAGTGGTGCCGGGTCAGTGGCGAAGGCCGGCGCCGAGTCGACGCAGTCCTTGCAACCCCACGCCGATCGCGATCAGGGCTGCCCCGCACAGGGCCACGATGCCGCTGGCGCCGGTGACCGGCAGGGCGACACCGCTGACGATGCCGGTGACGGCGCCCGCCGAGGCTCCTGCGGTCATCTCGCCGGCGGCGACGCCGACGGGTGAGCTTGCAACGATGGTCATCGCTCATTCTCCTTGGTGTGATACTCGACGTTGTCGGCTGACGTTCGTGGCAGACGACCGACGCGCCGCGATGCGGCTCATGCGGTGCCCGCCGGTGCAAAGCGCCGGGGCGACGACCAGGTGCACGACTCGACCGTCGGCCGGCGGATCGCCTTCACGAAGGCATGGATGAAGATCACCCGATACACCAGATCGAGGACGATGATCGGAACGACGAAGAGCACCAGGCGGGGGCGACGCGTGGCGATCGCTGCGGCGGCGAGCCATGCGCTGTATCCGGCAGGGAGCAGTGCCACCGTGCTCGCCTCGAGGTGCCTCGCGACGGCGACCACCGTGAACGGCGCACCGACCACGTACACCGCCCACTGGAGGATGAGGAGCACGTACGACAGGTGGAACCGGCTGGCACGAGAGCCGATCCGGTGCCCGATGATCCCTTGGAACGTGCCCCACATCCAGCGGAGGTTCTGCCGATACCAGTCGCCGAAACGGAACGGGTCCTGCAACCACGCCCGCGCCCTCGGCGCATACACGATCCGACCGAGGCCGAGTCGATGGGTCTCGAGCGTCCAGAAGGTGTCGTCGACGATGTAGGGCGTGCTGGGGAGCAACACCGCATCGAGCACCTCGGTGCGGTACAGGCTGTTCGACCCGGAGATGCAGTTCATGATGCCGAACCGCGACTGGAATCGACGGATGATCAGTTGGTACGACCAGTAGGCGTACACCCGTGACGCCACCAATGCGTTCCACCGATGCTCATCCGGCCACGCGGTGAGATTGCGGCCGACCGTGATCGCCACATCGGGGGTCATGGTCAGCAGTGCCTCGTGGAGGAAGTTCGGTTCGACGATGACGTCATCGTCGAGGATCGCGACCACGTCGTAGCCGCCGGAGATGTCGAAGTCCCGGTACAACCGGTGCAGAGCGGCAGGCTTGCCGACGTTCACGTCGAGGTCGAGCACGGTCGCCCCGGCGGCGATCGCCACAGCAACGGTGTCGTCGGTCGACCCATCGGACACGACGAAGACGTCGACCCCATCGCGAACGACGGCCGCCACAGCGCCGGCGATGGTGCTTGCGCCGTTCTTCGACGCGATCAGCACGGCGACTCGACGAACGGTCCGGTAGTGCGGACCCGCCGGCTCGCGCACGGAGTTCGGTCGCGCCAGCCCGTCCAGAAAGGCGATCAGCGGCACGACGGCAACCAGAACAACGGTCGCCACCAGCCAGTTCATCCGTAGACCCTTCTGGTTCTCTCCGGCACCAGGCGGTCGATCGATCCGAGTCG
Organism: Actinomycetes bacterium; assembly: GCA_031400715.1. Taxonomy (GTDB): domain Bacteria; phylum Actinomycetota; class Acidimicrobiia; order Acidimicrobiales; family Ilumatobacteraceae; genus VFMC01. The sequence continues at coordinate 13,168 of JANNQK010000259.1, read as the reverse complement.
GCCGTACGTCGATGCCGCCGTCGGTACGTCGCCGACGATGGTCACGCCCGTGCCCGCCCGCCGTGCTGCTTCCACCGCCGATCGCACCGTGTCGTGGGTGTCGCCACCGGCGATCACCACCATCATCCGGTCACCGGGGAGCCGGTCGGCCGCCCTTCGTCCAGCGCGTGAGGCCGCACCGATGGTCGCCGAATCGGCATGTGCCGGATCGATGTTCGCCGGACGACTGGAGCGACCGCTCGTGGCGAACGTCGCGCCGCACAACACCAGGACGACAGCGACCAGTGGCCACAGCATCGTGACGGCCAGGTCGCTCATCGCACGCTCCGGTGGAATCGTGAGGACACCAGACAACGCACGCTCATCGAGACCTCGAGGACTGCCAGGACGATCGCTGCCCATTGCAGGATCTGGAACACCGGGGACATCCGAACGATCGATGACATGGAGCGATGATGCGCCGAGTGGTCGCCGACCACCACCGGTGGCGCCCTCAATGGTCCGAACGACTCAGCGTCGCGATCGCGTCCGGGGTCCACGTACCGCCGGCTGATTCGTGACCTCCGACACATGTTGCGTAACTTCGGTGGATGGAGTTTTCCGTCGCCGAGGTGCATGAAGCGATCGCCGCAACACGTCCTGACCAGGAGTGTCTCGTCTTCCGCGACCGCCGACTCACGTGGGGGCAGATCACCGACCGGACCCGCAGGTTGGCCAACCACCTTCTGTCGCGTGGGCTCGGCGTACGGGTCGAACGCAGCGAACTCGCGGGTCACGAGAGCCGGCAGTCCCATCTGGCGATCTACCTGCACAACGGAAACGAGTACCTCGAGGCGATGCTCGGGTCGTTCAAGGCTCGCGTGGCGCCGTTCAACGTGAACTACCGCTACGTCGCCGAGGAGCTGCGATACCTCCTGACCGACTCTGCGGCGGAGGCGATCGTCGTCCACAGCCAGTTCGCGCCGATACTGGCAGAGGTGCTGCCCGACCTGCCTGCGTTGCGCGTCATCCTGCAGGTGCCCGACGCATCCGGTCACGAGCTCCTCCCCGGTGCCGAGTGGTACGAGGAGTCGCTCGCCGCTGCGTCGGCCGAGCGACCCGACGTCACATGGAGCCCCGACGACCTCTACATCCTCTACACCGGCGGAACCACAGGCATGCCCAAGGGAGTGCTGTGGCGCAACGGCGACGCCAACGTGGAATGCTTCGGCGGCTCCCGCGCCGACACCCTCGACGCCATCGTCGCCGAGGCAACAGGTGGCTCGAAAGCACTGCTCGCACCACCGTTCATGCACGGTGCCGGGCACTGGATGAGCTTCCGCACGTGGAACACGGGCGGCTGCATCTACGTGCAGTCGGTGCCCGACCGACTCGATCCACTCGACGTGTGGGGCCTCGTCGAGCGCGAGCAGCTGAACTTCCTGCTGATCGTCGGCGACGCGTTCGGCCGACCGTTGCTCGACGCACTCGCGCATGGCGAGCACGACCTCTCGTCGCTCACGGTGCTGCTGTCCGGTGGAGCACCGCTGTCGGCCGGTTTGAAGAACGAGTTCCTCGATCACCTCCCCACCCTGATGATCGTCGACGGACTCGGATCATCCGAGGCGGGAGGACAGCTGTCGCAGGTGTCGGCGGGCGGCGGCGCCACGACGGGTACGTTCCCGATCTCGCCTGGCAATCATGTGCTGTCCGAGGACCTCGATCGAGAGATCGCACCCGGAGAGGACGCGCTCGGTTGGCTCGCGAAGAGCGGCCGGTTGGCCCTCGGATACCTGGGCGACGCAGCGAAGACCGCGCGCACGTACCCCGTGGTCGATGGCATCAGGTATGCGGTGCCCGGCGACCGCGCACGGCTGCGCGCCGACGGCACCATCGAGCTCCATGGCCGCGACTCCGTCACGATCAACTCCGGAGGCGAGAAGATCTTCGCCGAGGAGGTCGAGGCCGCGATCAAGGCTCACCCCCAGGTGTACGACTGTGTGGTGGCCGGCCGGCCGAGCGAACGGTGGGGAAACGAGGTCGTGGCCATCGTGCGCATGCGCGAGAGTGCATCTGCCGACACCGCCTCCCTGATCGCCGAGGCCGAGCGGCACATCGCTCGCTACAAGCTGCCGAAGGCCTTCGTGTTCGTGGACGACATCGTGCGATCGCCAGCAGGCAAGGCCGACTACCGCTGGGCCAAGCAACGCGCCATCGATGCCTGACCAGATGCCTGACCAGATGCCTGACCAGATGCCTGACCAGATGCCTGACCAGCGGCCTGACCGTCGACTGATCCTCAGCGCGGGTCGATCGGCGTGATCGAACCGAGAGCGTCCTCCAACATCTGCGCCACGGTCAGGCACCGAAGATCGGCGAAGCGCCGAGCGATCACCTGAGCGCCCACCGGCATCCCCTCGGCCGTACCGACGGGCACGACTGCCGCCGGGAGCCCGAGCAGGTTGGCCGGGAGCACCGGTCGCATCGTGTCGAGCGTTGCCCGAGCACCGGCCAGCGATGCCACGTCGGCACCGAGTTCGAACGGTGGGTGCGCCCACGTGGGACTGAGGATCACGTCGTGGCGCCCGAGGAACGAGTGGAAGTCCTTCATCACCCCGTGACGCTCGGTGAGAACGTTGGCGAATCCGTCGACGTCGAGCGGCGCGATGATCTCCATCGCGAACTCGAGGAACCGGCGGCCATCGTCGCCCATCACCATGTCGAGCGTCGGCTTCATGACGCGCAGGTCGGCACCGAGCAGGTCGGCCCACAGTTCCAGCGAGCGTTCGTAGGTGTCGGGGGCGATCTCGACGATCTCGGCACCCTGCGCAGCAAGCACATCAGCGGCGTGACGGATGGCTGCGGCGACCCCTTCGTGCGTGGTGCCACCGGGGGGATCGGCAATGAGCGCCACCCGGAGCGGACGGCTGCGATCGAGATCGTCGAGACGCACCGGATACGCGAGCGGGTCGCGCTCGTGTGGTCCGGCGACCGCGAGGAACCCGGCGCGCACATCGGCGACCCGGCGAGCCATCACCCCCTCCACGGCCATCAGCTGAAAGCTGATCGACATGTTCTCCGGAGGCAGCGTGGCAGCCGACGGCACCACACCCGTCGACGGTTTGATCGATGCGACGCCGCAACAGTGGGCGGGGTTGCGGAGCGAACCACCGATGTCGTTGCCCAGACCGATCGGGCTCATGCCCGTCGCGAGCGCGGCACCCTCGCCGCCGCTCGAACCACCGGCCGTGAGCCCCGATTGCCACGGGTTGTGCGTGGCCCCGTGGAGCGACGACTCGGTGGTGACGCGCAGTCCGAGGTCGGGCAGGTTGGTTCGCCCGATCGGGATCGCACCCGCAGCCTTCATCCGTTCCACCACCGGCGCATCCGTCGACACGACGACCTCGGCGAAGGCGACGAGCGAGCTGGTGGTCGGCGTACCGGCGAGGTCGATGTTCTCCTTCACGGTCATCGGCACACCATGCAGCACCCCCAGGGTCGCGCCGGCTGCCACCGCCGCATCGGCGGCTGCTGCTGCCTCGAGCGCCGAGTCGTCGAGGCGACGCACCACCGCGTTCACCTGCGGATTCACCTCGGTGATCCGGTCGAGGTGGGCCTGGACCACCTCGACGCTCGTCACCTCTCGACGAGCGATCATCCCCGCGAGTTCCAATGCCCCTCGTCGCCACAGTTCGCTTCCCATGGGTTCGATCCTGTCACAGATGCCACACCGGCCGATCAGTTCCGCAGCCGAGCGCGGACAGGTCGTCGCCCCGACCTAGCCTCTCGATGTGAATCGACGTTCGTGGGACCGTGACACCCTTCCTGAAGGCAACGACAAGGTGGTCGCGGTCCGGCAGATGTTCGACGCGATCGCTCCGCGCTACGACATGGTGAACCGGATCATGACCTTCCGGCTCGATGTCCGCTGGAGACGAAAGGCGGTCGCGTCGCTCCGGTTGCCGGCGGGCAGCACCGTGCTCGACCTTGCCAGCGGCACCGGCGATCTCTGCGTCGATCTGGTCATGGCCGGCCTGCACCCGTTGTCGGCCGATCTCAGCTTCGGCATGCTGCAGGCCGATCGCAGTGGTGCACCACGCGTGCAGGCCGACATCCTGCGCCTCCCTGTTCCCGACGGCGCGGTCGACGGTGTCACCTGTGGTTTCGCACTCCGCAACCTCGTCGATCTGCCGGCGTTCTTCGTCGAGCTCGGCCGAGTGGTTCGACCGGGCGGGCGCATCGCCTTGCTCGATGTGGGCATTCCCCGCAACCCGGTCATCCGTTTCGGCAACAACATCTACTTCGGCAAGGTGGTACCGAAGATCGGTGCGTTGCTCAGCGACGGTGCGGCGTACCGCTACCTGCCGAAGAGCGTCGCGTACCTCCCCGGTCGGGACGAGATGGTCGCGTCGTTGCGCGATGCCGGGTTCACCGATGCGCTGCACCGTCAGCTGTCGGGTGGCCTCACCCAGTTGATGGTCGGCACACGCGACTGACATGCGCGCCATCACCCGTCCGCTCGACCCTGCGCTCGAACTCGAACTCGACGACATCGCCGGGGGGGACGGATACCTGTTCGTGCGCGACGGCATCGGAGTGGCTGCACGAGGTGTCGCCGCTCACGTGGATGTCGACGAGGCGCACGCCGTGCTCGCATCGATCGAACACGACGACAGCGTCGGTGGTCGAGCACCCATCGCCCTGGGCAGCATCCCGTTCGAGCCAGGTGCCCCGTCGCGTCTGGTGATCCCATCGCTCCTCGTCGGCGTCTCGGCCGATGGCACACGCTGGGTGACCACGATCGATGGTGGTGATCAGCCTCCGCCCGCGCTGGGCGCAGTCGCCCGCCCGACACCATCGGCACAGCGGTTCGAGGTGGCCCCGCTCACACCCGTGGAGCGGTATCTCGACGCAGTGCGGGCGGCACGAGACGCTGTGCGCTCCGGCGCGTTGTTGAAGGCCGTGATCGCTCGCGAGGTGAGCGTGCACAGCGATCGACCGATCGACGTGTACGCGGTGCTGCTGCGATTGAAGGCCTCGTTCGGGAGCAGCCACCGATACTCCATCGACGGCCTCGTCGGCGCCTCGCCCGAGCTCCTCGTTGCGGTGACCGGAGACGTGGTGCGGTCGCACCCGCTGGCCGGCACCGCGCCACGGACCGGCGATCCCGACACCGATCGACACGCTGCGGCGCGGCTGATCGCCAGCACGAAGGACCAGGTCGAACACCGGGTGGTCATCGACATGATCCACGACACCCTGCTGCCGTGGTGCAGCTATCTCGACTGGGAACCCGAGCCGTCGATCATGACGGTGGCCAACGTGCAGCACCTGGCCACCGCGATGGAAGGCAGGCTGTCCGACCCGCGCCCGAACGCGATCACCCTCGTGCGTGCGCTGTCGCCCACCCCTGCGCTGGGCGGCTTCCCGCGCGACGAGGCGCTCGACCTGATCGCCGCCCACGAAGGTTTCACGAGGGGTCGCTACGGCGGTGCGGTCGGTTGGATTGATGCTCACGGCGATGGCACCTGGGCCGTCACCATCCGCTGTGCTGAGTTCTCGCCTGATCGGCGCAGTGCGCGCCTGGTGGCAGGGGGCGGCATCGTGTCGGCGAGCGACCCGTCCGCCGAGTTGGCCGAGACACAAGCGAAGCTCCAGGCGATGCTCAGCGCAATCGTGCGGCCGTGACCTGCGACCGCTGATGCTGGTCGGCTGACGCGCCCGGCGACGGCAGCCGACCCGACGGGATCAGTCCGGGCGCATCGCAGCCGTGACCGCGGCGTGCAGACGGGCGTGTTCGTCGACGTTGGCCGAACGCTCGCTCGCCACCCTGATCAGCTGCGATCCGGGTTCGGCCAACCGTGCCTCGAGCTCGGTGCGTGTCGCCACGGTGGATGCCCGCAGCCCGTGCGCGGCGGCGAGCCCCACCAGATCGGTGCCGTGCGGTGTGCCGAACAGCTGCTCGAAGCGTTCCTCAGCGAGTGCAGCCGCCTGCGGGAGGAACGAGAAGATGCCACCGCCGTCGTTGTCGACCACGACGATCCTCACCTCGACGCTGCGCCGCACCAGTGCCGTGAGCGACGATGCATCGTGCAGCAATGCGACATCGCCCAGCAGCACGGTGACGGCACGGCCGCTCACCGAGGCCACGCCGATCGCCGTCGCCACCGTGCCGTCGATGCCGTTCGCCCCTCGGTTCGACCAGACCGTGGCCTGCTGGTCGGGTGCACCGAACCACTCGAGGTCGCGAACGGGCATCGACGAGGCCACCACCACGTGGCCATCGAGTCGTGACATCACCCGGGCGACGAGCGGTTCGGTGAGCTCGGCCGCTGTGTCGAGCTCGGCCGCCAGCGCACGGTCGGCGATCGCGGTCACATGAGTCCATCGCTGCACCCAGTCGCTCCCGCCGGCACCACGAAGCTCTTTCGCCAACCGCCGACAGAAGTCTCCGATCGGTGAGAGCACACGATGCGCGACCGCGTGCACCGGATCGCTCCACGTGTCGGTGGTCGTGACTCGGACCTGTACCGCCCCAGAACCGGCCAGCCACGTCGAGAGCACCTTCGACGCAGGTGGTTCGCCCAGATGGACGACCACCTCGGGGAGATGGGACGCGGCGAAGCCCTCGTGCCGGAGCAATGAATCGAACGCCGTGACCGCACTGGTGAGGCCTCGACACGCGGATCGCGGATCGGCGAGCACCGGCCAGCCGGTCGCCTCGGACAGCGCCGCCACCGCGGCCGGATCGTCGACCCCGCGCCCAGCGACGATGATGCCCCGCTCGCGGTCGAGCTGCATCGCGAGCGTGCCGAGCTTCACCGAGGGCTGCTCGACGAGCAGCGGCCCGAGATGCGCCGCGGGCAGCTCACCGACGTCACCGACGAGCGGCTCGCGGAAGGGCAGGTTGAGGTGCACCGGGCCCGACCTCGTCCCCAGCGTGCGCGACTGGGCGTGCCGAGCCAGTGCGCGCCAGGTATGGGACGTGTCGATCGTCGGCACGCCGGGATCGTGGAACCAACGGACGGCATCGCCGAACAACTTGGTCTGATCGATGGTCTGAGGCGCGCCGACGTCGTGGAGCTCCGGCGGTCGGTCGGCGGTGAGCACCAGCATCGGCACATCGCTGAGATGGGCCTCGACTACGGCGCCGTGGAAGTGGGTGCTGGCGGTGCCACTGGTGCACAGCAGCAGCGCCGGCCGTCTGCTCGCCAAGCCTGCGCCCAACGCGGCAAAGGCGGCGGACCGCTCGTCGTGGAACACCTCGACGTGCAGGTCGCGACACGCGGCGATCGCGAGCGCCATCGGCGTGGACCGCGACCCCGGCGCGACCATCGCGTGGGTCACGCCGTCGCGCGCCCACTGGTCGACCAGGGTGGCACAGAAGGTGGCCTGGACGTCGGCGTGCACTCGGGCGCGATCGGCTGCTGACACCTCAGGAACGATACGGGCCGTAGTCTGGGATCGATGCCTACCGTGCTCGAGGTCGAGATCTGGTCCGATGTCGTCTGTCCGTGGTGCTACATCGGCAAGCGACGTTTCGAAAAGGCCCTGACGGAACTGCAGGCCGCGGGCGACGACATCGAGGTGCGAGCCGTGTATCGCCCGTATCAGCTCGACCCAACGGCATCTCCCGGGGCGGCAACCCCGGTGTCGGAGGCGTACGCAAAGAAGTTCGGGGGCCCTGAACGAGCTCAGCAGATCATCGGTCACGTCACCGCGATCGCCGCCACCGAAGGCATCGAGTTCCACATGGATCGCGCCCTGCGGGCCAACACCCTGCTGGCCCATCGACTCCTGGTGCTCACCGAGGCGACCCGCCATCAGCCGGCCTTGAAGGAACGTCTGCTCCGCGCCTACTTCGAAGACGGTCTCGACATCGGCGACCCCGACGTGCTCGCCGACTGTGCTGCCGATGTGGGTCTCGACCGAGACCGAGCGCTCGCGTTTCTCGACAGCGATGATGCTGCGGCCGAGGTTCGGCAGTGGCTCCAGGTCGCTCGCGACCGTGAGATCACCACAGTCCCCACCTTCGTGTTCGCCGGGCCGCATGGTCAGGGCTGGATGGTGCCCGGTGCCCAGGAGAGCGACGTCTTCGTGCAGGTGTTGAGGCGCCTCGCCGATCGGGTCCGCGCCGCTGACGAGGCACAGGCCGGGCACGCTGCGGTGCCGGCCGACGAGTCGACCGCCGATGCCTGAATGGCGGCCGCTCGCCGGACCGCTCGCGGCACGACGTCGTGGCTCCGGGCCACGGTTGGTCTTCGTGCACGGCTTCACGCAGACCTCGCGGTCGTGGGAGCACGTGGCCGAGCACTTCGCCGGCAACTCCACGGGCCGCTCCGGTGGCCCGAAGTACGACGTCGCACTCGTCGATCTCCCGGGTCATGGCGGATCGAGCGCGGTTCGAGCCGATCTGCGGCGCACCGCTGATCTGCTGGCCTCGACCACGGGCGAGGCCACCTACGTCGGGTACAGCCTGGGCGGGCGCGTCTGCCTGCATCTCGCCTTGATGTACCCGCACATCGTCGATCGACTGGTGCTGATCGGTGCCAATCCAGGCATCGTCGACGACGACGAGCGCGCCGCCCGGCGCACTGCGGACGATCAACTCGCACAGCGGATCATCGACATCGGCGTCGAGCGCTTCATCGACGAATGGGCTGCCCAACCGCTGTTCGCCGGACTCGTGATCGACGAGGCCGAACGGTCGGACCGGCACGGGAACACCGCCGATGGTCTGGCCGGAAGCCTGCGGCTGAGCGGCGTCGGCACACAGGTCTCGCTCTGGGACCGCCTGCTCGAACTGAACATGCCGGTCTTGGCGATGGCCGGCAGCCTCGACCCCAAGTTCATCCCGCTGGCCGAACGGCTGGCGGCGAGCGTGCCGGAGGGATCGTTCGGTGTGATCCACGACGCAGGACATGCTGCCCACCTCCAGCAACCGATGCAGGTGATCACCCGCCTGGAGACCTTCCTCAAGCGCTGACGATCTCAAGCGCTGACGACCTCACACGCTGAGGATCTCAGGCGGTGAGGACGATGCCGATCGTGACGAGTGTCCCGACGGCCAGCTGCACCTTGCCCGTGGCGCCGAGCACGGCGATCAGGTCGCGACCGGTAGCGCCCCGCTGCACTGCCCGCACGGGAACGACTGCAGGAGCGATCGCGGCCAATCCCAACAGCGCACCCCACGCGCCGATCGACGAAGCGACCACGACCAACCCGAATGCCACACACACCAGCGCGACGTAGAGCCAACGTGTCGCGCGGTCACCGAGACGGACGGCGAGGGTCCGCTTGCCCACCTCGCGATCAGTGGGGATGTCGCGCAGGTTGTTCACGACGAGCAGGGCGCACGCCAAGCTGCCGGCGACGCCGCCGAGGACCCACGTGAGGGCGGGCAGCTCTTCGATCACGACGAAGGTGGTGCCCACCGTGGCCACCAGCCCGAAGAACACGAAGACGAACACCTCGCCGAGCCCGAGATACCCGTACGGATGTGCTCCGCCCGTGTAGAACCAGCCGGCGAGCATGCTGGCCACACCGACCGCGAGCAACCACCACGACGTGGCGGCCGCCAGCACCAGACCGACCATCGCCGCCACGCCGAACGCTGCGAATGCAGCGCGCTTCACGGCGCCCGGTGACGCCGCCCCGCTCGCGACCAGCCGCATCGGACCCACCCGAACCTCGTCGGTGCCGCGGACGCCGTCGCTGTAGTCGTTGGCATAGTTCACACCCACCTGCAGCGCCAGGCTGACGATCATCGCCAACGGGACGGTCCACCAACGCGCGCTTCCGTGTCCGACACCGACCACCGCTCCGAGCGCGACCGGCACGACCGCGGCCGGCAGCGTGCGCGGCCGAGCACCGGCCAGCCACGTGCTCATCGGTGTCCTCTTCGGGGTGCTCTTCGGGGTACTCATCGGGGTGCTCATCTCGAAACGACCATGCACGTCCAGTCTGACACCCGGCACCGAAGCCACCGGCCTTCGACCGCCGTCGCAACCGACCGCACGACCAAGCCATCCGACCGCTCCGAGCGATGCGGTCCGATCCCTATCCTGCAGGTATGCCCCGTCTCATCGCGATCGACCTGCCTGGTGGTGAGGCGTTCGTCGCAGCCGTTCGTCGAGCATGGACCGCCGGCGATGCAGTGCTGCCGATCGACCAGCGACTCCCGGTGGCTGCGCGGCTGGCGCTCCTGGACTCGATGGCACCCGCCGCGATCGTGGACGTCGATGGAGAGCGTACGGTGCCGAACGGCCGCGGCGTCGACGACGGCGATGCCTTGGTGATGCCCACCAGCGGGTCGACCGGCAGCCCGAAGGGCGTCGTGCTCACCCACGCTCAACTCGACGCGTCTGCTGCGGCCACCAGCGCTCGCCTGGGCGTGTCGCCCGACGACCACTGGCTGGCGTGCCTTCCTCTCGCTCACATCGGCGGCTTCTCGGTGCTCACGAAGGCGTGGGCCGCGGGCACGCCGCTCACGGTGCTGCCCGGTTTCGAGGCAGGGGCGGTCACGGCGGCCGCTCGGCAGGGCTGCACGCTCGTGAGTCTGGTACCGACCGCACTGGCCAGGATCGACCCCGCGTTGTTCCGCCTGATCCTGCTGGGCGGCAGCCGTCCCCCCGCCGACCGCCCTGCCAACTGCGTCACGACCTATGGCCTCACCGAATCCGGCGGTGGAGTGGTGTACGACGGGCGCCCCCTCGACGGCGTCGAGGTTCGAATCGGCAGCATCGGCACCAGCTCCACCGGCAGCGAGGGCGAGGGCGAGGGCGAGGGCGAGAGCGAGGGCGAGATCTTCCTGCGCGGCCCGATGCTGACGCGCGCCTATCGCGACGGCACGGTTCCACTCGACGACCACGGCTGGCTCGCAACGGGAGACCTCGGCGAGTGGCGATCCGACGGGAGGTTGCACGTCGCGGGTCGCCGCGGCGACCTGATCATCACCGGGGGCGAGAACGTGTGGCCGGAGACGGTCGAGGCGGCGCTCCGCGAGGCGGCAGGTGTGGCCGACGCAGCTGTCGCCGGTGTCCCCGACCCCGAGTGGGGCCAGCGAGTGGTGGCGTGGATCGTGCCGGCCGACGCTGCCGATCCGCCATCGTTGAGCCGACTGCGGGCTGCGGTGGCAGAGCGGCTGCCGACGTTCATGGCGCCGAAGGAGATCGTCGTGATCGACGTCGTGCCGCGAACGGCGCTGGGCAAGGTTGTGCGCGCCAGGCTGACATCCGGTCGTGAGAGGTCGGAGGGCTAACGTCGCCTCGATGGGACCCCACGCACGTCAGCCGGTGATGTTGGTGACCGGCGCTGCAGCCGGCATCGGCCGAGGCATCACCGATCGGTTCGTGGCCGACGGCGCGCTCGTGATCGCCGGGGACATCGACGAGGGCGCACTCGACTCACTCCGCGACGCCCACGGAGATCGAGTGATCGCACAGCGATGCGACGTCACCGACGAGGCGTCGGTCGCCGCGCTCGCCGATCTCGCCGAGGCGCATGGAGGGCTCGACGCAGCCGTCGCGAACGCCGGGAAGGGCGCATATGGGTTGATCGTCGATCATCCGCTCGAGGCCTGGCAGGAGATCATCGATGTGTGTCTCACCGGGGTGTTCCTCACCCTCAAGCACGCCGGCCGGATGATGCGCGACGGCGGGAGCATCGTGAACATCGCCTCGCTGAACGCGATCCAACCAGCGGAGGGCATGTCGGCGTACTGCACCGCAAAAGCGGGCGTGGCGATGCTCACCAAGGTCGCCGCGATGGAGCTCGGCCATCGTGGCATCCGCGTCAACACGGTGGCTCCCGGCCTCGTCGAGACGAACGCGACCGCTGCGTTCTTCATGGTCCCGGGCGTCGTCGAAGAGTTCGTCGAGAACACCACCGTGGGTCGCTTTGCCCAGCCCACCGACATCGCCGACATGGTCGCATTCCTCGTGGGTCCGCAGTCGACGCTCGTCTCCGCCGGGTTCTTCTCCGTCGACGGCGGCGCGTCCACCAAGCGATACCCCGATCTGCCCGGTGCGTTCGAACGGTTGGCGGGCCTGACGGATTCATGACGCCCCCATCGACCGACCGCTTGTCCGCCGGGTACTGGCGACTGCTCGTCGCAAGCGGCATCTCGAACCTGGGCGATGGCATCTTCTTCGCCGCACTGCCGTTGCTCGCATTGCGGTTGTCGAGCGATGCGATCAGCGTCTCGTTGGTCGCCGCTGCCTCGCTGCTTCCCTGGCTGCTGTTCGCCCTTCCCATCGGAGCGATGGTCGATCGCTACGACCGCAGACGGATCATGGTGATCACCGATTCGATGCGAGCAGTGATCGTGGGCGTGCTGGCGATCGTGGTCGCCTTCGACGTCATCCAGATCTGGATGTTGTGGATCATCGCGCTCGCACTCGGAACAGCCGAGGTGTTCTTCGACAGTGCGTCGCAGGCGATGCTTCCAGCCGTCGTGCCGGACGAGCTGTTGGAGAAGGCCAACGGCCGCAAGTACTCGGTCGACGTCACCGCCAGCCTTTTCGTGGGCACACCCCTCGGCTCGGTGCTCTTCACCGCTGCCGTGGCACTGCCGTTCGGCCTGGACGCCGCCTCGTTCGTCGTCGCCGTGCTCCTCGTGATGGGCATCTCAGGGAACTTCAACCCGGCGACGGCACCTCGACAACAGACCGCATCGTTGTACGCCGAGATGCGCACCGGCATGCGTTGGTTGCGCGGACAGCCGTTGCTGCGCTCGATCGCGGCCTCCTTGGCGCTGAGCAACCTCGCGTTCCAGATGCCGCAGGCGGTCTTCGTCCTGTTCGCCCGCGACGAGCTGGGCATCGGTGAACGCGGCTTCGGGCTCCTCCTCGGACTGATGGGCATCGGCGCGATCGTGGGTGGTCTCGTCGGCGACCGGATCGTCAACCGCATCGGCCAGACGCAGTGCATCTACGGGGCGATCTGCACCTGGGTGCTCACCTTGCTCGCGGTGCCGCTGTATCCACACGCCTGGTTCGTCGCGATCGTCGTCTCGATCGAGGCGCTCGCAGCGACGGTCTGGAACGTGGTCACCATCTCGCTGCGGCAACAAGCGATCCCCGACGAGCTGTTCGGCCGGGTGAACGGGGTGTATCGCTGGATCGCGCCGATGCCCATCAGTCCGAGGAGGAGCCCGAAGCCGCGTTCACCGATGCCCAGCTCGTCGCGG
>JANNQK010000258.1:0-5120 GCA_031400715.1 Actinomycetes bacterium | reverse complement strand
TGTCGCCGGCCCCCGGTCGCGCGACGTGTTACAGAAGCTGACCGACACCTCGCTCGCCACCAAGGACTTCCCGTTCATGGCGTTCCGCAAGGTGAACATCGGCATGGCGCCGGTGTGGCTGAGCCGGATGACCTACACCGGCGATCTGGGCTACGAGATCTGGATCCAGCCCGAGTATCAGCGCTACCTGTTCGATCTGATCTGGGAAGCCGGTCAGGAGTTCGACATGCGCTTGTTCGGCTTCCGTGCGTTGATCACCATGCGGCTCGAGAAGAACTTCGGCACCTGGTTCCGCGAGTACCGCCCGATCTACACACCCCTCGAGGCCGGCATGGACCGCGTGCTCAAGTTCGATCACGACTTCATCGGTCGAGCCGCCGTCGAAGCCGAGATCGCGGCAGGCGGTCCGCAGCGCAAACTGGTGATGTTCACCGTCGAGGTCGATCCCTCGGCGCCCGCTGATGTGATCGGTGACGAGCCGGTGTGGCACGACGGAGAGGTGGTCGGCTGGATCACCTCGGGTGGATACGCCCACTACTCCGGCGTCTCGCTCGCCCTCGGGTACATCCCCACCTCGCTCGCGACCCCTCAGAGCGGCGATGGCGTCAGTGAGGGGACGGGCTTCGAGATCGAGATCATCGGTCGCCGCCGCCCGGCGACGCTCCGCCACGACCCCGTCCTCGACCCCGAAGGCCTCAGGATGCGCGCCTGACCCGAGTCCTACTCGGGCGTCGTCGGTCGTGTGACGCTACGGTCTGATCCATGAACGTCGTCGACGCCGTCCACCAGCGCTCATCCATCCGTGACTATCTCGACACGCCGATAGACGACGACGTGCTTCGCGACCTGCTGAGCGATGCATCCCGAGCCGCCAGCGGAGGAAACCTGCAGCCATGGCGTGTCTACGTGGTGAACGGTGACTCGATGAGTCGCCTGCGTGAGTACCTGCCCACGCAACCGCCGCTCGAGCCCACCGAGTACGACATCTATCCGAAAGAGCTGTCCGAGCCGTATCGCACCAACCGGTTCATCATCGGCGAGCAGATGTATGCCCTGCTGGGCATCCCTCGAGAGGACAAGGCAGCCCGGTTTGCCCAGTTCGCCCGGAACGCCGACTTCTTCGGCGCACCGGCGGCTCTGTTCTGCTTCGTCGATCGCCAGATGGGTCCGCCGCAGTGGAGCGATCTGGGCATGTTCCTGCAGACCTTCATGCTGCTTGCTGTCGAGCGCGGCCTGGCCACGTGCGCGCAGGAGTACTGGTCTGTCCGCCACGGGGCGATCCGCGGGTTCGTCGGTGCGTCCGAGCAGGAGATGCTGTTCTGCGGCATGTCGATCGGCCACCACAATCCGAACGCGCCGGTGAACGCCCTCCGCAGCGAGCGGATGCCGCTCGACGAGTGGGCGACGTTCGTCTGATCCTTCCGACCGTTCCGGAGCCGCTCGGGAGCGGGCGGGTCGGCCCCGGGGAGCACCTCGACGACGCGTAGCCTTCGGGAATGACCAAGATGCGGATCATCGGCGGCCTGATGTCGCTCTACGCGATCGGCATGCTCGTGCTGCTGGCAACGCCTGCCCGCGAGTGGGCGCTCGAACACTCGATCGCGAGCCTGGTCAGCAGCACCGACCGACGCGTCGGCAACACCGTCGAAGGTGCAGTCGACATGCCGATGGCCATCGCCGGGAGCGCGGTCGTCGGCTTCGCCGGCCTGTGGTTCGCGATCTTCGTGCCGTGGATCATCGCCCGGAAGAAGGGTGAGATGGAAGTGCTCGTCGCCGAGAGCAGGCGCGCTCGTTACGGTGAACAGGCAGTGTCAGGACCGGTAGGCGGAGGCCTGGATCCGGAACAGTGACGCGTACTGGCCGTCGAGGGCCATGAGCTCGGCATGGCTGCCCACCTCGGCCACCCTGTTGCCGTCGAGCACGACGATCAGATCGGCCATCCGCACGGTGGAGAACCGGTGCGAGACCAGGACGGTCACGCGACCCGAGTCGGTGTCGGCGCGGGCCGCCTCGGCGAATCGTTCGAACAGCGCATGCTCGGTCTCGGCGTCGAGGGCAGCGGTCGGTTCGTCCAGCACGAGCAGCAGCGGGTCGTCACGCATGAATCCGCGGGCCAGAGCGAGCTTCTGCCACTGCCCGAAGCTCACCTCCGCTCCCCCCTCCCAGGTCGCGCCGAGCTGAGTGTCGAGTCCGAGCGCGAGACGATCGATGACGTCGTTCGCACCTGCACGATCGACGGCTGTCTCGGCTGCCGTCCGCTCGTCCAGACGGGGCAGGTGACCCAGGCCCACAGCCTGTTGTGCCGGGAGCTCGAAGCGGAAGAAGTCCTGGAAGGCCCCGGCCAGACGTTCGCGCCACTGCTCGGTGGCGATCTGGGCGAGATCGACCCCGTCGACCGTGATCCGCCCGTCCGTCGGGGCGTACAGACGAGCGAGCAGCTTCACCAGCGTGCTCTTACCGGCGCCGTTCTCGCCCACCACCGCCACCACGGATCCTGCCGGCAGGTGCAGGTCGATCTTGTCGAGCACCAACCGGTCGGTACCGGGATAGGCGAACGACACGTGTTCGAACCGGATGCCATCGACCAGTCGGTGCGGTGCGACCGCACCTGCATGGACGTTGCGCGCGGCTGCGTAATCCTCCAGCCACACCAACCGGCGCGACGCATCGAGCCAGAATCCACGCAGGAACCCGAGCTCGTCAGCGGTGGCACCGATGTACGACGACAAGCGGGTTCCGGCCGCCATCACCAACACCACATCGGCAACGCCTCTGTCGAGCCCAGCGGCGACGAACGCCACCGCCACCACATACCCGATGCCGAACAGGGCCCACACGCCCGAATGCCACAGCGCGGTCGCCAGGCGCACCCGCGCGACGGGGCGGTACCACCGGTCGTAGGCATCGCGCCGCTCACGCCTCACCCAGTCCTCGGTGCCCGTCACGCGGATCTCCTTGCCCGGTGCGGCCGTGGTGCCGAGCACGAACAGGTGTCGGCTGAGGCGCGTGTTGGCGATCACCGACTCCTCGACCTGCCGTTCCACGGCGGGTCTCCACGTGGAGGTCACGAAGGCCGGCACGGCCCCGAGGAGCAACAAGATGAGCGCCGGATGCACCGAGGCGAGCAGTCCTCCGGTGATCACCAATCGGAACGCCCAGCCCAGCGTGGTGAACAGCGACATGAACATGTGGTCGAGCGCGAACACCT
Source organism: Actinomycetes bacterium (assembly GCA_031400715.1). GTDB lineage: Bacteria > Actinomycetota > Acidimicrobiia > Acidimicrobiales > Ilumatobacteraceae > VFMC01. The sequence continues at coordinate 1,912 of JANNQK010000258.1, read as the reverse complement.
GGTCGCGAAGCATCGCCAACCGGTCGAGGTGCTCGGGACGCTCGTGGTGCTCGATGGTGGGAACCGACGCCTGAAGTCGGGCAACGTGCGACTCGAGCGCGATCGCGATGCGGTCACGGAATCGACGTTGCACCCGTTGTGACAGCACGCTCAGGTACCACGTGGCGGTCGAGCTGATCGCCAGCCCGATGGCGGCGGCGGTCACCCGGGAGTCGTTTCCGTCGACGATGCCTCCCACCAACAATGCCAGCCAGAGTGCCAGCAGCGCGTCGGGCAGCATCATCAGCAAGGCGAGGCCGAGCGACAACACCAACAACCGTGGCTCGGCACGCATGCCCAGTTGGAAGGTGCGCCACAGCGAGTGGAACGCCTTGGGCAGGTCGTCGTCGGGGTGGTGGTCAGAGCCGCTCACGGACCACCTCCCGGCCGTCCTCGTCGTACTCCGGCTCGACCCCGACATCGTCGAGGGCGAAGCGGGATGCTTGCAGATCGAACATCTCGCGGTATCGACCGCCGACGGCCATCAGTTCGTCGTGGCTGCCGAGTTCGATCAGGCGGCCACCCTCGACCACACCGATGCGGTCGGCCAGGCGCACGGTCGAGAACCGGTGCGAGATCAGCACGGTTGTGGTGCCCCGGGCGGCCGCGAGCACCCGTTCGAAGATCTCGGCCTCGCCCCTGACATCGAGCTGTGCGGTCGGTTCGTCGAGCAGGAGCACGCCAGCACCCATCTTCACCGCGCACAACGCTCGAGCGAGCGCGATGCGCTGCCATTGTCCGCCCGAGAGGTCGGTGCCACCCGGGTATCCCTTCGACAGGATCGTGTCGAGATCGCCTCCTGCCAGGTCGCTCGCACCCGCATCGGCGAGCGCGGATCTGATCACGTCGTCGGGGGCGCCGGCCGGTGCCACGTTCGTCCTGAGCGACAACTCGAAGCGGATGAAGTCCTGGAACACGGCGGTGACATGGCGGCGCCACGCTCTCGGGTCGAGGTCGGTGAGCGATGTGCCGTCCACTTCGATCGTCCCCGCCGTCGGGTCGTACAGGCGGCACAGCAACTTGGCCAACGTGGTCTTGCCTGCACCGTTGACGCCCACGATCGCGATCGACGATCCGGCCGGCACGGTGAGATCGAAGCCGCCGAGGACCGATCGGCCCTCGGCGTACGAGAAGGAGACGTCCCTGAAGCGCAGCTCTGGCGCCCTCTCCCCCGGCTGGTCGCCCCGTCCGGGCGTCAGCGCTCCTGCGGGGCCCACCGCGGCCTCGAGCCGCTCGAGCGCTGCCACCGGCGCGGATGCGCCGTCGAGCGCCCAGTTCAAACCTCCGAAGGCGAGCGCCGACACCCCGATCGCGGCTTGCACGAACACGACGACGCGGGCGGTGGACAGATCGCCGTCGATCGACGCCCTGGCGATCATCCAGAACACGACCACGTTGGCGGCGATCACGATCGCCAGGCACAGCGCGACCGACTTCTCGCGCAAACGTGTCGCCTGGAACTGCAGGTCGTACAGGCGAGTGCGGGTGGTGACGAAGCGATCGATCACCCAACCGGCCAGGCCGAAGAGGCGCAGCTCCTTGCCGGGGGCAGCGTCGACGGCCAGGCGGTATGCGTAGTCGGCGTGTCGTTGTGCCGTGCGCACGTCGTCGGTGTTGCGGTCCTTCCACACCCCGCTCTCGCGCAAGAGCCAATGTGTGCAACCCCATGCCAGCACCAGCACGATCGGCGCCCACCAGGCGAAACCGAACAGCAGGATGGCCGCGGCGATCCCGATCACCAGTTGCACCAGGCCGTTGGCGACGAAATCCATCGAGATCGACAGCGGTGGCCCCATCATCCCGAGGTCGAAGTCGCGGGCCATCGCCAGGTCCGACGCGAGCTCCGGTTGCTCGAGGTGCCCGAGTCCGGGTT
>JANNQK010000257.1:0-5436 GCA_031400715.1 Actinomycetes bacterium | reverse complement strand
GTGCGGCGCCGCGTTTCCAGGTGGTGTCGTCGTAGGTGGGTGCGCGCCAGCCGGTGCCGAGGTCGAGCCCGAGGTCGTTGTAGGCCCAGGCGCTGGCCATCGCGACCGCGGTCACGCTCACGGGACCCACCGGCGGCGTCGTCGTGGTTCGGAACGGACCGGTGATCTCGAACGTGCGGCCCCGACCGTCGGTGCCGCGCTGCGAACTGACGTACATGCGGGTCTGGTCGGGCGAGAAGGCGACGCCACACCATTCGGAGGCATCGTGACCGATGATGCGGAGGAACGGCGCGACCTCACGGTCGGGCGCGCCCGCGGCGATGAGGCACACCTCCATGTTGCCCCCGTCCTCGCACACGAACACATCGCCCGACGGGGAGTGCACGGTGCAGTTGTCGACGGCATTGAGCGCCGCGCCCGGTGTGACGGCAGCGTCGTAGAGCACCGAGATCGTCTGCGCGTCGAGCTGCAGTTCCCACACGCGCCGGTCGCCCTTGGTGGTCATGTACAGGATGCGACCTTCGATCCAGAGCCCCTCACCGCCGTTGAACGCAGTGGTCGCCGCCTGTCGGTCCGGCGAGGTCGACGACGTGGGGATCCAGGTGACCGTTCCACCGGTGACCGAGGCAGCGAACAGCTGGCCGGTGGAGAAGTCTCCGGCGACCGCTGGCACGAATCGATACAGCCGACCGACCGGGTCGTCCTCGGTGAGGTACACGGCGTGCGACACCGGATCCTCGACGGCCGCCTCGTGGTTGAACGAACCGAGGCCTGGTCGGACAACGCCTTGCCCGGCGGTCAGCGGAGCGCACTCGTACACCTGGCCGACGCTGCCGTTCTCCTCGCAGGAGAGCCACGTGCCGGAGACCGTTCGGCCACCGGCACAGTTGCGGGTCGTGCCGCTCAGGATGCGGTGTGCCCCGACCAGGGTGCCGTTGCCGTCGAAGCGAAGCGCCGACGCGCCACCGCCGGCACCGGCGACTTCGGAGTTGGAGACGTACACCCAACCTGCCCCAGGTGCAGCGAAGCAGGCGCCCCCGTCAGGCGCGTCGTGCCATGGCATCGTCGAGCCCGCGACGACGTCGCCGGAAGTGGCGAGCAGACGGCTGGTGAATCCTGCGGGGAGCAGCATGCCGTTGGCATCGGGACCGCTCAGTGGACCATAGGGACCCGGGCCCGCGATCGTCGCGGCACCGGCGAAGGCGGCGCGCAGCGATCCGGCCGCACCGGCGACCACCGCGGAGGCCACCAGGCTGCGGACGAACTGTCGCCGATCGATCCCCTTCGATGTCATGTCGCCTCCATCCAGTCCGCCGACCGGTGAGCGACACCCTACCGGCGCGCTTCGCCGCGAACCAGAGCGAGCAGATCAGACGCTGGAGGCGTCGCACAAGCGACGGGCGATCACTTTCAGGCACAGCGTCTCGTCCGCCCCTTCGAAGATGCTCAGCACCCGCGCGTCGACGTACAACCTGCTCACGGGGTACTCCTCGGCGTAACCGAATCCGCCGTGGATCTGCATCGCCTCGCGCGCCACCCATTCGGCGGCCTTGCACACGTACGCCTTCACCATGCTGGCTTCCATGGCACCCTCGCCCTTTGCCATCAGCTTGGCGACCGAGTACGAGAACTGACGGCCGGCCTGGATGAGCACCGCCATGCGACCGAGCTTCACCTGGGTGAGCTCGTAGTCGCCGATCGGCGAGCCGAACACCGTGCGGTTCTGGGCGTAGTCGAGCGCAGCTTCGTAGGCGGCCTGCATCACGCCGACCGCCCGTGCGGCCGTTTGCAGGCGACCGTTCTCGAAACCACCCATCTGGTAGTAGAAGCCCTTGCCGAGCCCATCGGACTCACCGATCAGGTTCTCTGCCGGCACCCACCAGTTGTCGAGCGCGATTTCGTAGCTGTGCATGCCGCGGTAACCCAAGGTGTCGATCGGACGACCTTCGAGCTTGCCGCCGGAGAAGGCACCGTGAGCGTCTTGGGTGAACTCGAAGCCGTGTGCCTCGCCGCGGGGCTTCGGCACGATGAACAAACTGAGCCCGCGGTGGGTCTTGCTGCGATCGGGATCGGTTCGGGCCAGCAGCATGAGCACATCGGCGCGCCCGGCGAAGGTGCACCAGGTCTTCACCCCGTTGATCACCCAGCCGGCCGACCCGCCTGGGCCTTCGGCGCGGGTGGCGGTCACCTTCAGGCCGGCGACATCGCTGCCGTAGTCGGGTTCGGTGACGGCGACTGCGGCCATCACCTCTGCCGACGCGAGCTTCGGCAGCCACTGCTGCTTCTGTGCCTCGGTGCCCCCCTTCACCAGCGCACGGGTGAGGATCTCGGGGCGGGTGATCAGCGAGCCGCCGATGCCGAGCGAGCCGCGGCTGAGTTCCTCGGTGGCCACGACCATGCCCATGTACTCGCCGTCGCCACCCTCGCTGAAGCCGCCGTACTCGGCCGGCACGCTGAGGCCGAACACGCCCATGTCGGCGAGGCCGGAGATGATCTCCTCGGGAACATCCTCGTTGTACCGGTGAACGTGCTCGGCGCGCGGGGCGATCTCGTTGTCGGCGAACGAACGGAATGCGTCCTGGACCATCTCGTACTCGCCGTCGAGGTGGCGGGGCCCCGGGGTGGTCGCCAGGGAGGCGATGAAGGCTGGGTCACGGTAGGAGGCGAGGAAGCCGTGCGTCGCGGCGAGCGGCGTTGCCTCGACTCCCCAGAGCGCTTCGCGTCCGGTGAGGTGGGAGATGAGGTCGTGGACCATGTCGGCGGCGAACGCGCAGGTGATCCTGGCCTCGACGTCGCCCTTGCCGCCGTAGTCGAGCAACGAGCGCGCCGTCTCCACCTGTGCTGCTGCATGAGCCAGGTCGTAGGCGAGTGTCTGGTGCTGATCGGGGCCACCCGTCGCAGCAAGGTGGCGGATGGCCTTGCCGACGACCGCATGAGCGAGTTCGATGACGTCGGCAGCGGCGTGGAGATCTGGTGCAGTCACAGCGGGGAACTGTAGTGAGCCCTCTCGCCGACAGCCTCGGTCAGCCGGAAGCCGTTGCAACAGTCACATCCACCTGTGCCAGGCTGAGCGCATGCCGATGTCGCAATCACCCACGCGTCCGGCGCGCCTGTGCGTCTACTGCGGATCGAACGCCGGGGTCGCGCCTGCGTTCCGCGACGCTGCTCATGGCCTGGGGGAGGCGATGGCTCGTCGAGGCATCACCCTCGTCTACGGGGGCGGTCGTGTGGGGCTGATGGGGGTGATGGCCGACTCGGCGATCGCCGCAGGCGGTGAAGTGATCGGCGTGATCACCGATCAGCTGGTGTCGGCCGAGGTGGCCCACCGCGGACTCTCTGCGCTGGAGGTCGTGCCCGACATGCACCAGCGCAAAGCTCGGTTCGAGCAGCTGAGCGACGGGTTCATTGCGCTTCCCGGTGGTTTCGGCACGTTGGAGGAAGTCATCGAGTTGCTCACCTGGAACCAGCTCGGGCTGGTGCGCAAGCCGGTGGTCCTGCTCGATGTCGAGCGTTACTGGGCGTCGCTGTTCGACTGGATGGATCAGGCGGTCGACTCCGGTTTCGTCCGACGATCACATCGGATGTTGGCCCAGCGGGCCCACACCATCGACGAGGCGTTGGCGCTGGCGGTGGCTCCTGCGCCCGAGACGCCGAACAAGTGGATCGACCGCGACACCGGCCAGGTGCCGATCACACCGGGTCCTGCGACGCCGGCCTGACTTGCGTCGATCGGTCGGCCCGGCAATTGCCTCGGCTGATGGCCGTCCGGCGCCGGATTCGACGCCGGACCATCGTCAGTCGTCGTCCTTGCTGCGGTCGTGGTCGTCGGGCTCGTCGGACTCGTCGGGCTCGTCGGGCTCGTCGGGCGCGTCGGTGTTGGACGGGGGCACGGCTCGGGTTGGTGCGGTGGTCACGTTGGGGCGCGGGGATTCCGATTGGTTGGTCGCAGCCGGCGCCAGCGGCGGATTGGGCGAGTTGGTGGCGCTCGTGGCAACGGTGGGCGGTACTGGCTCGATCGTCGTGTCGACGATCGACGCAGCTGCCGTGGTGGCCGTGGTGGCCGTGGTGGCCGGACCCGCGATCGTGTCAGCGGCTGTGTCAGCGACCGACGACTGGTCGACGGGTGGGGTCGAGGTCATGACGGCGGGCACCGGTGACGGCCGAACGTCGCCCGTGTCGAGTACCTGGGCGTTCACGTACGCGGCCGTCACGCTGGCTGAAACCACCACCGCGATCGACAGCACTGTGGTGGCCCGGGTCCTCACCCATTCCACCCTAGGGAACCTTCCTGCTTCGGCCGGCTCGCGGACATCCAAGAAACGTCCAAGACTGTGGCCTTGCATGCGCGGCGACACGGATCGGGCCGTCCGTCCGAGCAGAATGCACTCGTGAAGATCCTGCTCGTCGAGGACGACCACTCGATCGCTGTGTCTCTCGTCGACGGTCTGTGTGCCGCTGGATACGAGGTGGTTCGAGTTGTCGAAGGTGCTGCGGCCATCGAGTCGGAGGCCCTCGAGAAGCCCGACGTCGTGCTGCTCGACCTCGGGTTGCCCGACATGGATGGCCGCGACGTGTGCCGAGTGCTCCGGAGCCGGAGCAGCGTGCCGATCATCATGCTCACCGCTCGGTCCGACGAGTTCGACCGGGTCCTCGGTCTGGAGTTGGGAGCTGATGACTACGTCACGAAACCGTTCAGCTTCCGCGAACTCGTGGCTCGCATCCGTGCGCTCACTCGGCGGGTCGAGCTCGATGGCTCGCCCGAACCGACCGATCCCGTCAGCGACGTGTCGCCGACGGCGACCCAGCGCATCGGGGCGCTCGAGATCGATCGGCGAACGAGGCGGGTGTTCGTGGCAGACGTCGAGGTGCATCTGACGGCGAAGGAGTTCGACCTGGTGTCGTACTTGGCTCGCGATCCAGGTGCCGTCTCGACACGAACCGAGATCCTCGAGAACGTGTGGGACGCTCATTGGTACGGACCGACGAAGACGGTCGATGCTCACGTGGCCGCGGTCCGCAAGAAGCTCGGCGACCATCGCTGGATCGAAGCGGTTCGCGGTGTCGGCTTCCGCTTGGAGATTCAGGCGTGACCCTCCACCGCTGCCGGAGCTGCACACCCAGCCCGCTCGGCAGATCTGCGCATTCGCCTCACACGGCGCGTCGACCGTGAGATGGCGCGTGATGGCCGTGCTCGTGGGCATCACCATCGCAGTGTTGTTGGCCCACGACGTGCCGATCGCGCGTCACCTACGCGGGGTGGAACGGGACAGGATCGTGACCGGGCTCGAGCGCGATGCGTTCGTGATCGCCGGGCGAGCGGAGGAGGCATTGGAACACGGCGAGGCCCGAGCGAACCCGGCACTGCAAGGACTCGTCGACGAATACCGCGCCGCCACCGGAGCACGCGTGATCATCACCGACCATCTCGGCGTCGCG
>JANNQK010000256.1:0-16515 GCA_031400715.1 Actinomycetes bacterium | reverse complement strand
ATCCGCACCTTCCTCGATGACTACGTGGTCGGTCAGGACGAGGCCAAGAAGATCCTCTCCGTGGCCGTGTACAACCACTATCGGCGCATTCAGTACCAGCAGAATGCGGCGGTCGGCCGGCGCGACGAGGTCGAACTGCAGAAGAGCAACATCTTGCTGCTCGGTCCCACCGGCTGCGGCAAGACCCATCTCGCCCAAACCCTGGCGCGCCTGCTGAACGTGCCCTTCGCGGTCGCCGACGCCACCGCGCTCACCGAAGCCGGGTACGTGGGCGAAGATGTCGAGAACATCCTGCTCAAGCTGATCCAGGCAGCCGACTTCGACGTGAAGAAGGCCGAGACCGGCATCATCTACATCGACGAGATCGACAAGGTCGCCCGCAAGAGCGAGAACCCGTCGATCACCCGTGACGTCAGCGGGGAAGGCGTGCAACAGGCGCTGCTGAAGATCCTCGAAGGAACCCAGGCGTCGGTGCCACCGCAGGGTGGGCGCAAGCACCCGCACCAGGAGTTCATCCAGATCGACACCACGAACATCTTGTTCATCTGCGGCGGCGCGTTCGCCGGGCTCGAGCAGATCATCGAGCAGCGGATCGGGCACAAGGGGGTCGGCTTCCACGGAACCGTCCGCTCCAAGTCCGACAAGGACGTCGGTGAGATGTTCACCAAGGTGTTGCCGGAAGACCTCTTGAAGTTCGGCATGATCCCGGAGTTCATCGGGCGGCTCCCGATGATCGGCGCGGTGCGCAGCCTCGATCAGTCGGCACTCACCAAGATCCTGATCGAGCCGAAGAACTCCCTCGTCAAGCAGTATCAGAAGATCTTCGAGTTCGAAGATGTCGAGCTCGACTTCACGACCGACGCCCTCGCAGCGATCGCCGATCAGGCGCTGTTGCGAGCGACGGGTGCCCGTGGCCTGCGCGCCATCCTCGAGGAGGTGCTGCTCAACACGATGTACGAACTGCCCGGTCGCGGCGACGTCGGGCGAGTGGTCATCGACGCCGAGACGGTGCGCACGAAGGTGAACCCGACGCTCGTGCCCCGCGAACCGACGCGCAACACGCGCCCCCGTCGCGCCGCTTCCTGAACGCAGCGAACGCCCCGCACACCTCGAGCCGACGGACACCACGATGAATCTCACCGAGGCGATGGCGTACCTCGACGCGCACGCCAGCTACGACACCACCGGCCGCGTCGAGTCGCCGACGATCGACCGCATCAGCCGCATTCTCGAAGTGCTCGGCGATCCGCAGTTCGCCTACCCGGTGATCCACATCACCGGGACGAACGGCAAGGGTTCGACGACCCAGATGATCACCCGGCTGCTGATGGCCCATGGTCTCACGGTGGGTACCTACACGAGCCCGCATCTCGAGCGCCTCAACGAGCGCATCAGCCGCAACGCCGAGCCGATCAGCGACGATGACTTCGTCGAGCAGATCACCGCGCTCGCCGAGGTCGAGGTGGTCGCCGGGGTGCGGCCCACCTACTTCGAGCTCGTCACGGCTGCGGCGTTCCGATGGTTCGCCGACGTCGCCGTCGATGTGGCGGTGGTCGAGGTCGGCATGCTCGGCAGGTGGGACGCGACCAATGTGGTGAGGTCGCAGGTGGCCGTGCTCACCAACATCGGCATGGACCACAACGAGTACGCCGGCCCCACCAAGGCAGACATCGCCCGTGAGAAGTCGGGCATCGTGAAGCCGGGAAGCGCCGTGGTGATCGGCGAGACCGATCCCGACCTCGCCCGGTTCTTCGTCGAAGCCGGTGGCGCCGCCAACTTCCTTCGTGGCGAGGACTTCGACGTGCTGGAGAACCAGTTGGCCATCGGTGGCCGGCTGGTCGACCTGCGAACTCCCACCACGGTCTATCCCGACGTGTTCGTGCCGTTGCATGGTCGGCACCAAGCCGACAACGCTGCGGTGGCGCTCACGGCGGTCGAGGCCTTCTTCGCCGCGCCGCTGGCTGACGACCTGATGCGCGAAGGCTTCGCCGAGGTGGTGATGCCAGGGCGGTTCGAGGTGATCGGGCGGCAGCCGCTGGTGATCGTCGACGGCGCGCACAATCCTGCCGGTGCGGATGTGGCGTCCGAGGTGTTCTTCGAGGACTTCGATCCTGCCGGCATGCGCTACCTGGTGGTCGGTTGCTTGAAGACCCGCGATGTGAGGGAGCTCCTCTCGGCGCTCCGCGCCGACGAGTTCGATGTGGTGCTGACGTGCACGGCACCGTCGCCTCGCGGCCTCGACAGCTCGGCAGTCGCGAACATCGCCAGCGAGATCGGCTGTGACGAGGTCATCCGCTGCGAGACCACCGAGGAGGCGTGCGCCAAGGCGCTCCGCCTGGCCGGCGTCGACGACGCGATCCTGGTGACCGGCAGCCTGTACGTGGTCGGCGCGGCACGCCCGGTCCTCCGCCGACTCATGCACTGACCCCGCCACCGCCATGAGAGGTGATGAGATGAGAGATGAGGGCGCCAGCGCCACTCATCTCTCATCGCGATCGATGGCCGATAGCCTGCGGCGCCATGTCTGATCGCACCCTCGTCCTGTTGAAGCCCGATGCCGTCGAGCGCGGCCTCGTCGGCCAGATCCTCTCCCGTTTCGAGACGAAGGGACTCGTCGTCGTGGCGATGGATCTGCGCACCCTCGATGCCGACACGCTGGCCCGTCACTACGAAGAGCACGTCGGCAAGGGCTTCTATGCAGATCTCGTGGAGTTCATGAGCCGTGGCCCGGTCGTGGCGCTCGCACTCGAAGGTCCCCAGGACACCTGGGAGGTCGTGCGGGCGATGATGGGCGCGACCAACCCGCTGAAGAGCGCCCCCGGCACGATCCGCGGCGACTTCGGCACCTTGTTCACCGAGAACCTCGTGCACGGCAGCGACTCGCTCGAGTCGGCGACGCGCGAACTCGGCATCTTCTTTCCGAACCTCTGACCACCGCACGCGCCGCTACACTGACGGCCCACTACGGGACGCTCATCTTGCGCGCCCCTTTGAGTCGGAAGAGGAGGCAGGGTTCACATGGCGCGATCCAATCCGCTTGCACTGGGCCGTGACCTCGCGATCGATCTCGGCACCGCGAACACCCTGATCTATGCGCGCGGCCAAGGGATCGTCCTGAACGAGCCGTCCGTCGTGGCCATCGACATCACCGACGGGCGTCCGGTCGCCGTCGGCATCGAGGCCAAGCGGATGATGGGGCGCACCCCCGGCCGGATCAAGACGATTCGCCCGCTGAAAGACGGTGTCATCGCCGACTTCGAGGTGTGCGAGAAGATGCTCCGCTTCTTCATCCAGAAGGTGCACGCGAGTCGGTGGAGCAAGCCGCGCATGATCATCTGCGTCCCGTCCGGCATCACCGGAGTCGAACAGCGAGCCGTACAGGATGCCGCCGAGTACGCAGGCGCCCGCAAGCCGGTCCACATCATCGAAGAGCCGATGGCCGCAGCGATCGGTGCCGACCTCCCCGTGCACGAGCCGAGCGGCAACATGATCGTCGACATCGGTGGTGGGACGACCGAGGTCGCCGTGATCTCCCTTGGTGGCATCGTGACCGCCCAGTCGGTGCGAGTCGCAGGCGACGAGCTCGACGATGCGGTGATGGCGTACATCAAGAAGGAGTTCTCGATGGCGATCGGCGATCGCACCGCCGAGGAGATCAAGATGCACATGGGGTCGTGCTGGCCGCTCGACGACGAGCTCACCGCCGACATCCGCGGCCGCGACATGATCAGCGGCCTGCCGCGCACCATCCCGCTCACCACCGAACAGGTGCGCGAAGCCCTCGCCGAGCCAATCGCTGCCATTGTTGACGCCGTGAAGACGACGCTCGACAAGACACCACCGGAGCTGGCCGCCGACATCATGGAACAGGGCATCACCCTCACGGGCGGTGGCGCGCTGCTGGCCGGCATCGATCAGCGGCTCGCCCACGAGACCGGCATGCCGATCAAGATCGCCCGCGAGCCGTTGTTCAGCGTGGTCATCGGTTCGGGGCGGGCGCTCGAGAACATCGATGCAATGCGGGGGCTGATGTCGCTGGGCGGCGACGAGTAGTCCGACACGCGCATGGCCATCTACTCGATGGGGCGACGGCGGGTGATGATCCTGCTCGTCCTCACCTCGGTCCTGTTCGTCACGCTCGACCAACGCGGCAGCGCGATCATCGATCGCTCGCGCAGCGTCTTCGCACTCATCCTCGAGCCGTTCGATGCGGCCGCCAGGGTCGTCTCGCGGCCGGTGATCAACGCGTGGAAGGGCGTCACCGAGTACGACGACCTCGTGCGCGAGAACGAACGCCTGCAGGAGGAGATCGACTCCCAGCGCGGCGCGGAGATCGTGGCTCGTGCGGCCATCCTCGAGTACACGCAGATCCTGACCCTCAACCGATTGCTCGGATCGAGCAGCTATCCCACCGCAACCGCCCAGGTGCAGGGTGACTCGCCGAGCAACTTCCAGTACACCGTCGAGATCGACAAGGGCAGCGAGGACGGCATCGCGGTGGGGATGCCCGTCGTGAACGGTGGCGGGCTCGTGGGCAAGATCACGCGAGTCACCCCCAACTCATCGATCGTGCTGTTGATCGTCGACCCCGATTTCTCGATCGGTGCCAAGGTGCTCACCGAAGCCGACGAAGCCGTGCCGGCTCCGTTGTTCCCGGCCTCGCCCACCGGTGGCATCTCGCTCACTCCCGAGACCCCTGACACGGGATCGACGTCGACCTCGACGACCTCGACGACAGCTCCCGCCACGGCCGACGCGGCGACGTCATCGACGATCGATTCCGGGCAAGGCCCACTCGAGGACCTACCGACCACCACGACCACCGTGGCCCCGGCGGGCGAGACGACGACCACCACGACGTTGGCTCCTCCGGTCGAGATCATCCGCGAGACGGGCACGCTCAGCGGGCAGGGCGCCAGCTTGCCGCTCGTGCTCCGCTTCATCGACGACTCGTCGTCGCAAGGGCGGGTGAAGGTCGGATCGACCGTGCAGACCGCTGGCGGTACGAAGTCGATCGCTCCTGCCGGCATCCCGATCGGCGAGATCGTGGCCATTCGTTCGCAATCGGGTTCGCGCGCACAACTGGTCGAGGTGCGCTCCTCGGCGGGCGATCTGTCGAAGCTCAACTTCCTTCGAGTCATCCTGTACGTGCCCAACACGAGCGGAGGCTGACTGCGTGCGCGCGTTCCTGATGGGGCCGCTCGTCCGCTTGTTCCCGGTGGGGTTGTGCGTCCTGGCCATGCAGCGGACGTTCGTCACCGAGACCCGCGTCGCAGGAGTCGTCCTGCAGATCGTGCTCGCGCTGGCGGCGGCAACGGGGGCGGGCGCGGGCCCCGAGCGGGGTGCGATCGGAGGGTTCACGCTGGGGCTGATGTACGACCTGGCCACCGGCAGCCCACTCGGGCTGACCGCGCTCGTCTACGCACTCGCCGGGTTCGTCGCGGGCTACACGCTCACGCTCACCCCCACGCCACCATGGTGGTTGTCGTCGATCTTCACCGCGATCGGAGCGGCGGTCGGCGAGACGGCTGTCCCGGTGGCTCGCACACTCATCGGTCAGGACGGTTGGTTCACGTCGCGACTGTTCACGATCGTGCCGGTCGTGACGGCGTTCGCGCTGGTCCTCAGTCCGCTCCTGGTCCCGCTCGGCCGATGGTGCATGTGCGTGAAGAAGCCCAAGTGGAAGGCGATGCGCGAGTAGCACGTCGATTCTGTCGAGCCGGGTCGCAGCGCTGCGCGTCTCGCCGCGCGCCCGCTCCCGGCGTGACATCCGCCAGAATGGTGCCATGGCCATCGACCGACGGAGCAGTCGCCTGGGCGTGCTCGCCTTGATCGCCGTCATCCTCATCGGGGCCGTCGGTACCCGTCTGTGGTTCCTGCAAGGGGTGCAGGCCGAGGCGTTTCAGGAGTCGGTCGATCTGTCCAAGATCCGAGAGGTCCGTCTGCCGCCCGAACGGGGGCGGATCTTCGACGCCGACGGTCGCATCCTCGCCGACAACCAGCGCGTGCTCACGGTGACCGTGGAGTGGCGCGTGCTGCGCAACACCAAGAACCGCGCTCAGCTGTTCGAACGGCTCAGTGGGCCGCTCGGCAAACCGGTCGTCGAACTCCAGCAGCGATTCCAGGAAGGCGAGAAGCTGTACGACCCGTTGTTGCCGATGCCGCTCGTCGAGGACGTGAACGAAGAGACGGTGCAGTTCCTGCTCGAGCGGTCGGAGGACTTCCCGGGTGTCGACGTGATCGAGGAGTGGCGGCGCATCTACCCCTATGCGCCGCTGGCCAGCCATGTCGTCGGGTACATGAGCGCGATCTTCAAAGAGACCAAGGACCAGTACCTCGCCCTCGGGTACAACCTCAACGAGCGGGTGGGCGCGTTCGGGATCGAGCAGAGCATGGAGACCGAGCTCCACGGTGAATGGGGCTTCCAGAAGTGGGAGATCGATGCTGCCGGCAACACCGTGCGACTGCTCGACGAGGTGTTGCCCGTCGGTGGCAACGACATCCAGCTGAGCATCGACCTCGACCTGCAGCAGTACGCCGAGCAGGCGCTCGAGACCAAGTTGAAGCAACGTCGCGATCTGCCGACCGACAAAGAGGAGTGCAACTGCGCCGACCTGGCGGCGCACAACTTCATCGATCCGAAGATCGAAGGCGGTCAGACTCGCGTGTACGCCAACTCGAAGGAGTTCGGCGATCAGGAGTGGGTCCAGTACAAGGCACCGGCTGGCTCGGTCGTCGTGCTCGACCACACCAACGGTCAAGTGATCGCGATGGCGAGCTACCCGACGTTCGACAACCGGTGGTTCAACGCAGGCGTCAGCAAGGAGAAGCTCGAGCAGTTGTTCCCGCCCACCAAGGACCCCGACCGTTCGATCCTGGTGAACCGAGCGGTGCAGGGCCGGTACAACATCGGCTCCACGATCAAGCCGTTCATCGCCTGGTCGGCGATGCACAGCGGGTTGATCTCCTCCGAGGACATCTGGATGGACGAGGGCACGTACAAGTTGGTGTCGGTCGATGACGAGATCTGCGCCGAGGGTGTGCGCTGTGAGTTCAAGAACGCGCTCGATCCCTTCGGGGTGCCCAGTCGGTACGGCCCGGTGAAGGTGGCCGATGCGCTCGCCGTCAGTTCCGACACGTTCTTCTATCGCCTGGGCGAGAACTTCTTCACCTTGCTCGGCCGGCGCGACGAGCTGAAGGCAGACCTGATGGAGTTCGGTTTCGGCGCCGATTCCGGCATCGACCTGCAGTACGAGTGGGACGGTCGAATCCCCGACGACGCGGTGAAGAAGGAGCTGGTCGAAAAGAACGTGCTGTCGAAGGGAGAAGCACCGCGACTCGTGACCGGCGACCTGGTGCAGGTCGCGATCGGCCAGGGACTGTTCGCATCGACGCCGCTCCAGCTGGCCAACGCGTACGCCGCTCTCGCCAACAGCGGCTTCGTGATGCGCCCCCATCTGGTCAAGAACATCTTGGCCCCGTTCACGCCGAACGAGGAGGGCGTGGCGGCGATGGCCGATCTCGACTCCGCCGTGATCGTCGAGTCGTTCGACGGTCCGGAGATCAACAACCAGATGGAGATGCCGCCCGAGGTGCGCTTGCCGATCATCGCCGGGTTGACCCGCGTGATCTGCGGAGGCGAGCAGGAGAAGCGATGTGGCGTCGAGTACCCGGAAGGTCGCTACCGGGCGACCACGGGCGAGAAGCTGTTCGCTGACTACCCGTACGAGAAGTTGCCGATCGCCGGCAAGACCGGCACAGCTCAGGGTGCCGGCCAGTACCCCTGGAACGACTCGTCGGTGTTCGGTGCGTTCAGCCTGTCGGAAACGCAGCCCTACACCATCGTCGCCTACCTCGAAAAGAGCGGGTACGGCTCGAAGGCGGCCGCGCCCGTCGTCAAGTGCATCTTCACCGTGCTCGCCGAGGAGATCGAGCCCGACAAGGTCCTCCCGTCCGACACGCTCGACGTGAACTCGCCGTACACCGCTGCGCCCAAGGAACTGGCCGACTCCACGTGCCTCGGTGGCTATGACGGATCGATTCGTGAGTAGTCGTCAGCCCGCGGGCGACGACGGTGTGCATCGATGACGCTCACCTTTCTCCAACGCAAGCCCGATTCGGGGCTCGGCAACATCCGATCGAGTCCCAGCGATCCCAGCCGCAACGTCGATTGGCTGTTGATGCTCGTCCAGGCGGCGCTTGCCGGGATCGGCTGCTTCGTCATCTACTCGGCCTCGAGGACCAAGCAGACCGACCCGTTCCTCTACGTCACGAGACAGGTGGTGTTCCTGATCGCGGCCGTCATCGCGATGGTGGTGGTGATGTCGATCGACTACGAGACCTTGCGCGAACGGGCGAGGTTCTTCTACGGGGTCACGATCATGATGCTGGTGCTCGTGAACGTGGCCGGCACCGTGAGCGGTGGCGCCCGGCTCAGCTTCGACCTCGGCCCGCTGAAGCTGCAGCCCGCCGAGTTGGCGAAGGCAACGGTGCTCCTGGCGCTCGCCGCCTATCTGTCCGAGGAGGACAGCGACGAGGTGTCGTATCCGCGGTTCCTCGGAGGTTTGATCATGGTGGGCGTTCCATCGGCGCTGATCATCATCCAACCCGACCTCGGATCGTCGTCGGTGATGGTGGCGATGGCGATGGGCGTGCTGCTGATCGCCGGGGCCAAGCCGAAGTACATCGCCCTGATCACGTTGATGTCGGTGGCCACGGTGATCGCCGCGGTCGTGTCGGGCATCGTCAACCGGTACCAGCTGCGCCGGATCGAGGCGTTCTTCAACCAGGACTCCAGCGACGATGCACTGCGCGACTTCATCTATCAGCCGCGCAACGCCGTTCGCGCGATCGCGACCGGTGGCATCACCGGCAAAGGGTGGTTGCAGGGCCCGCTGACGAACGCGAAGAACGACATCCCGGTGCAGTGGGCCGACTTCCCGTTCTCGGCAGTGGGGGAGCAGTTCGGTCTCGTCGGGTGCAGTGTGGTGATCGGTCTGTTCGTCGTGATGCTCGTGCGCATCTGGCGCATCGCCCACCTGTCGAAGGACATGCTCGGCACGTATCTGTGCGCCGGTGTGTTCACGATGATCCTCTGGCAGGTGTTCCAGAACATCGCGATGACGCTCGGGATCATGCCGGTCACAGGGTTGCCGATGCCGTTCATCTCCTACGGCGGATCGAGCTTGGTGACGTTCTTCGTGTTGTTGGCGCTGGTGCAGAACGTGCACATGCGGCGATATCGCTGATCGCACTCAGCGTCAGGGATTTCCCACCCAGCGTGGTGCATTTGCTCCGAGATGCCCGGACCGGCCGTCGTCAGGCGGTACACTCTGTGCACGCGCATTGACCCGTTGGTCAATGCCGTGCTCGACACGGACCTCGTCGGCGTCACCCATCGCAGAGATGGACGCCGGGGAGGCCCGAAGCACCCGCCGGCTCACCCGGGGTGCGCCGCCGACGGCAATGGCGGCGCCGAACGTGGGCAACCGACAATCGAACGAGATCATCGTGCGGCAGCATCCTGCGCCCGACCGATGATCAACGTGCGCCCGATTCACACCCTGGCGCACGTCAGAAGGGACGACCTCATATGGACGAGAGCACACTCGACGCCATCGGCGACGAGCAAAGGACGCCTGTCTCTGGCCACGGCCCGATCGACCCAGGCCTCGAGCACGACA
Source organism: Actinomycetes bacterium (assembly GCA_031400715.1). Taxonomy (GTDB): domain Bacteria; phylum Actinomycetota; class Acidimicrobiia; order Acidimicrobiales; family Ilumatobacteraceae; genus VFMC01. The sequence goes on along the minus strand of JANNQK010000256.1, from coordinate 6,832 downwards.
CCGGCTCGTTCGACCCTGCGGGCGATGTCGGCGATGTTGGCGATGTTGGCGACGGGTCCGGCGAGACCGATGGACCTGATGGACCTGATGGACCTGAGGGATCGGGGGGACCTGATGGGCACACCGGTCCGAAGAAGCGTCGCCGTGGGTCTCGCGGCGGCAAGGGCCGCAAGAAGCCCGGTGCACTCGCCGGTGACGAGTCCGAGGGCGACGACGACACCGATGACATCGACGACGCCGATGACACCGATGACGCCGATGACACCGACGACGAGCGCGGTGACCGCGGTGACATCGACGACGAGCGCAGCACGAATGGGGAGACGAGCGCGGCCGGGCCGACCGTCGCCACGACACCTCGCCCACGCGCGCCGCGCTCGCCGCGACCCGCCAAACCAGCCGGCACCGCAAGCAAGAACGCGACCGACGCCGTCGGTGATACGGGTGACAGCGGTGACAGCGGTGACAGCGGTGACGATGTCGATCGCACCATGCAACCGGAGATGCCGGAGCGCTTGGCTGAAGGTCGCCCCTCGGTCGCGGCTGCCGAGACAGCTCTCGTTCGCCGGCCCCAGATCGGCGACACACGGCCAGCACCCGCCGGAGCGGCCCGTGCGACCGGCGCAGCGAGCGATGCGGGCGGTGGCCGTCAGGGCGGTCGCAGCAGCGGCGGGAGGACCGGCGGCGCCGGCAACCCGGCAGCCGGAGCATCGGCGGGATCGTCGACCGGAGCATCGGCGGGGCCGAGCCCTGATGGCGGCGAACGCACCGGAGCCAAGAAGCGCCGCAGAGGCGGTCGCAACCGCAGTGGCGCCGCCGCATCGCGCCGCGACGACTCTGGTGTGGTCACCTCCGTGCGGCCGTCAGCGGTCGATGTCGATCCAGCGGTGCTCGAGAAGCGCAAGGGTCGGGAACGCAACGGTCGGCCCGTCGGTCGATATCTCATGTGCGTGCAGGTACGGCCTTCGCTCACCCAGGTCGCCGTCCTCGAAGGTCGCAACCTGATCGAGCACTACGTGAGCCGTCCGGCCGACGACATCAGCCAGATCCACGGCAACATCTACCTCGGCAAGGTCCAGAACGTCCTGCCGGGCATGGAAGCCGCCTTCGTCGACATCGGCACGCCGAAGAACGCGGTGCTGTACCGCGGCGACGTGCAGTACGACGCCGAGGACATCGTCGAGAAGGGCAACAACCTTCGCATCGAGCAGATGCTCAAGGCCAAGCAGCTCATCATCTGCCAGGTGACCAAGAACCCGATCGGGGCCAAGGGGGCGCGCCTCACCCAAGAAGTGTCGCTGCCCGGACGGTTCGTCGTCCTGATCCCGAACTCGAAGACGTACGGCATCTCCAAGCGGCTGCCCGACGACACTCGCAAGCGTCTGCGCAACATCCTCGACCGCGTGAAGCCTGCCGAGCACGGTCTGATCGTGCGCACCGCTGCCGAGAACGCGACCGAGCACGAGCTTCGGGCCGACATGACGCGCTTGCTCGACCAGTGGAACGCGATCGAGGCCAAGGCGAAGAAGGCGCAGGGTCCCACCTTGCTGTACCGCGAGCCCGAACTGGCGGTGAGGGTGATCCGCGAGGAGTTCAACGCCGAGTATCGCGGCATCATCATCGACGACCAGCGTCTCCACGACGACGTCAAGGACTACGTCAGCGCGTTCAACCCGGAGCTGGCCGACCGGATCGAGCTCCACGACCAGGACGTCGACGGGTTGCCCCTGTACGAGCGCCATCACGTGCACGAACAGCTCCACAAGGCGCTCGACCGCAAGGTGTGGCTGCCGAGTGGCGGTTCGTTGATCATCGAGCACACCGAGGCGCTCACCGTGATCGACGTGAACACGGGCAAGAACGTGGGCACCACGAACCTGGAGGAGACCGTCTACCGGAACAACCTCGAAGCGGCCGAGGAAGTCGCCAAGCAGCTCCGGCTGCGCGACATCGGCGGCATCGTGGTGATCGACTTCATCGACATGGAGATCCGTGACAACCGGCGGAAGGTGGTCGAGAGCTTCCGGAACGCGCTCGCTCGTGACAAGACCCGCACGCAGGTGTTCGACATCTCCGAGCTGGGCCTGGTGGAGATGACCCGCAAGCGGATCGGCGAGGGACTGCTCACCAACTTCGCCGATCAGTGCCCGAACTGCGAAGGTCGTGGCGTCCTGATCGACCACGCCCTCCTGGGCTGACGGCCGGTCACGAGATCTGCCTGGTCACCTGCTGGTGACGAGGAACAACCGGGGTCGCGGCGTTGGCCGTCGACCCCCCGAACGATAGAGTGGGCAACCGCTATGTACGCAGTCATCGAATCCGGCAACAAGCAGGAACGAGTCACCGAAGGTCAGCAGATCCATGTGGATCTGCTCGACGCCGAGCAGGGCAGCGACATCTCGCTGACCCCCGTTCTGCTCGTCGACGGTGACACGGTTCTGGCCACCCCCGACCAGCTCAAGGGCTCGGCCGTCAAGGCGAAGGTCGTTGGTCTGGCCAAGGGTCCGAAGATCGACGGCTTCACCTACAAGCGCCGTACGAACCAGCGTCGCCGGTATGGCCATCGCCAGAAGTACACCGTCGTCGAGATCATCTCCATCACGAAGGGCTGACCGCACATGTCAAAGACCAAAGGTGGCGGGTCAACCCGCAACGGACGTGACTCCAATGCCCAGCGCCTCGGCGTGAAGGTGTTCGGCGGCACCCAGCTCAGCGCAGGCACGATCATCGTGCGGCAGCGTGGCACCAAGTTCCACCCGGGCAAGAACGTCGGCATCGGTGGCGATGACACGCTGTTCGCCCTCGTCGATGGCGCCGTGCAGTTCGGTGAGCGCAAGGGCCGCAAGGTCGTCGACGTCGTCCCGGTCGGCTGATCCGACTCGCGGGCCGGCATGGCACGCCTCGACCTGCTCCGGCAGTTCGGGACCAAAGACTGATCGAGACCCGGCCCATCGGCCGGGTTTCGTGCTTTTGCGATCACTAGGCTGATTCCCGTGAATGAGGGATTCGACAGCCGTTCGACGACTCCCGATGACGTCGCGTCTGCACGACGAGTGCTCGCCCTGATCGACCTCACCGATCTCGACGAGCACTGCACCCCCGAAGCGATCGACGCCCTGTGCGGTCGGGCGAACGGCCGGTTCGGACACACGGCGGCGGTCTGCGTCTGGCCCCGCTTCGTCCGTCGAGCTGCCGAGCGACTCGCCGGCACGCCGGTGCTCGTGGCGACCGTCGTGAACTTCCCGGCCGGAGCGACCGACGTCGAGGCAACGGTCGGCGAAACCGTCCAGGCGCTGGCCGACGGTGCCGATGAGATCGATCTGGTCGTGCCCTACCGCGCGTTCCTGGCCGGCGATGTGCAGTCGGCCGGAGCCATGGTGGGCGCCATCCGCGCCGCCGCCGGGCGGCCGGCGCGGCTGAAGGTGATCCTCGAAACCGGTGGCTACCCCGACCAGGACTCGGTTCGTCGGGCCACACGGCTCGCGATCGACCAGGGGGCCGACTTCGTCAAGACGTCCACCGGCAAGACCTTGGCCTCGGCCTCGCCCGAGGCCGTGCGCACCATGCTCACCGAGATCCGCGACAGCGGCCGGCCGGTGGGTATCAAACCGAGCGGCGGCATCCGCACCCTCGCCGATGCACTGACCTACCTGTCGCTCGCCGACGACATCATGGGCGACCGGTGGGCGAGCCCGGACACGTTTCGGTTCGGAGCCAGCGGTCTGCTCGATGCCGTCGAGTCGGCCATCATCGGTGACGGGACGATCGCGTCCGACTCGGCCTATTGACCGAGGACACGTCACCCCACCACCTGCCAGCCGAGACCCAGCCGAGACCCAGCCGAGACCACGGACGGATACCACCATGTTGCCCCAGGAGATCATCCGAACCAAGCGTGACGGCAAGCGGCTGACCAACGACGAGATCGACGAGTTCGTCGTCGGGATCACCAACGGTGCTGTGGCCGACGCTCAGGCGGCGGCCTTCGCGATGGCGGTGTACCTGCGCGGGATGGATACCGAGGAGTGCGTGGCGCTCACACGAGCCATGACCGCGAGCGGCACCCAGTTGCGTTGGAGCCTCGACGGCCCGGTGGTCGACAAGCACTCGACGGGTGGCGTGGGCGACACCGTCAGTCTGATGCTCGGGCCGATGGTGGCTGCGTGCGGGGGGTTCGTGCCGATGATCTCCGGTCGGGGCCTCGGACACACCGGGGGCACCTTCGACAAGTTCGAATCGATTCCGGGCTACCGGGCGACACCCACGATGGCCGAGTTCCGCAAGGTGGTGTCCAAGGTGGGTGTCGCGATCATCGGTCAGACCGCTGATCTGGCACCGGCCGACAAGCGTCTGTACGGCATCCGCGACGTCACGGCCACGGTCGAGAGCATTCCATTGATCACCGCGTCGATCCTGTCGAAGAAGCTGGCCGCCGGGCTCGATGCGCTCGCGATGGATGTGAAGTTCGGCAACGGGGCATTCATGCCCACCATGCCCAGAGCACACGCGCTCGCGGTCAGCATCACCGGCGTCGCGGGCGGGGCGGGGATGCCCACGAACGCGCTGCTCACCGACATGAACCAGCCGCTGGCATCCGTGGCGGGCAATGCACTCGAGATGGTGTATGCGATCGACTACCTGACGGGCGCGCGCCGCGAACCGCGCATGCACGACGTGGTGATGGCGCTGTGTGCCGAGATGCTCGTGCTCGGCAAGCTCGCCAAGACGTTGCCTGCGGCGCGCACACGTCTGCAGGCCGCGCTCGACAGTGGCGCGGCGGCCGAGACCTTCGCGAAGATGGTGAAGGCGCTCGGTGGCCCCGGCGACCTGGTCGCCGCTCCGTGGAAGCATCTCGACCGGGCACCGATCACGATGGCGGTCGAGCCCACGAAGCGAGGAGTGGTGACCAAGATCGACACTCGCGGTGTCGGTTTGGCAGTGGTGGTGCTCGGCGGGGGTCGAACCCGACCGCAGGACGACATCGACCATGCCGTGGGCCTCACCGAACTGGCACCGCTCGGCGACGCGGTCGGCCCCGATCGGCCGCTGTGCGTCGTCCACGCCCGCACCGCGGCCGCCGCTGAGGCCGCGGCTCAGCGCGTGCGCACCGCATACAAGATCGGTCGATCCGCGGCGCCGTCGCCGTCGCCGGTGGGTGCTCGGGTCGCTGCTCCCGTGCGTTCGCGTTGAGCGGATCGAGCCGGTGGATCCCTCGTTGTCGCAGGCGGTCGTCGACAACATCGAGTGGTGCGATCTCGTGTGTCGCAGCCTCGAGGTGGGGACGGGTCGTTCGGATGTGCTGTGGTGGTGCGTCGACGAGGCTCCGCAGCTGTACCCCGATGTGATCACCGCACGCCCGGACGCGCCGCTCGACGCGCTGTTCGAGCTGATCGAGCAACGGCCGACATGCACGGTGAAGGATTCCTTCGGCGAGCTCGACCTCACCGGCGAAGGCTTCAGCGTGCTGTTCGATGCGAGCTGGATCGTTCGCGCTCCCGGTGTGCCGGACGGCGTCGACTCGGCATGGGATGTGCTGGTCTCCGACGACGATCTCGACGAGTGGGAACGAGCGTGGATCGCTGCCGGTGGAGCGACGAACAGCTTGCGGCCGCGTCGTCTCCGCGGGGCACCGGTGTCGTTCCTGGCCGAACGCGCTGGCGGCATCGTTGTGGCCGGTGTGGCCGTGCACCATGGCGCCGGCGTCCTGGGGATGAGCAATCTCTTTCGCCTGGAAGACGCGAGAGATCTGGGCGAGCACGCCCCGGCCGACGAGGCGCGTGCGTGGGTGTTCGCGGCGTCGGCGGTGTCGTGGCTCGCACCGGAGCTCGGCGTGGTGGGCTACGAGCGAGGAACGGCGCTCACATCGTTGCTGGCCGTCGGCTTCGAGCGGGCCGGCGATCTTCGCGTGTGGCAACGGTCGGGGGACGAGGGCTGAACCGACCCTGGGTGGTCTGGGCCGCCGTCAGCCCGACGTGCCGATGCCTTTCGGCAGCCGATCCACCGGCCAATCGAGCAGGCTGACGGCCTGGCGACAGGCGAAGCGGTCGGTCATCCCGCCCACGTAGGCGACCGCTGCGTGCAGCGCGGCAGCACTGCCGGCTTCGACGCCGTCGCGGCCGTCGGGGCCGTCGCTGCCGTCGAGGACATCGAGGTCGGGCAAGGAGTTCGGGCGGTCGGCGTAGTGCTCGACGAGGGCACGCAGCATCGAGATGACCGCGTGACCCTGCGCCACCGATGCCGGTCGAAGGTACACACGCTCGTAGTTGAACTGCCGGAACGTCGCCAGCGCTTCTGCGCAGCGAGCCGTCATGCCGATCCGGCCGGTCTGGGCCGCGGCATCGATCATCGCGCCGATGAACGAACTGAGTTGTTCGCGGCGGAGCAGCCCACAACGATCGCTCACCAGCGGTGGCAACATGTCGAGGCTCACGATGCCGGCGGCAGCCGCATCCTCGAAGTCGTGGCACACGTAGGCGATGCGGTCGGCCCAGCTGACCACCTCGCCCTCGGGGGTCATCGGCGCCGGCCGGCTCCAGGAGTGGTTGCGGACGCCGTCGACGGTTTCGACGCACAGGTTCAACGAGTGCAGCGTGACGTCCGCGCCCCACACGGCATGATCGAACCCACCCTCGAGATAGGGGCTGAGCGCGTCCTCGCTGGCATGGCCACCCGGGCCATGACCGCAATCGTGGCCGAGCGCGATCGCCTCTGTCAGGGGCACGTTGAGGCCGAGCACCTGAGCGACGGAGGTCGCCACCTGCGCGACCTCGAGCGCGTGGGTGAGGCGGGTGCGCTGGTGGTCGTCGGGGAAGACGAACACCTGGGTCTTGCC
>JANNQK010000255.1:0-48799 GCA_031400715.1 Actinomycetes bacterium | reverse complement strand
CCTGAGATGACGACAAGATGATCGGCGGTGGCCTGCACCTCGTGGAGCAGGTGACTCGACAACAGCACCGTGCCGCCATGGTCGGCGAAGTCGCGAAGGAGCGTTCGCATCCAGGCGATACCTTCGGGATCGAGCCCGTTCGCCGGTTCGTCGAGGATCAGTGCCTGCGGTTCACCGATGAGGGCCTGGGCGATGCCGAGGCGTTGGCGCATGCCGAGGGAGTAGGCCCCGACCCGCTTGTCCGCCGCATCGGAGATCCCGACGAGGTCCAACAGGTGCTCGACCCGCCTGGGGTGAACGCCTGCCATCCGCGCCGCGATCGTGAGCGTCGCTCGGCCACTGCGCCCGGGATGCATCGCCGACGCGTCGAGCAGCATTCCGACCACGCGCGTCGGGTTGGGCAGCTCGACGAACGGTCGGCCATCGATGGTCGCCGTACCGCGATCGGGTCGCACCAGCCCGACGATCATCTTCAGCGTGGTGGATTTCCCGGCGCCGTTGGCCCCGAGGAAACCGGTGATGGTGCCGGGTTCGCAGCGCAAGGAGACCTCGCGGACGACCGGAACTTCTTTGTAGCTCTTGGTCAGAGCGGTTGTCGTGATCATGGGTTCAGCTTGAACCGGCCGGGTGCGCTGGCGCATCGGGCGGACGGCCACGATCCGATGTCCGAAGGGTGGCCGGCAGCTTCCGACGTTTGGTCTTTCGTTGGTGGCAGTGTCGACTTTCGTCGATGTTGCACGGGGGCCGTGAGCCGTATGCTCCGACCATGTCCTGGCTTCGCAGATGGTGGGCTCAGACCGCCCCCACGGCGATGCTGGTGCCGAGCGACTCGGCTCAGCCCGACGCGGTGGCGCCCAGGACTGCACGCGACTGGTCCTTCGACGCCGGAGCGTTCGTCATCGCCGCCGCTCTCGGCGCCGTCATCCTGAGCGTCACCGGGGACGTCACCGCCAATCGGATGACCTCGGGTCAGATGGCCACCGACGCTGCCTTCGGAGCCCTCTGCTGTCTCTCACTGTGGTGGCGGCGGCGCTGGCCGTTCGGGGTGGCGCTGGTGTGCGTCCTCCTGGGCGCGTTCTCGACATCTGGCTCGGTCGCCGGCCTGTTCGCACTGTCCTCGCTGGCTGTCCACCGCCATGTGCGGCCCGCCATGCTCGTCGCCGTGCTGTTCGTTCCGTCGGCAGTGGTGTGCTCGATCTGGCTCGGGCGGACCAATGCCTGGTCGGTGATGCTGCCGACGCTGGCGCTTGCGGCCGCCGCCACCGCATGGGGCATGTTCGTCCGCGCCAGGCGTCAGCTCCTGTCCACCCTGCGCGATCGTGCCGAACGGGCCGAGGCCGATCAGCTCGTCCGCGCCGAACGTGCGCGCCTGGCCGAGCGGACCCGCATCGCACGGGAGATGCACGACGTGCTCGCCCACCGGATCTCCCTGGTGGCGCTGCATGCTGGTGCGCTCGAGGTCGCACTCGATCTGCCTCCTGCCCAGGTGCGCGAGAGCGCGGCGCTGTTGAGGTTGACGGCCCACCAAGCGCTGGAAGAGTTGCGGGATGTGATCGGTGTGCTGCGGGAGGAGCCGGGGCAGGAGCGGCCGTCGACGGTGCCCCAACCGACGTTGGCCGACATTCCACGCTTGGTGGAGGAGACTCGCCGATCCGGCGCAAAGATCGACTTCGAGATGCAGGTGGACGGTGCAGCTGCCGCACCCGGCCCCTTGGGTCGTGACGCATACCGCATCGTGCAGGAAGCGCTGACCAACATCAGCAAGCACGCTCGCGGTACCCAGGCCCGGGTTCGGGTGGCGGGAGCGCCGAACCGCGGCCTGCACGTCAGCGTTCGGAACCCAACCGCACGTGGCGCACACGCCCGTTCGGCGCTGCCGGGTTCCGGCACCGGCCTCCTTGGTCTGCAGGAGCGGGTGACCCTGGCCAACGGCGTCCTGGTGCATGGGCCGGACGCTTCCGGTGACTTCGTCGTCGAGGCCGACCTGCCGTGGTGACGGTCCGAGTGCTGTTGGTCGACGACGACGCGTTGGTGCGTGCCGGGCTCCGGATGATCCTGTCGTCGTCGGAGGAGATGGAGGTGGTGGGCGAGGCTGCCGACGGGGCCGACGCCGTCGCGGCCGTGCGGGCGCATCGACCCGATGTCGTCCTGATGGACATCCGGATGCCCGGGATGGACGGAATTGCCGCCACGTCGGCCCTCCGCCGTCTTGCGACGCCGCCGCACGTGATCGTCCTGACCACATTCCAGGCCGACGAGCACGTCATGAGCGCGCTCCGGGCCGGCGCCGACGGATTCCTGTTGAAGGACACAGCACCCACGGAGATCGTCAACGCAGTGCGCCTCGTGGCCGCAGGAGAGGCGATGCTCTCACCGTCGGTCACCCGCACACTGCTGTCTCACCTCGGCAACGACGAAACGACAGATCGCCGTCGCTTCGCTGCCCAACTCCTGACGTCGCTCACCGACCGGGAGCGTGAGGTCGCGACCGCGGTGGGAACCGGCGCCTCCAACGCCGAGATTGCCGCATCGCTGTTCATGAGCGAGGCCACCGTCAAAGCGCACGTCTCACGTCTTCTCACCAAGCTCGCAGTCGCGAACCGGGTGCAGATCGCGATTCTCGTGCACGACGCGCAATCGTGACGTGACCACGATCTCCCGGGCGGGGGAGTGCACGAACAGCGTCGATCCGAGCGCTGAACGTCGTCACCTCACGCAAGGTACCGGTGGCGTCTCGTCAAGGATCGATCAAAGGATCAGCGCGGCGCGTTCGTCAACCGATCTTGACTCACGTGTCGCTGAGTAGCGGGTTACAACCTCCACCACACGGCAGATGTACTCGGATTCTCAAGTTCCCCACGGAACGTTCCGATGAATGTGCCGTCACTCACACGATGGAGCGGACATGAGGCGGCAACCCGAACAACGACCGGATCCCGGTGAGGAGCAGCAAGACGCGCTCCGGCGCGGCTACGACGTGGGCACGACCCTGACGGAGCTGCTGGTCACGATCGTCGTGATGGGCATCGTCGTGGCCCCAGTGATGACTGCCGTCATCGGTGTGGTCAGGTCGTCGTCCACCAACCGTGGGCTCTCCCAGGTGGAGACGGTGCTGAACAACGCGGCGAACCTGCTGAACCTCGCTCAACCGGTGTGCGACTACTCCAGCGTGGCAGAACAAGCCGCCGCCCCACTCGGCTGGCCGGCAAACTCGGTGACCGTCGAGGAGTTGCACTTCATTCCCGGCGCGACGCCTGCCGTCGAAGGCCGATGGACGCCGGGAGCCTGCGTCGGCACCGTCCCGGGAAGCCTCCTGGTGCAGATGGTGTCGGTCACGGTGCGGAATCCCGAGACCGGGGCTCAACGAAGCATTCAGGTGGTGAAGAGTGATGTCTGACCGATTTCCTGTGCGTCGACGCATGAGTGAGCTCGCGGGCCGTCATCGGCGAGACGAGGGCTCCACGCTGCCAGAACTGTTGATCACCGTGATGCTGATGGGTCTGATCATGGCGAGCCTCACGTCGGCCGTGATCGTCCTGGTGCGCGAACAGGACAACTCGAAGGGTCGGCTCAACGTGTCGAAGGCCGAGACGAGCGTCGGCCTGTGGATGCCGGCCGACATGGCCTCTGCCGAGACGGTCGACGTGAGCCCCGGCGCCTCACCGTGTGGAACGACCTGCCCTCCCGGCACGCCGCTCGGCGGATCGAACTCGATGATGCTGTCGTGGACCTCGCTGGAGGCCGGTGCGACGTCGGCGGTGCCTTCGACGGTCAACGTCTCGTACCGATACAGCCAAGTCGGCACCGACTACCACCTGCTTCGAGTCGAATGTACGTCGGTCGCCTCTGGGCCGTGGTCGTGCAACACGATCACCGTGTTGCGTGGTCTGGCCGCCCCGCCACCCGGCGTGTCGTGGACCCCTGGCGTCACCGTTCCGGACTGGGTGATCGACGTGGGCCAGCCCGGTGGAACCGACGTGAACGGCAATCCTCTTCCTCCGGATCCGAACGCCACTCGCAAGAACGCCCAGCGCGTCGTGGTGACGATCAACGGCGGCGGCGATGTGGCGGGAGCCGGCGGTGGGCTGAACACGATCAGCCTGAGCGCAAGTGGCACCGAGCGGGGCGTGATCAACGCGTCGAGCACCTCCGGAACGCCCACCTTCACCGAGGCACGCACTCGATGCGGCGGCAACTACGGGCTCGTCATCGACGATTCGGGCTCGATCGGTGGCGCGATGGGCACGGTCCGCAACGGCGTTCAGTCGTTCATCGACGCGTTCGCCGGCACACCGATCAAGATCCAGGTCGTCCGCTTCGACTCGACAGCGAGCGTGATCGGCCAGAACCCGCGCACTCGTTACTTCGACATGCTCAACCCTGTCGATGTGGCCGAACTGCGCACCGGGGTGAACGGACTCAACGCCAACGGAAGCACGAACTGGGAAGACGCCCTGCATCGCATGTTCTACGACGCGAACGGCGCAGTGGCGCAGACCAAGCCCGACACGGTGATCTTCTTCACGGACGGCGAGCCGACCTGGAGCAGGGTCGACGGCACATCGACGCCGGGCGCCGCCCTCAACCCTCCTCCCCGTCAGCCCGAACTGATGAACACCTCAGGGTCGTATGACCAAGAAGCCTTCAACCGCGCCAAGGTCATCGTCGACCGGTTCCGGTCGGATGTGAAGTTCATCGGTGTGGGCGTTGGGCCGGCGTTCAACAACTCCAACGACTGGCTGTCATACGGAGCCGGGTGGCACTACAACTACTTCCGCGGCTTCCACTACGAGAAGCGCAACTCGGCCACGAGCTCGTGGCGCACTGTCGACCTCGCCGAGTACAACTCGACGTCGCCGGTGTCGAACCGGCGGATCCAGTACTCGTCGCCGTACCAGTACTGGGAACCGACGACGAAGTCGGTCTACGACACCTTGTCCTCGTCGGCACGGCAGCGCCAGAAGGACTACACAGCGCCCTTCGACAGCTACGACGTCACCACGACACGGACGCCGAACAGCACCATCCTCACTCGCCTCATCACCGACACCGACAACGGCATCCCAGCCGTCTCGGTCAATGGCGCCTACACCAATGCGGATACGGCGAACATGTACCTGCTCCCCAATTTCAACCAGTTCGCGGGAGCTCTCGAGGCGGTGGCGCTCGCCGAGTGTGGCGGGACGTTGACCCTGCAGACCAAGGTCGGGACCGTTGCTGCGGCAGACCCGTTCACCTATCAGCACACGGCGAGCACCAACTCGGCCGGTCTGCCGATTCCAGCAAGCCTCACGACCATCACGACCACTCGAACGGTGCCGAGCGGCACGTTCGACTTCACGATTCCGAACGGCGAGTGGGTCACGGTCGAGATCCAACCCGCGCCGACTTCCGGACTGACCAGCTACGCGCCTGTCGCGTGGAGCTGCCGGGCAGGCGCGAACGCAAAGGCCTTCGAGGCGATCGCGATTCCAGGGTCGCCTTGGACGGGCATCCGTGTTCGTCTCCTGGCCAACGAGGCCGTGTCGTGCACCCAAACGGTGATCCGCATATGACCCGCCGTCGCCATCGACATGGTCGGGCGCTCACACCCTTGTCGACCCCGCGGGGACAGCCCGGCGGGTGCGTCGCCGATGGTCGTCGTGCACGCCACACGCGCGACCAGCGAGATGAAGGCTCTGCGCTCGTTATCGCGCTCGCGTTGATCGTGTTGTGCGGATTCGTGATCCTCCCGATCCTCGAGTACTCCCAAACGGTCAGCCGCCAGACTCGCGTGCTGCAGACCAAGACGACTCGGGTCGAGGCCGTCAAGGGAGGCCTGCGCACCGCGCTGGCAGATCCGATCGAGCTCTTCAAGACCTGCGAGGCCGCGGGGCTCACGGTGCCGGTCACCTTGGCCAGCCCAGCATTGACCACGTCGGTCACCACACAGTGCTTCAAGATGGCGACCACATTGGCCGAGGATCCCAACACGCTTCGCTACGCCCTGGCGAGCACGCAGGCCGGCTCGGTGATCCCGTCGGGATCGATCGGGGTCGCGATGCCGGGCAGCGGCGGAAGCCCCGTGAACCAATGGGTCTCCCAGGCCACCGCCGTGCCGACGGACGACAAGATCTGGTTGCCGAACCTGCCGCCCCGCAACCTCAGCATCCGGTCGCCGATCCCGTACTCGATGCCGGCCGGCTATCCGAACTGCCAGGTGTACTTCCCGGGCACCTACGTCGACGCGATCACGATCGAGTCGACCACCCCGGTCTTCTTCACATCGGGCATCTACTACTTCGAACAGCCCATCCGAGTATCGGCAGACGCCAATGTCGTCATCGGCGGGGGTGCCGAGGAAGGCTGCACGAACGACCAGGAGGCTGCGTTCTATGCGGTCGGCGCGCCGGCAGTGCACAGCATCTCCGGCCTGGGCGCAACGTTCATCTTCGGGAGACAAGGACGACTCGTCGTCGACACCTTGACACCCGGAGCAGGGATCAGTGTCGTGTTCAACCAGCGCTACGTCAGCAGCACCGACACGACCACCACCAGCTCCGCTGGCGTCTCCATCGTGACGGTGAACGGTGAGATGAACGGCACGAACCAGGTGGATCTCAACCGCCCCGGATCGATGTTCGTACCGATGTCGCTGGTCGACGGAGGGACCCCCGTCCCCGCTGCAGCACAGGGGTACGTCCCGAGCACGCTGGTCAGCGGATCTTCGGGCACCGTCGGCCGTTACGTACGCGTTCAACTCGCCAGCACCGTCGATGCGTTGTCGCTCGCCGAGGTACAGGTCAACGGCGTCGACTCTGCCGGCGTCGAGGGCCAGCTGGCACTGGGAAGACCCGCCACTCAATCGAGTACCGAAGGAACTGCCGACGCGACCCGCGCCGTCGACGGGTCGACCGATGGTGTCTTCGCCAACAACTCCGTGTCGTCGACCACCGAGCTCGACGAGGCGAACCCCTGGTGGCAGGTCGATGTCGGGGACAACTCGGTCGTGAACGAAGTGGTGCTCCACAACCGAGTCGATGCATGCTGCTCAGGGCAGCTGCAGAACTACACCGTGTTCGTCTCGACAACCGACATGACGGGACGCAGCTACGCCGACCTGCTCGCCGATCCCGGCATCGCCAAGGTGACCCCATCCGGTGCTGCGAGTCCGGTGGCTCGCATCCCGTTTGCCGTCACGGGCCCGCCGCTTCCGGTTCTCGAGGTGAGTCTCACGTCGGGGACCCAGGTTCGCTTGAAGATTCCCGGGTACGTCTCGGCTCCACAGGGTCGCATGGTGATCAACACGGCACCCGGAGCCCAGGTCAACAAGGGCATCTCGATCGGCGGAGGCATCCTCTCAGGGACGATGGAGGTGTCCGCTGACCGTCCGGCCGCTTTTGCCTTCGGTCTGCTGAACCCGGTCGTCCTGATGACCCTCAAGATCGTGACGACCACGAATGCCGGCAACCCCCTCGTCGTGTCGACCGCGGTCGTGCAGGTGAAGGAGAACGGTGCCAAGAAGGTGAACAGCTGGCAGATCCAGTAGTCCGGCTGACGCAACCGACTCTGCAAACCACACGATGTCGCCACCGACGGTGGGATGTTGGCCCGACCGTGCCGCCATTGTTCGAATCGTGACGCAGACGTGATCGATTCCTGACTCATCCCGCCCCCGTGCACGCCCGATGCACTTCACACGTCGAACACACATCGAACGACGTGAGTGATCGGAGCGGGCACGTGCTGCGAACGAAGGCGATAGGTGGCGTTTCATCCGAGCCGCTCGGGCTCGTCGATGACAGGCAGGACCGGCGCCACGATGCCGGCTACACGCTCATCGAGGTGCTCGTCTCACTTGCACTCATGGGCATCGTGGTGTCGAGCATCATGCCCGCGATGTGGACCGCGGTGCGGGTCTCTCGGATCAGCGACAAGCAGGCCAAGGTCGAAGCGGTGCTCGGCAGCGCCGTCGATCGCGTGAGCAACTACGGCTGGCATCCATGTCCCGAGACCGACTCGACCGGTGGCTATGCCGCCAAGGCCAAGAACGCCGCCGCGATCTTCGAGTGGCCCACGAGCACCGTCCAGGTGATCTGGGTCCAGTACTGGGACATCGCCACCAAGTCCTGGACGTCGACGAATCCAGTTCCCGCAGCCGACTGCGGGAGAACCGTCATCTCGATCACCAAGGAGCGCACCTTGCAGAAGGTGTCGATCCAGGTGACCAGCCCCGACGGCGAGGAGACGAACCAGCTCGAACTGGTGATGGGTGACATCCGGACCGATGAGGAGCGCGATGCGACGCAGGGCTGAGTTCACACGCACAGGCGACCGCCGCCGCCGGCAGGCTCGTGATGCGGGGTTCACGCTTCCGGAACTGATGATCACGATGACCATCTCGGGGATCATCCTCGCCTCCATCTGCGCGGCGTTCATGGTGATCCTGCGCTCGGTGCCGCAGGCGAAGGAGCGAGTGGCGATCTCGAAGGACATCAGCTTCGTGCAGACGTGGCTGCCGGTCGATCTCGCCTCCGCATCGGAGACCTACACCGACCCGGTGTACTCGCCGGCGACCAGCATCACCCTGCCGGGCACGAACGCGTTGACGATCAAGCGCTTCGACATCAGTGACGGCACGGCCAAGCATTACTTCGTCGCGTACCGGTATGTGAACGTCGCCGATGAGTGGCAGCTCGTGCGCTACGAGATCCGCAATGCCGGCACCCCCCTGGAGACCGTCGGCCGGGTCGGGGTCGCCCACGAGCTGCCGCCGCCACCACCGGGTTGGACCCCCGACATGAAGCCCGACCATGCCCTGGAGGTGAAGTCGCGCAACCAGGTGGTGCTGAAGCCGATCGGTGAGGACGTGATCGTCACGTTCGGCAACGGCGAAGAGTTCGCCACCGGAGGAGCGGGCCTGTCGGAGGACGAGTTCCTGCCGAGCGACCCGAACCTCGGCTTCATCGACCCCAGCGCGCCTCCCAGCCGATGCGGGGGCACCATCACGCTGGTGCTCGACACGTCCGGCTCGGTGCCGGCCAACAACGGCGGCGTCCAACTCGAGAACGCCGCGACAGAGTTCATCGACCTGTTCAAGGGCACGCCCGTCAGGATGAACGTGGTCGGCTTCGATCGCGCTGCGTACCGGATGTACCCGACGGCCGAGGGCACGTTCTTCTCATTGTTGAACTCGTCCCCGGACATCACTGCGGCGCGCAACAGGATCACCGTGATCGACAACCGCGATGGTAACTGGAACCAGAGCTTGCCCGACTCGCCGCTGGTGGATGGCATCCACTGGGACCAGATCGGGTCGGGTACGAACTGGGAGAGCGGCCTGCACATGCCGTTCTTCACCGCGGCCGGAGCGCCGTATGCCAACACGCCCGACCTCGTGGTCTTCGTGACCGACGGCGAACCGAACCGCAACATCGCGAACGCCGGCGGCTCGAACATCTCCACGTCGATCGCGGTCGCAAGCGCACAGACCAAGGCGAACGATGGCCGGCGGACGTCGGCCCGCATCATCGGAGTACTGGTGGGCGCCGACTACAACAAGGCGTCGGCGATCAACAACCTCAAGTCGGTCGTCGGCACCGTCGAGTACGACGCGACGGCGAACGGGGGAGCGGGCAATGCTGCCGATGCCGACTTCTTCCGTGCGGCGTTCGTCAACACGGCGACCGCGTTGCGGGCGATCATGGCGGCCGAGTGCGGTGGCACGGTGACGCTGCAGAAGAAGGTCGATGTCGGAGGGGTGCTCCAGGACGTCCCGGCGAACAGCATGTGGAACTTCACCACCGACATCGGCGACCGGTTGCTCGATCGGAGCGTGACCGCATCGGTGACCCTCGACTACTCGTTCAACGTCGGGCAGACGTCGAAGACCGTGCGCATCATCGAAGACGGAGGTCCGGCCGGATTCATCTTCGACCGGATCGAGTGCTCGAAGGCGGGCGTTCCCACACCCTTGTTGGTGACACAGCCGATCACCGACGGCAGCGGTGGCCTGGTGCTCGGCGCCGACATCCAGTTGCAAGCCGACGAGGCGCTGTCGTGCATGGTCATCTCGAAGCCGGCACCATGAACGCTCGACGACGACCGAACCGGAACGACAGCGGGTCGATCCTCACGATCACGCTGCTCATGGTCATCGTCGGCAGCCTCGTGATCGGCGGCCTGTTGACGTTCACTGCAACCGTGATCCGTTCACGTCCGCCGCTCGAGGAACGCACCCGTGGCATCGAGTCGGCCAAGTCGGCGATGCGGTTGGCGATCATGATGCAGGTCACGAAGGGCCCCGTGGGATGCATCGACCCGGCCATGAACCCGGCGGGCACCTTCAACCTCAACGGCTTCACCGGCACGGTCACCTGCACACCGCTGGCGTACTACGACACCGGACGGAACCGCTATGGCGTCATCACCACGCACAGCGATCCCACGCGACCTGCGCTCTCGGGTTCGACGGCGGGGGCCTACAGCGGCGCGTTCTTGAAAGACGTCGACGGCGACCTGTTCCTGAACGGTGGCGATCTCCAGACGCAGACGGGTGACCTCCTGATCGCCGGAACGACGGCGAACCCCTACCTGATCGAGTACTCGAACTCCGTCGACATCGCACCCGGAGCCCCAGGGGTGCCCGCAGCCCCCGTGACGGCCAGGTACCGGTTCGGCGCGACCCCACCGGTCGACTGTGACGCGGCTGCTGTTGGCCCGGACGGCTATCCGGTCGCGCTCTCCCAGATCGAGAGCGCCGGCGAACCCTTCTCCCACATCCATCAGGCCTGCTCGACCGCAGCGCCGGTGCCCTGGTGGTCACGTGCGGGCGACGACCCGAACACCACCGACAGCGTGCAGCAATGGCAGTACCCCCGCCTGCCTCCCGTGCCGACCTACGACCGCGATGGCAAGTACGTCGACCTCACGCCGACGTGTCGCATGTACTACCCCGGTCGCTACGAGGACCCACTCACCCTGAGCGGAGCAGGCCGAAGGCAGCACTTCTTCGCATCGGGCGTCTACCACTTCGCGAACGTCGTCACGATCACGGCGGGTGCGAAGGTCGTGTTCGGCGAGGGTCGCGTGGCGGGGTGCGCAGTCGACTCCGACCTGGCCCTGAGCGCGAGCGCGCTCACGAACCACTCGATCACGGGCAAAGGCGCGACCCTGGTCCTCGACGGACCCGCCCGACTGGTGATCCAGAGCTCGTCGGTGATGATCAACCGCCGCGTCTCCACACCGGCGACACGCGGCAGCGAGGGCATGTCGATCAGGACGGTGAACCTGGGCTCTGCCACGGCCAACCTGCAGATTCCTCGCGACATCGTTCAACAAGGCGAGTATCCGTGTGTCCAGGCTTCCCCTGGCGTGTGTGCAGTTCCATTCCTTCCCGACTCGAGCAATTCGGCCAACGCTGTCGATGTCGGTGTCCACAAGGTGATGCTGCCCACGGTGCCCACGCCGACCGCATTGAAGTACTCGGGTTCCACTCTTGCGTCGACCGACGCTGCAGTGCTGATCGACTTCACCGGCACCACGGGGCAGGCCCAGAGCCAGTTCGAAGCAGAGGGCTACATCTTCACGCCGAACGCCGAGTTCGTGTTGCGCACCCCCGCATCCGGAGTCCAGCAGGACGGCTACCGCTTCGTGGCGAGACGCGGCCTCGTCGCATCGAGGGTGCAGCTCGACGCACCCCGGCTGCCGGCGAACCCGGTGACCAACTGGTTCTTGGGAGTGGAGGCGCAGCCGACCCAGCTTCGCGTCGGCCTCGTGGCCGTCGCCACCAGCCCGACGGGACGCCAGAGCACGTCACGGGCGATCGTCGAGGTGCGCGCCAACTCGGCGTACGCCGTGAACTCGTGGACCGTGGACCCCGACCAGGGCATTCCACCGGCGACCGTGCCGCCCGCAACGACGACGACCACGCCGCCGACGACGCTTCCGACCACGACGACCACGACGTCGACGACGGTGCCGGCGAGCACGACCTCGACCACGTCGACCACGACCACCACCACGCCCGCCACCACCACCACGGTGCCCGGCACCTGCCCGGCGATCACGGGTTGGAAGGGTGAGTACTTCAACAACGTGAACCTCACCGGCGCCCCGGTGCTGTGCCGGGATGACGCCAGCATCAACTTCAACTGGGGGTCGGGCGCTCCTGCTGGAGGACTCCCGTCGAACCAGTTCGCAGTCCGATGGACACGGTCGCAGACGTTTGCGGCCGGTACCTACACCTTCGTCCTGGGTTCTGATGACGGCGGCCGACTGTTCATCGACGGGGTCAACGTCATCGACGCTTGGGGTGACCGGTCGTACGCAACCAACACGGTCACCCGGACGTTGACCGCAGGCGTGCACACGATCCGGATGGACTTCTACGAAAACGGCGGCTCGGCACGAGCCACCCTGTCGTGGAGTTGATCGAGCTCCCTCTGCCCACGGACCGAGTGCGCCCGCCGACCGAGTGATCGAGCAGTGACTACGGTGGGCACGAATGTGTGGTCGCTTCGTCTCCAGCAACACCCCGGATCGCATCGCGTCGTACTTCGGCGCCAGTTTCGACACCGAGCCGCTGGGCGAGAACCACAACGTCGCGCCCACCAACGACATCTACGCCGTGGTGGCGGATGCCTCCGCTCAGCCGGTCGTGCGCGCGTTTCACTGGGGCCTCGTCCCGAGTTGGGCCAAGGACGTCAAGATCGGGTCGAAGATGATCAACGCCCGAGCGGAGACGCTCGGCGAGAAGCCGGCGTTCAAGCCGCTGATGAAGTCGAGACGGGTGATCATCCCGATGGACGGGTTCTACGAGTGGAAGGCAGTGCCGGGGCAGAAGGCCAAGCAGCCGTACTTCATCCATCGGCGCGACGGCGAGCCCCTTGCCGTCGCCGGTCTCTGGGCCGCATGGCGCGACAAGTCGGTCGGTGCCGAGGGCCCATGGCTGCACAGCTGCACCATCATCACGACAGCTGCGAACGCGACGATGGCTCCCGTTCACGACCGGATGCCCGCACTCCTCGCGCCTGCCGTGTGGCACCAGTGGCTCGACCCCGACAACCACGACATCGAGTCGCTCGCGAGCTTGCTCATACCGGCTCCTGACGACCTCCTGCAGATGCACCCGGTGTCGACAGCGGTCAACAACGTGCGCAACAAGGGCGCCGAGCTGATCGACGTGATCGATCTCGAGCAGGTGGAGATCTCCGAGATCCACGGTCCGTGACCGAGCGAGCTCGTCGTCGGCGCCTCGAGCCGGACGAACGACCTGTCAGTCCGACTGAACCACCCATGAGTTGATCGCGTTGCCACCCGTCTCGTTGACCTGGACGAGCGCGATGGAGGTGACCTTCGGGTTGGTCGCAGTGGTCTCCGTGACGATCTTGAAGGTCTTCTGCACCACCGGGTTCAGCAGTCCGAGTTGCAAGAAGTCCGGTGCAGGACCCGTGACGCTCATCTGGGCGGCCAGGATCCCACCCCCGAACGACACCCACTTGTTCGCACTCATGCCCGTGGCCGTGGCCAGGCTCACCGAGCCCTGCGGCACGCTCACATAGCCAGGAATCTTCAACGTCACGCTCGACGCGTTTCCGAACTTGATGTCGACGATCGGGCACGCCGCGGTCACACCGCTCAGAGGGAGCCCACACACCGGCGGTGCGGTGGTCGTCGACACGAGGGTCGACGCCTTGTAGAAGTGCGTCCACGGATCGGGTGAGGTCACCGAACCGTTCAACACCGGAGACACGGGGACGTCCAACTGACCGGGCAGGTTCAGCGGTGCTGTGGCCGTGCCGTTGAAGACTCCATTCACCGACATGATCGAGACGTCGTTGAGGGCGGCGAGTGGGTCTTCGCGAGCGACGAGGCGTCGGTTCATGGTGAAGCTGATCGACGAGCCGCTCGTGAGCGAATCGACCATCAGGCGGCCCTGCAGCCCGAACACGAAGGTGGCACCCACACCGCTGCTGTTCGCCGAGAACGGCGCGTCGATGGCATCGGCCACGGCGACCGCGTCGCTCTCGACGCAGCCGGGCGTCGACCCGGAACCGGCGACCACCTGAGCATTGCCCGAGATGCGCACCGCCTTCTCGAAGTAGTAGATGCCCGACACGAAGTAGACCGGCATGTTGTCGGTGATCACCACGTCGTCGGTGTACTTGCCCGGGAAGAACACACGGCACGGTCCCAGCTCGCCGACCGGCATCAAGTATCCACCCGCGAAGGCGAGGTTGTTCGAGAACGGCGGCAGCGACGGAAGGAAGATCTTGCTGCCCGCGGTCGCGACTGCTGCATCGGCCTGCCATGCGGTGATGCTCGCTGCGCCGTTCCCAGGATACGGCTTCCCGCATGGCAGCTTCATCAACGGATCCGCCGACACCATGCTGGTGCACCAGCTGGGTGACATGGTGCCGTCGAGCTCGGGCCGCTCGGGCTCGGCCACGTAGACCGGTGGGATGCCCGCGTTCGATCCGACCTGGGTGGTGGCGAGCGCGTATCGCTGGTCGCTCGGAACGTCCTGCAACGCGTCCTTGGTGGTGGTGCACGACGACGTGATGTCGAGCCCCGGTGGAACGGCCAACTGCACTGCCACGGTTCGTCCGGAGTTCACGCACGCCTGGTACAGCGCAACCGGGTCGTACATCGCAGCCCGGAGGCCACCCTTGACCGCCTCGGTGCGATCGGTGAGGTCGCTCCGCACCGTGTCGGCCCTGAGGACGGTCATGGTGTAGCGCATCAGCGGAACCACAACCGTCGCCCCGAGCACGATGCAGACCAGTGCGAAGATGAGCGAGCTGCCCTCATCGCGACGGCGTACACCCAACGGTGCGCCCGAACCTGTTGCCCGGGTCATGTGAGGATCACCTGCTGCACGCACGACACGGCTTGGTTCGGGTTGACGCTCAGTTGGATCGCCGTCCACGGGGCATGGTTCGGCACGGGGATGGTCGTGAACGGGTAGGCCACACCGCCGCTCTTGCAGCTCCAGCCGACGGGCGAATAGCGGACGAGATTCGTGAACTCCTGCGGCGAGATGATGACCGTCGTCGCCGCACCACCCGGCAGGGCGATGTCGAACGTGCCGCTGCGATACGCGGCCGAGGTCTGCACGATCTCGTTCGTGGTGGTGTTCTCGTACGTGAACGGATCCTGCGCTGGTGAGCTGCCGACCCGGGTCTGCATCGTGACCGTTCCGCCACACTGGTCGAGGGCGACGCTGGCCAGGGCCGAGCCGAAGTTGGTGTAGTTCGGCAACACGAACAGGTCGGCCGCGGCGGCGTTGGTGTACGGCCCGCCCCGCGGCGTTGCCTCCACGAACCCACCCTCAACTCCGGTGGTGTTGCCGACGACGAGGTTGCCGATGGTCGCGTAGTTGTACATCGGCGACGGGGTGGTGTCGAAGTAGTCGTACGGTTCCGAGTACACCTTCCCCACCCTCCATCCGTCGGTGTCGTCCGGCGTCGTGTTGCTCAGGTCGTAGATCGGCTGGGTGACAGCCGTCCAGGTCGAGTTGCTGCCCGAGGTGATGGTGCGCCACCCGTCCGATTCCCCGGCGACGGTGTTGTTGGCGTCGTAGACCGACGCCGTGACGCTGCTCCAGCCGACGGCCCCGAGACGCCAGCCATCGCTGCTGTCGCTGGTGGTGTTGCTGAGACCGTAGAGCGTGCTCGACACCGACACCCAGCTGCTCGCTGAGCTACTCAACCTCGTGCGGAAACCGTCGGAGATCGCATTCGAGCTGTTCGCCGCGTTGTACTGGGCCTCGGTCATCGTCGTCCAGTTGCTGTTGCTGCTGCTGATCGAACCGGTGGTCCGTGTTCTCCAACCGTCGGTCGAGGTGTTGTTGGTGTTGCTCCCCAGGAACAACGCCCGCGTGGTCGACACCCACGAACTGCCGCTGAGGCGCTCGAAGACGAGGTCGCTGTCGAGACTCACCTGGAACGTGAGGTTGCTGGCCCGTTCGTACGTGTTCCCGCCCTGCTGGTACACGACGTTGCCGCGACGGGAGTAGTCGAGGTGGTAGCCAGATCGAGTGAGCCACGACGAGGTCGCCGTCGGGTCGCTGTTCACGTACACGCCGATCACGTTGATCGAGCCGCGGTCGCGCAGCACGCGCTCACCTCGGTTCCATGCGATCTGCGAGAAGTCGCCGCCGTTCGATGGGGGAAATCCGTCATCGTCCGGGTGGTCGACGGCCGGCGCCGATGCTGACGTGGAGTCGAGTCGGCTCCGCGTCGGAATGCCGTCGGTGAAGAAGATGATGGTGTTCGGGAGCTGCGCCTGCACGCTGCCGTCGCTGTTCTTCAGCATCCGGAAGATGCCGTCTTCCCAGTTGGTGCCGCCGTTGGCCGTCAACCCGGCCACCAGCCCCTCCAACTCGCTGACATCCGACTCGATCAGCATGTCGTAGTACTTCGTCCAGGCGCTCCCTGACCCGAGGGTGGTGGCGGTCGAGCTGAACGAGACCACCTGCAACTTCACGGGCGTTCCGTCGAACTTTTCGATGAACCCGATGATCCCGTTCCGGACGGCGCCCATGTCGCCGCCGATCGAACCCGAACGGTCGACGATGAGGCCGAAGTTGCCTCCGCATCGGCTGCGCGCAGCCGTGAACGTCGGAGCGCCGGCGAGGTCGTCGGTGCTGAGGTTGGTCTGGCGGTTCGTCCCACCGGCGCTGAGGCTGATCGAGTTTCGACCGCCGCCAGCGCCCGAGGCATCGCCGCCACCATTGATGGTGACGACCACGCGTTGAGCGTTCTTGTTGTTGTAGCCAGGATCGACCGGGGTCGAGGGACCTTCGATCGCGTCGGGCGCTGCCGCCTGGGTGACGGAGATGACCCAGGAGGGTTTGGTGATGCCTGGGAACCACTCGACGCCGGGGGGCGGCGGCTCGAGATTGCGCAGCACGGTGCGAGTGGTGCACGACAGCTCATCGCCCACGAAGCCGGAGCACTCCATCCGCAGCAGGCGGAACTCCTGGCCGACCTTCACCACCCGGTACGACACGTTGGTGACGGTCGGCAGCACGGAGTTGCTGTCGACATCGAACTCCTGGCCCGTCCAGGTGAGCATCAACGCGTTCGAGCCACCCAGGTCGACGCCAGGCGGGCACGCAGGGGACGGCCCGCACGGGAGTCCTTCCGCTGTCACGTTCACCGTTTCCGCGGAAGAGAGATCGCTCGGCAGGAACATGCCGACGTTCTGCTCGGAGCGTGCGTTGTTCGACCGTCCCTTGGTGTTGTCGGCCTGTTGCATGATGACGCGGGTGGCCATGGCCAGCGACGCCACCATGATGCCCATCACCATCGTCGCGACCATCACCTCTGCCAGGCTCATTCCGGCATCGCGCCGACGAGATGCTCTCGACTGGCCGTCTTGGGAAGCTCGTCGTGCTCGTTGCGTCTCAGACATCGCTCTTCACCACTCTCACGCTGCGGGTG
Source organism: Actinomycetes bacterium (assembly GCA_031400715.1). Taxonomy (GTDB): domain Bacteria; phylum Actinomycetota; class Acidimicrobiia; order Acidimicrobiales; family Ilumatobacteraceae; genus VFMC01. Next base: position 31,373 of record JANNQK010000255.1, on the reverse strand, counting down.
ACCTTGCCGGTTTCGCTGGTCACGGTGATCGTCACCAATTGGATGAGCCGCGGAGTGCGCACGTTGCCCGGGCACGCTCCCGTCGCCCAGGTACCGGGTGTCGCCGCGAGTGCTGACGCTCCGGGCACGTAGTACCGGTAGGTGGCCGTCACCTTGCTGGCGGGCCAGCCCTTCGAGACCGCCGCGGCCTGCACGTACACGGTGTAATCGCACAACGTCGGGGCCCGATTCACCCGGTCGGCGGCGTTGGCCAGGACGGTTTCGACCTCGGCACCTTCGCGTGCCACCGCCGACGCTCTCACCGAGGTGAGCGTCGCGTCCATGATCGGAATCACGGCGATCGCGACCAAGGTGATCGTCATGACCACTTCGATGAGGCTGAATCCGGAGTCGCGCACGCGCCGACAGACCACTCCTCGGCCGGAGTCACCTCTGTCGTGTCGTGGGCGCGTGATGCAGCGACGCCCAACGCTGCTCCTGTCCTTCATCTGCCGCCTCGCGATCATGTCGACCGATCATCGGCATCGCTCGAGCGGAACTTGAACCGAAAAGTTCTCGTCTCCCCTGTTCAGGGGATGGATTTGTCAAGAAACGATCTGGTCGCGGATGGCGACCGCCGCCCCTTCGAGCTCCTCGCGGCTCGCCGAGGCGGCCGCGTTGGAGAAGTCGAGTTGGCTCATGTTCGTCGTGGGGATGAGATGGATGTGGGCGTGCGCCACCTCGTAACCGGCGATGATCATCCCGACCTTCTCGCACTCGAACGCAGCACGTTGGGCCTGACCGATCTGATGGGCCACCGTGAACAGGTGCTGGGCCTCGTCGCTCGTGAGATCGATCCAGTGGTCGACTTCGCGGACCGGCACCACCAGGCAGTGGCCGTGTGCCAGCGGATTGATCGACATGAAGACGACACATCGTTCGTCGCGGTGCACGAACGTCCCGGGGAGATCCCCGTCGATGATCCGGGTGAACACGGTCGCCATCAGACGAATCCTCCGGATGCGGCGAAGACATCGCCGTTGCAGTAGCTGCTGGCCGGGCCGGCGAGGAACCGCACCAGTTCTGCGAGCTCCTGGGCGGTCGCCATCCGGCCACGCGGGATCTGCATCACGATGCCGGCCATCATCATCGGATCCATCGGGGCGAGCAGGGGCGTGTCGACCCATCCAGGGCACACGGCATTCACCCGCACGCCGAACGGCGCCACTTCCTGACCGACCGATTTGGTGAGGGCGATGATCCCGGCCTTGGCCGTCGCATAGTGCATCGCTCCGGCCATCGGCCGCAGCCCGAGCACCGACGAGATGTTCACGATCGATCCCGACCGAGCGGGTGTCATGTGCCGCAACGCGGCGCGGGTGCCGTAGAACGTGCCATAGAGGTGGATGCGCATCATCCGGTCCCAGTCGTCGTCGCTGAGGTCGACGGTGGAGTTGGGAGGCACCATGTCGTCGATCTTGCCCTCCATCCGCATCATCTGGTTCTCCATCGCCCGCTGAGTGCGCGCCGCGTCGGGCGGGGGAGCGATGCCGGCGTTGTTGATCATGATGTCGAGCCGCCCGTGCCGTTCGACCGCCTTGTCCACCTCGGTGTCGAACGCGACCGAGTCACCCACGTCGAACACCGCGGTGTCGCCGCCGATTTCGATCGCGACCGCGGATGCTGCCGCCGCGCTGATGTCGTTGACGATGATCGTGGCACCGTCCGCCGCGAGTCGGCGCGCGAACGCTGCGCCGAGACCGGAACCGCCGCCGGTGATGAAGGCCACGAGACCCTGGAGTTCAGACGAAGACATGTTGGGACTGTAGGCCCTGCACAGGCACGAGTCGGGCTTGTACGCTCGGCCTCGTGACCGATGCCCAGACGAGCCAATTGTCGACTCATCGGTTCCTCACCGCACCCAACGTGTTCACGCTGCTGCGGTTGTGTTGCATCCCGATCTTCGTCTGGTTGCTCTTCGGCAAGGACGACCAGGTGAGTGCAGCGTGGCTGCTCGGCGCCCTCGGTGCGACCGACTGGGTGGACGGCTGGTTGGCCCGGCGCTTCAACCAGGTGAGCGAGTTCGGCAAGATCTTCGACCCGACCGCCGACCGGTTGTTGTTCATCGTCGCGATCGTGAGCATCATCACGTATGGCATCGGGCCCTCCTGGGTGCCGTGGGTGATGGTGGCCATCGTCGTTCGCGAGGTCGCGGTGGGTGCCACCATGGCGATCGCGACGTTGGCGTTCGCGATGGAGCGGTTCGATGTCACGTACTGGGGGAAGCTCGCCACGTTCTTGCTGATGTTCGCGATCCCCGGATTCATGCTCGGCGACCCTGATGCTGGCTCGTTCGGCCAACAGGGGTTCCTCGTCGCATCCTGCATCCTCGCGATCCCCGGACTCGCGCTCAGCTACTGGACAGCGGTCCAGTACGTCCCGAAGGTCCGCGCTGGGGTGGCGGCGGGTAGGGCCAGGTCTCGCGTCGCGAGTGACCGGGCCGCTGCGATGGACCGGCCTCGATGAAGGCAGTCATCATGGCGGGCGGCGAAGGAACCCGGCTGCGCCCGCTCACGTCGAACGCACCCAAGCCGATGTTGCCCGTCGCGAACCGACCGATGATGGAGCACATCATCGACTTGCTCAAGGCACATGGCTTCGACGAGATCGTCGTCACCGTCGCGTTCCTCGCCAACCACATCAAGACGTACTTCGGCGACGGTTCGGAGTTCGGGGTCACCATCCGCTACGCGGATGAACCGATTCCTCTGGGCACCGCAGGCAGTGTCGGCAACGCGCGGGACTTCCTCGACGAGACGTTCCTCGTGATCTCCGGCGACGTGCTCACCGACATCGATCTGACGAAGCTGCTCGCATGCCACCGTGAGAAAGGCGCGCTCGCGACCATCGGACTCACCCCGGTCGAGAATCCGCTCGAGTTCGGCATCGTCATCACCCGCGACGACGGCTCGATCGAACGCTTCCTCGAGAAGCCCACGTGGGGTCAGGTGTTCAGCGACACGATCAATACCGGCATCTACGTGTTCGAGCCCGAGATCTTCGCTTACATCCCCGCGGGCCGGAGTGTCGACTTCTCCGGCGAGGTGTTCCCTGCGCTGCTCGTCGCCGGCGAGCCGCTGTACGGCGCCGTCGTCGAGGGCTACTGGGAAGATGTGGGCACGCTCGAGGCGTACCTGTCGTCGCACAAGGACGTCCTCGACGGCAAGGTTCGAGCGAACATCCCCGGCTTCTTGGTGAACGACGGCATCTGGCTCGGCGAGGGGGCAGAGGTGAGCCCCGGCGCCGAGGTGCAAGGTCCGTGCGTGATCGGGCCCGGCTGTACGGTCGAAGCCGGCTGCCACGTGGGGGAGTACAGCGTGCTCGGTTCGAACGTGCGCCTGCTCGCCGACGTACAGATCGAGCGGTCGGTGCTGCACGACAACGTCTACGTCGGGGCAGGAGCACGAATGCGCGGCGCGATCATCGGCCGCAGCAGCAGCATCCGCGCATCGGTCCGGCTCGACGAGGGGGTCGTGATCGGCGACGAGGTGTACGTCGGCAACGAGGCCGTCATCTCGAGCGACGTGAAGATCTATCCCTTCAAGACGATCGAAGACGGTGCGGTCGTGAACTCGAGCATCGTGTGGGAGAGCAAGGGCGCGCGCAGCCTGTTCGGCCGCGACGGTGTCAAGGGGCTCGCCAATGTCGACGTCACGCCGGAGTTGGCGGTGAGGATCGCGATGGCCTACGGCACTGCCCTTCGGAAGGGCACGACCGTGGTCACCTCTCGCGACTCGAGCCGCGCCGCTCGAATGCTGAAGCGGGCGATGATGGCCGGGCTCAACGCCGCCGGCATCGACGTGCTCGACCTCGAGGTCGCCAGCGTGCCGGTCACTCGTTTCCTCGTCCGCTCACCGCGGGCCGCCGGTGGCTTCACCGTTCGCTTGGATCACGACGACCCTGACCGCGTCATCATCCGGTTCTTCGACTCCTCCGGCACCGACATCACCGAGGATGCCCAACGCAAGATCGAGCGGCTGTTCCAACGCGAGGACACCCGCCGCGCCCTTGCCGAAGAAGTGGGTGACATCCAGTTCCCCCCGCGAGCGCTCGAGGAGTACACCGTCGCGCTCGAAGCGACGGTCGAGCCCTCGTCGATCCGGGCCCACCGGTTCAAGTTGGTCGTCGACTACAGCTACGGGGCGGCGAGCACAGTGATGCCCACGCTGCTCGGCAAGCTCGGCGCGGACGTGTTGGCGGTGAACCCGTACGTCTCGACGGCAGGGCGGGTCGGCTTCGACGTCGAACAAGCACTCGTTCGAGTCGCGGGTCTCGTCCGGGCCTCCGGAGCGAACCTCGGCGCCGTCATCGACGCCGACGGAGACCGTCTCCGGCTGGTCGACGACCAGGGCCGCGTGCTGAACGACACCGAAGCGCTGCTCGCCTTTGTCGAGCTCGTCTCGGATCACCTGCTGGGCGACACCATCGCGCTGCCGGTCAACATCACCCGTCGCGCCGCCGAGATCGCCGCGTCCCACGGGGTGCAGGTCGTGCCGACCAAGTTGTCGACGCCTGCGCTCATGGCCGCGGCCAACGATCCTGCGGTCGGATTCGCGGCCGACGGCATCGGTGGATACATCCTTCCGGGATTCCTCCCGGCGTTCGACGGCGCCGCCGCGTTGTTGAAGATGCTCGACCTGCTCGCACGCTCCGGACGATCGCTCAGCGAGGTGGTGGACGGGCTGCCCAAGGTGCACCTCATCCACGAGATCGTGGTGACGCCATGGGAGCAGAAGGGCATGGTGATGCGCTCGCTGATGGAGATGGGCTCGCGCGATCTCGAACTGGTCGACGGGGTGAAGATCAACCATTCGAACGGCTGGATGCTCGCACTCCCTGATCCGGAGGACCCGGTGACCCACATCTGGGCCGAAGCGGGCACCGACAGCGAGGCCCGCCAACTCGCCCAGGAGTACGCCCGGCGCATCCGCCAGCTCGTTCGCTGATACCCGTACGTCCCATCGGATCCAGTTCCGATGAGGCCTCATCGTGAGGTAGTTTCTTCTTCCATGTCCATTCCCGAGGCACTCCGGTACTCCAGCGATCATGAATGGATCAGCGTCGACGGTTCGAAGATCCGGATGGGCATCACCGACTACGCGCAGAGCGCACTGGGCGACGTGGTCTACGTGCAGGTGCCGACGATCGGGGTGTCCGTCTCGGCAGGAGACACGATGAGCGAGGTGGAGAGCACCAAGTCGGTGAGCGACATCTACGCGCCGGTCAGCGGCACGATCATCGCGGTGAACGACCTGCTCGGTGATCAGCCCGAAGTCATCAACAGCGACCCGTACGGCAATGGCTGGATCTGTGAGATCGAACTGAGTGATCCGGGGCAACTCGATGGTCTGCTCGACGCGGGCGGCTACCGCGCCCTCGTCGAGGGCTAGAGTCATCAACCTCATGGCGCACGTGTTCTGCAACCAATGCGGGCACCGCAACACCAGCGATGCAGTCTTCTGCTCGTCGTGCGGTGCGTTGGTCGACCGCCCTGCTGATCACACGATCACCTTGGCCAAGGTCGACCCGCTCCAGGACGCCCCCGGTGCCGGCGACGACACCATCGTCCAGCTCGACCAGTTACCGGCGGGCGTTCCGTCGTTGGTGGTGCGCAGTGGTGCGCAGGCCGGTGCTGCGTTCGCGCTGCGCGGCTCGCTCACCCGGCTGGGGCGCCATCCCGACAGTGAGATCATCCTCGACGACATCACCGTGTCGCGTCGTCACGCCGACATCAGCCGCGTCGGCGACAACTATGTGGTCCGAGACGCCGGCTCGCTCAACGGCACCTACGTGAACGCCGAACGTGTCGACGAGACGGTGCTCCGACAGGGTGACGAATTGCAGGTCGGCAAGTTCCGTTTGGTCTTCTTCGAGATCGGAACCGGTTCAGCGTGACGAGCGGCATCAACGAACGTCCCTACCTCTCGATCGGTGAAGTGCTCGGACTCCTGCTCGAGGAGTTCCCGGATGTCACCATCTCGAAGATCCGCTTTCTCGAGAGCCAGGGCCTCATCGAACCCGAGCGGACGGCCAGCGGATACCGGAAGTTCTTCGACGCCGACATCGAACGACTGCGGGTGATCCTGCGCGAACAGCGAGAGAACTTCCTGCCGCTGCGAGTGATTCGTGACCGGCTCGAAACCGGTGCCATCGACGACTCCGGTGGCATCGCGATGCCGACGACTGCGACCGGGTCGACGGGTCCCGCCGACGTCGCCACCACCGGCGCCGGTCTCGACGGCGCTCCGGCGGTCGCGGCCATCGTCATCGGTGCCAACCCACAGAGCGCCGGGTCGAACGCCGGGTCGAGCAACGTGAGTCAGCTCCATCAGCCACGTGGGATCCGCAACGTCCGGGTCGGCTCCGACGCTGCTCGGGGAACGCTCGATCTCGATGACACCGGCCCCATGGGCCGCGACGGCGACGACACGGGCGGGTACCTCCTCGACGACCCGACCGGCACGATCAGCCCCCACGCCGAGCAGGTCAACACGCATCGCCATCCGGCGGCACAGGGTCGATCGGCAGCACCGGGCGCAACGGGCTCCGGTGACCACACCACGTCGATGCGGCTCCTCGCGGCCGTCGGTCCGAGCGATGTGTTCGACCGGAGCGAGCTGTGCACGATGGCCGGCATCACCCAGACCCAACTCGCCGAACTCGAGTCGTACGGCTTGGTCGTCGGTCGAGGAACCGGTAGCTCGACGACGTTCACCGAGGCCGATCTCACGGTTGCCAAGGCAGCCGGTGGCTTCCTGGCCCGGGGCATCGATGCTCGCCATCTCCGGTCGTGGCGTCAGAGCGCCGAGCGCGAGGCAGGCCTGTTCGAGCAGCGGATCCTGCCGTTGCTCCGCCAACGCAATCCGCAAGCACGCCAGGACGCCGTCCAGCTGCTGGGGGAGTTGGCCGATCTCGGTGCCGAGCTTCGCGAGGCACTGGTCGTGTCGATGTTGAAGCACCATCTCGATCCCTGACATCGATCCCTGACATCGATCCCTGACAATTCTCGTGCCCGTGCGGCAGGCGTTGGCCGCGGCGGGTATCGTCAGGTTCGTGGTACCGATGGAGCTCGTGGGAGTGCGGGTGGAGGTTCCCGCGAACACGCCCGTGGTCATCCTGCGCGAGCAGACCGGTTCGCAGCGTCTGCTCCCGATCGTCATCGGCACACCCGAAGCCTCGTCCATCCACGCTGCGCTCGAGGGCATCGAGTCTCCGCGACCGCTCACCCACGACCTGCTCGTCCAGATCCTCGAACAGCTCGACACCACGGTGAAGCGAATCGTGGTGACCGAGGTTCGCGATCACATCTTCTTCGCCGAGCTGCACCTGTTCACGGTGGGACGTGATCTCGTGGTCTCGTGCCGTCCCAGCGATGCGATCGCGATCGCCGTTCGCACCGGCAGCCCGATCTTCGCCACCGAGGGCCTGCTGCTCGAGGCAGGCCAACATCCGGTCGAGCTCGTCGACGACAACGACGAAGAGGCGATCATCGGCGAATTCCGAGACTTCCTCGACGACCTCGACCCGGACGACTTCAAGGGCGACTGACCGCTCGTCTCGCCCTTCGCGCCCTTGGCGCGAAGATTCGCGCGAAGAGTGCTTGAAGGGAGCCTCGCAGGTGGCTAACGTAGCGCTGCTACATCGGCGTAGTTACACCACTGTCACTGTGACGCAGATCCCGAGCGGCAGGCCATGTGGTGGCATCGCCCGATCCGCTCCATCCGCCCAACCCACCCGATCGACCGTCGGTCCATGAGGAAACGCATGACTTCGAACCCCCAACGACCGTCGACGGCCCCCGAACTGGTTTCGGCCGAACTCGACTCACCCGCAGCGAGCGGCATGCCAGAGGTCGGCTTCAGCGGCACCAAGGCGGCCAAGATCGTCGGCATCTCCTACCGTCAGCTCGACTACTGGGCTCGCACCGAGCTGGTGCGCCCGTCGCTGGCCGAGGCCAAGGGCAGCGGAAGCCGTCGCGAGTACTCCTATCGCGACCTGCTCGAGCTGAGAGTGATCAAGAGCCTGCTCGACGCAGGTATCAAGCTCGAGTCGGTCCGCGTTGCGTTCGAGTACCTGCGCGAGCACGTCGAGACCGACATCGCCGCGGCGCACCTCGTGATCAGCGGGAGCGACGTGGTGTTGTGCGAAGGCGACCAGCTCATCGATGTCATGCGCAATGCGGGTCAAGGCGTCCTCAACGTGCTCGCCATCGGTGGCGTCAAGGACCACCTCGATGCCGCGTTGCACCCCGAACGGCACACGGCTGCTGTCGTCGCGTCCAGTGGCGACGTGTCGAGCCTCGACCTGCCCGACCGCCTCGCCCTCTGAGCACCCGTGAACACGGATCGTCGAGATGACCGGGAGGATGACCCCGAGCTCAGTTCACTCGACGCTGCGCATCGCCGGCTCGGCGCAAAGATGGTTCCCTTCGGCGGGTGGGAGATGCCGCTGTCGTACGAGACGGGCACGATCGACGAACACCTCGCGTGTCGTCACGACTCGGTCGTGTTCGACGTGTCGCACCTTGGCTCCGTTCGAGTAGAGGGTGCCGACGCCGACGAACGGCTCCAGTGGGCGTTCACGAACGATCTCGGGAAGGTGAGTCCCGGACGCGCCCAGTACACCCATCTCCTCGACGAGGTCGACGCCTCCGTGCTCGACGACATCATCGTGTGGTGGGTCGACGACGAGGTCTTCGACGTGATGCCGAACGCTTCCAACACCGATCGGGTGCGGAGCGCGATCGGCGGCACCGAGACCACCCACGACCGCGCGATCCTGGCGGTTCAGGGCCCCCGAGCAGCCGAGCGGCTGGCGACGGTGTTTCCAGCAGCGGCATCCGTCGGCCGGTTCCGCGTGGCCCGCTGCATGTGGGAGGGGGTCGAGTGCACCGTCGCCGGCACCGGATACACCGGAGAACGCGGTGTCGAGATCGCGGTGCCCAACGCCGCGGCGAACGATCTGTGGGCAGCGATCACGGGCGCCGGCATCATCCCTGCCGGACTCGGCGCCCGGGACACGCTTCGGCTCGAGGCCGGGCTGCCGCTGCATGGTCACGAGCTCGGTCCTGGCATCACCACGCTGCAGGCCGACCTCGGCTGGGTGATCGCTTGGAGCAAGGACGAGTTCCGGGGACGCGAAGCGCTGCTCGCAGAGCGCGAACGGGGCGTCGATCGAGTGCTCCGCGGCATCGCCACGACGGGCAGACGGCCACCACGCGCCGAGTGTGACGTGCTGGTCGATGGCACGCCGGTCGGTGTGGTGTCGAGCGGCAACTTCTCACCCGTGCTCGAGCACGGCATCTCGCTCGCGTTCGTGCCGCCGGCGTTCGGCATCGGCACCGACGTGGTCGTCGACGTCCGAGGCAGTTCCCTCGCCGGTCGGATCGTCGAGCTGCCCTTCGTCGCCAGGGGCTGAGATCGGTCAGCGCCGACGGCGCTCACCGATCACTTCTTCTTCGCGGGTGCCTTCTTGGCGGGTGCCTTCTTGGCGGGTGCCTTCTTGGCAGGGGCCTTCTTGGCAGGGGCCTTCTTGGCAGGGGCCTTCTTGGCAGGGGCCTTCTTGGCAGGGGAGGGCGCAACCGCTGTGCTCGGCGGCGGGATCACCGGCTTGGTCGCAGTGCCTCCACCGCGCAACGAGCTCAGCGAGCGCAGACCGAACAGACCACCCGCCGACTCGGCCAGTTGGGTCAGCGGCTGCAGCCGCTTGGCCACCTCTCCCAGGGTGCTCATGAAGTCACCCACCTGGCTGGGAAGCTGATTGAACTGAGGTGATTGCAACGTCTCGGCAAGCCGGGTGAGACCAGGCACGACCCGGTCGAGCGGCGCGCTGAGCTGCTCGACGAGGTGATCGGCGCCCTTGAGCGTGCGAGTGAGCTGCGGGAGCAACGCGCGCACCGGCGGCTCGACGTCGTCGAGCAGACGATTCACTCGCGCGGTGATCGTGTTCAGCTGCTCCATCGTCTGGTTGAAGTTCTCGACGGCATGCAAGAAGTCGCCGACGCCGCGCTGGAACTGAGCGATCGACTTGGAGATGCCTGCGAGAGGGTTCGCCCCACCGAGGAGCCCGAGCAGGTCGCCGAAGCCCGGCGGGACGGATGAATCAGCCATGGAGTCACCGTAGTCGTCATGGGTGCTCGCTGCGCGCGACGTGCCCGGCGAGCGCGTCCTGAGCGGCATGGGCGTACGCCTCCAAGGGCTCGCAGCTGCAGACCAGGTGCCGGTCGCCGTACGCCGAGTCGATCCGCGACACCGAAGGGAAGTACTTGTCGGAACGGCGCGCACCCGCCGGGAACGCCCCCACCTCACGCGAGTACGACCGCGTCCAGTCGCCGAGCAGATCGGCGGCGGTGTGCGGCGCATGCCGGAGAGGACTCTCGGTGACCTCGATGACCCCGGCGGCGACGTCGTCGATCTCGCGCCGGATGGACCACATCGCGTCGCAGAAGCGTTCGATCTCAGCGAGGTTCTCGCTCTCGGTCGGCTCGATCATCAGCGTTCCCGACACCGGGAAGCTCATCGTCGGGGCATGGAACCCGTGGTCCATCAGCCGCTTGGCCACATCGTCGACCGTGACGCCGGTGGCCTTCGTGATCGCCCGCAGATCGATGATGCACTCGTGCGCCACCCTGCCACGCTCGTTCGTGTACAGCACCGGGAACGCATCGTTCAACCGCGACGCGATGTAGTTGGCGCTCAGGATGGCCGTGGCCGTGGCCGCACGGAGCCCCTCGGCACCCATCAACGCGATGTACACCCATGAGATCGGCAAGATGCCGGCCGACCCGAACGGCGCGGCCGACACAGGACCCACGCCGCCACCCGACGTGTCTGTCGACCGATCGGCGAGGGGATGGCCCGGCAAGAACCTCGTGAGATGTGAGCGGACACCGATCGGGCCGATGCCGGGGCCACCACCGCCATGGGGGATGCAGAAGGTCTTGTGCAGGTTGAGGTGACTGACGTCGGCACCGAAGGTCCCTGGACGAGCAAGACCGACGAGCGCGTTGAGGTTGGCCCCGTCGACGTACACCTGCCCGCCGCTCAGGTGCACGAGTTCGCAGATCTCGCGGATTCGCTCCTCGAACACCCCGTGTGTGCTCGGGTAGGTGACCATGATCGCGGCCACTCGCGGTCCGTGCTCGGCCAGGGCGGCCCGCAGCGAATCGAGGGAGACGTTGCCCCGATCGTCGCAGGCGATCACGACGACATGCATGCCGGCCATCACCGCACTCGCTGCGTTGGTGCCGTGCGCGCTCGAGGGAATGAGACACACGGTTCGATCCATGTCGCCTCGGCTGCGGTGGTAGGCGCGGATCGCGAGCAACCCGGCATACTCCCCCTGACTCCCTGCGTTCGGCTGCAGGCTCACGGCGTCGTACCCCGTGATGTCGACGAGCATCGACTCGAGCTGTGCGATGAGCGCGCGATAGCCGACCGTCTCGTCGTCGGGAGCGAACGGGTGGACGTTCGCGAACTCGGGCCACGTGATCGGCAGCATCTCTGCGGTCGCGTTCAACTTCATCGTGCACGATCCGAGCGGGATCATCGTGCGATCGAGCGCGAGGTCACGGTCGGCGAGCCGACGCAGGTAGCGCAGCATCTCGTGCTCGCTGTGGTAGCGATTGAAGGCGTCGTGATGCAGGACGGCGTCGGATCGGCGCCGGGGGAGTGGATCGATCCCGCCCGCGATCTCTCCGGTGCTGTCGTCGAAGACGAGGCCGTGAACGGCAACCCCGAGCACGGCGAGCACGTCGTGCACCGTGTGCAGGTCGGAGGTCTCGTCGAAGGAGATGCCGACCGTCGTGTCCGCGACCGGTCGCAGGTCGTAGCCGGCCGCTCGGGCGCGCTCGATCACCAACTCGGCATTGGGCACCATCACCTGGATCGTGTCGAACCAGGTGTCGTTCACGAGTTGCAGACCACTCTGCTGTGCGGCGCGAGCCACGATGCTGGTGAGTCGGTGGGTGCGTTCGGCGATGCGCCGCAGCCCCTCGGGCCCGTGCCAACTGGCGTAGAAGCCGGCGATGTTGGCGAGCAGCACCTGTGCGGTGCAGATGTTCGAGGTGGCCTTCTCGCGACGGATGTGCTGTTCGCGGGTCTGCAACGCCAGTCGCAACGCGGGCCGTCCGGCGGCATCGGTGCTCACGCCGACGATCCGGCCGGGAAGAGCTCGCGCCGCGGAGTCGTCGGCGGCGATGAAGGCGGCGTGGGGTCCGCCGAAGCCCATCGGCACGCCGAAGCGCTGAGCCGAGCCGATCGCGATGTCTGCACCCATCGACGCAGGCGTGGCCATCAACACACACGCGAGCAGGTCGGTTGCGACGACGGCGAGGCCGCCCTGGGCCTTCACCCTGGCGATCGTGGCCGACCAGTCCGGCACCGCTCCGCTCGACGTGGGCAGGCTGAACAACGCGCCGAAGCACCCGGCGTCGATGGCCTCGTCGACCGCAGCGTCGTCGACGACGATCAGTTCGATGCCGACCGGCTCGGCGCGAGTGGCCAGCACGGCGATGGTCTGCGGATGGGTGTCGCGGTGCACGACGAAGCGGTCGGTCGACTGTTTCGACAGCCGGCGAGTCATCGTCATCGCTTCCGCTGCTGCCGTCGCTTCGTCGAGCAACGAGGCGTTGGCCAACGAGAACCCGGTGAGGTCGGCCACCATGGTCTGGAAGTTGAGGATCGCCTCCAATCGGCCCTGGCTGATCTCGGGCTGATACGGCGTGTACGCGGTGTACCACGCAGGGTTCTCGAGCACGTTGCGCTGGATCACCGGCGGTGTGCGGGTGCCCGAGTACCCCATCCCGATCAGGCTCGTGCGCGAGGCGTTCATCGACGCGATGTAGCGCAGCTCGCCGAGCACGTCGTCGACGGTGCGAGGTCCTGGCAGCGGCAACGTCGCGTCGGCGATCGGTCCGGGAACCGTCTCGGCGAGCAGCGCATCGAGCGACGCCGCGCCGACGACGGCCAGCATCAGCTGTTGTTCGTCGGCAGTGGGACCGATGTGCCGTCCGACGAAGTCGTCGGTTCCGAACAGAGACGCCTCGACCAGCGCGTCGAGCGCCGATGACGACGAGGAACCGCGCGTGCGCGGATCGCGCGGGTCGCCAGCTTGGTACGACGAGTCGGACATGGGAAGCCTCCTGTGGGGCCGGTGCAGCGAGCACGCGGCGGGTCGCTTCCCCCGCTGTCATCGTTGCCTGAGAGCTTCGGGCATCGCCTGCGGCGGTGCCCTTTCCCCGTCGGCGATCCGGGACACGAGCCAACTCGTGATCGGATGCTTTCCAGCGACGCCTGCTCGGTCGGTCCGTTCGCCTGAGAGATTCCGGGGAGGTTGCTCCTTCGGCGCCCCGACGCTGGCTGCGTCGTGACTCTCCCGGCCGAGGTGATCGGCGCACCTACGACAGTAGCAGCGCGATCAGCCGGCCAGCGGGGACTGCAGACGGCGACCCACCGCGCTGCGGATCTGTTCGTCGAAGCTGCGAATGTGCGCCTCGGTGAGCGCTGCAGCTCGCTCGGTGTCGCCGGCTTCGAGGGCGTCCAGGATCGCGGTGTGCTCGTCGACGGCGTGCTCCATGTCGTCGACGTCGGCGAGGTACATGTGCCACAGGCGATCGCTCTGGGCGTAGAGCATGTCGAGGGTGTCGGTCAGGAATCGGTTGTCGGCCGCTTCCCACACGATCTCGTGGCACTCGCGGTCGTGTTCGATCAGCACATCGCCCGGGACACCTGGCAGGTGAGCCAGATCGAGCACGGCGCGCATGCGCCCCCAATGCGCCACGCTGCCTCGAACGCTGGCCAACCTGGCTGCGTACGGTTCGATGATGGCCCTCGTCTCGTAGAGCGTGGCCAGCTCACCGACGTCGATGCTCGACACGTACATGCCCCTGCGCGGGATCACCGTGACGAACTGGTCGCGCACGAGGCGTTGCAACGCCTCCCGAATAGGGGTGCGGCCGAGCGACAGCCGATCCTGCAGGTCGTCTTCGCGGATCACCGCGCCGGGCGGGAGATCGAGCCGCACGATCATGCGGCGGATCTCCACGAAGGCACGTTCGCTCAGGGATGTTGGCGTGGTCGAGGCTGTGATATCATGAAGATATATCAAGCGGGCCACAGGCGCAACGCCGGTGCCGGACTCCCGGGGAGACGATCACATGAGCGAACAGACGGCATCGACACAGACGGCATCGACACAGGCCGTGCCGACCACGGCCAGGGTGGTCGTCATCGGTGCAGGAATCGTCGGCAACTGCCTCGTCGGGCATCTCAGCCGCCTGGGCTGGACCGACATGGTGCTGCTCGACAAGGGCCCGCTGCCGAACCCCGGCGGCTCCACGGGGCATGCCTCGAACTTCATCTTCCCCACGGATCACAACAAGGAGATGGCCTTCCTCACCATCGACAGCCAGAACCAGTACATCGAGCACGGGCTGAACAACACCTGTGGTGGCATCGAGGTGGCCCGTGAACCGCAGCGCCTCGAGGAGTTCAAGCGGCGGATGACCTCGGCCAAGGCGTGGGGCATCGAGGCCAGCCTCATCACGCCGGCCGAGATCAAGGAGATGGTGCCGTTCATCAACGAAGACATCCTGCTCGGCGGGTACTACACGCCGACCGTCTCGGTGGTCGACTCGCTCGCGACCGGCACCAAGATGCGCGACGAAGCAGTCGCGAACGGCGTGCTGCAGGTGTTCGCCAACACCGAGGTGCTCGCCCTCGAGACCGAGCCCCAGCCCAGCGGATTCCCCAAGGTCAAGGCCGTCGTCACCGACCGAGGTCGGATCGAGGCCGACTACGTGGTCGTGGCATGCGGCGTGTGGAGCCCGCGCATCGCCGCGATGGCCGGCGCCAACATCCCGCTCACCCCCGCCGTGCACCAGATGGCCGACGTCGGCCCGATCGACATCCTCCAGGAGTCGAACAAAGAGCTCGCCTATCCGATCATCCGCGACATGGACACGTTCTGCTACGAGCGCCAGTCGGCCGGTTCGATGGAGGTCGGCAGCTACGCCCACCGCCCGATCCTGATGCGTCCCGACGACATCCCGTCGATCGCCGCCTCGGCATTGACGCCCACAGAACTGCCGCTCACCTACGACGACTTCGATCCGCAGATGGAGCAGGCGATCGAACTGATGGAGATGCTCGGCGACGCCGAGATCCGTTACGCGATCAACGGCTTGCTCAGCCTCACCCCCGATGCCAACCCCGTGCTGGGTGAGACCGTCGAAGTGCGCAACCTGTGGAGCGCAGCCGCCGTGTGGATCAAGGAGGGCCCCGGCATCGCCCAGCTCGTCGCCGAGTGGATGACCTACGGCTACCCACACATGTGCGATCCCCATGGCAGCGACATCAGCCGCTTCTATCCGCACGAGAAGACCGAGTGGCACATCAACGCCCGGTGCAACGAGCACTTCAACAAGACCTACGGCATCGTGCACCCGCGTGAGCAGTGGGCCAGCCAGCGCGGCATCCGTCGCAGCCCGTTCTACGCCCGCGAGGAGGCCCTCGGCGCCACGTTCTTCGACGCTCGCGGTTGGGAGCGTCCGCAGTGGTACTCGAGCAACGAGAAGCTGATCGCGAAGTTCCCCGAGGCCTGTCAGCCACGCGAGCACGAGTGGGATGCGCGCTGGTGGAATCCGGTCACCAACGCCGAGCACCTGCAGATGCGCGAGAGCGTCGGCATGGTCGACCTGACCGCCTTCAACGAGTTCGACTTCGAGGGCCCCGGCGCGTTGGCGTTCTTGCAGTACATGACCGTCAACAGCTGTGACGTTGCGGTCGGGCGCAGCGTGTACACGCCGTTGCTCACCCCTCATGGCGGCTTCCGTGGCGACCTCACGATCCAACGGCTCGGTACCGACCACTTCCGTGTGATCACCGGCGCCTTCGACGGCGGCCGGGACAACTACTGGTTCAACAAGCACCTCGAGTCGTTCAACGCGGCCGCCGGCGACGATGGCCAGTGCACCTTCACCGACCGTTCGCAGGGCATCTGTACCGTCGGCGTGTGGGGCCCGAACGCAGCCAAGACGCTCGCCAAGGTGACCACCGATCACACCACTGCGACGTACGACCTCAGCCAAACCGGCTTCCCGTACGGCGCCGTTCGGGATGTGCTGATCGACGGCGTGCCGTGCACGATGTTCCGCATCAGCTACGTCGGCGAGAACGGCTGGGAGATCTACACCCGCATGGAGCACGGCCTCAAGGTGTGGGACGCGATCTGGGACGCCGGCCAGGAGTTCGAGATCATCCCCGTCGGCATCGGCGTGTACGCGGTCACCGGTCGCATCGAGAAGGGGTACCGGCTGATGGGCGCCGAGCTCGAGAGCGAGTACAACCCCGTCGAGGCCGGCCTGGCCCGCCCGAAGGTCAAGTCGGCCGACTTCATCGGCAAGGCGGCCTACCTCGAGGCACGCGAGCAGGGTCCCGCTGCGACCATGTGCACGTTGTCGATGGATTCGCAGCGGTGCGCTGCCGGCTACGACCGGTTCCCCACGGGCGGCAACGAGCCGATCCTGACCCTGACGGGCGACCGGATCGTCGATGCGAAGGGTCGCGTCTCTCGTGTCACCACGGCCGGAGCTGGTCCATCGGTGGGCAAGTACCTCCTCCTCGCCTACCTCCCGCCGGAGCACGCGGTGGAAGGCACCAAGCTGCAGGTGATGTACATGAACGAGATGTACCCGGTCACCGTCGAGCGGGCGAGCGCGTCGCCGCTGTTCGACCCCACCGACGCCCGCATGAAGAGCTGAGGGCCGCCATGCGCGTTCTCGTCTGCGTCAAGCGTGTGCCCGCACCCGGCGCGAAGATCAACATCACCACCGACGGCCAGGCCGTCGACACCGCCTACCTCGCGTTCACCACGAGCCCGCACGAGGAGTGCGCCGTGGAAGAAGCAGTGCAGCTCATCGAGCGGCACGGTGGTGAGGCCACCGTGCTCACGCTCGGACCGGCCGAGGCCGACGAGCAGTTGCGCTATGCAGCCAGCCTGGGCGTCGCCAAAGCGGTGCTGCTCCCCACCGATGGCATCGACTGGGATCCGCAGCGAACGGCTGCGGCGATCGCCGGAGCGATCGCGTCGATCGAGGCGGCCGATGGACCGTTCGACATCATCCTGTTCGGCAACGAGTCGGCCGATTCGGGCGGCTTCCAGGTGGGCGTGCGCGTGGCGCACTCACTCGGTCGCCCGATGGTGAACGGCATCAAGGGCATCGACGTGCGCGACGACGGGACGGTTCACGCCAGCCGACACACCGAGGGCGGTGTCGAGGTGTACGCCATCCCGACCCCGGTGGTGCTCGGTGTGAAGGAGGGCATCAACCTGCCCCGCTACCCGACGTTGAAGGGTCGGCTCGGGTCGAAGAAGATCACCGTCGAGGAGCTTGCGGCCATGGCCGAACCTGGCGGCCAGCACATGGTGACGCTGCTGAAGGCGGCCGAGCAGGCGAGCAACACCGTCATCCTCGGCCACGGACCAGACGCCGCGGCCGCCGTCGTCGACGTCCTCGAAGAACTGGGGATCCTCACGTGAGCGTGCTCGTCATGGTCGAACACGACCGGGGGATCATCGCCCCAGCGTCGCTGGAAGCCTTCACCGCAGCCCGATCGCTGGGCTCCGACATCCATGCGCTCACGATCGGAGCCGACGCCGACGGGTTGGCCGAGACCCTCGGTGCCCACGGTGCCTCGGTGGTGCACCAGGCCCATCACGAGCTGCTCTCGGACTATGGACCCGAGACCTGGGGTCACGCGCTGGCTCAGGCGATCACCGCCACGGCCCCCACTGCTGTCGTCGCGACCGGCACCGACCGGGGCAACGAGGTGATGGCCCAGGCTGCGGCGATCCTCGATCTGCCGATGGTGGCCAACTGCCTCGAGATCGAGATGGGCGAGACGTGGACGATCACCCGCATGCGCTGGGGTGGTTCGCTCCTCGAGCGATGCGAACTGGTCGCCGGCATCAAGCTCGTCACGGTGGTGCACCACACCTTCGACCCTGTGGAGTCACCGGCCGGCTTCGTCGCCCAACCCTTCGTCCCGTCGCTCGATCCTTCGTTGGCGCGCACGGTCGTCACCGAACGCGTGACGCGCGCCGCCGGTGTCACGCTGGCGACGGCACCGGTGGTGATCGGCGGTGGTCGAGCGGTCGGCTCACCCGAGGCGTTCGGACCACTCGAGGATCTCGCCGCGCTGCTCGGCGGCGTCGTCGGTTGCTCGCGTGCGGTCACCAACAACGGCTGGCGCAACCACGCCGACCAAGTCGGTCAGACCGGTACCCGCATCGCACCTGACATCTACTTCGCGTGTGGCATCTCCGGAGCGATCCAGCATTGGGTGGGCGCCATGGCATCGAAGAAGATCCTCGCGATCAACATCGACCCCGAGGCGAACATGGTCACGAAGGCCGACTACGCCGTGATCGGCGACCTTCATCAGGTCGTCCCCGCGATCAGCGCCGAGATCAGGCGGCGCCGCGGGGTCTGAGGACCGACTCGGATCCGACTCGGATCCGACTCAGAGGCGAGCGAGTTCGCCGGCCAGCTGGTCGAGGCCCATGCTGCCGAGGTCGAGTGCCGCCCGATGGAACTCCTTCAGGTCGAAACGCTCGCCGTGACGCGCTCGTGCCGCATCGCGACCGTCGAGCCACACTCGCTCGCCGACCTTGTAGCTGATCGCCTGACCGGGCATGCCCAAGTACCGGTCGACCTCCGAGGCCATGAAGTCGCGTGGAAACCGCGAACGTTCGATGACGAACGGGAGCGCGAGCTCCGGCGTCCACACCTCGCCCGGGTGGTAGGCCTCGTCGGCAGGAATGCGCAGTTCGAGGTGCATGCCGATGTCGACGATGACTCGCACGGAGCGCATCGCCTGACAGCTGAGCTGGCCCAACTCGTAGAACGGGTCGTCGAGGTAGCCGAGCTCCTGCATCAACCGCTCTGCGTACAACGCCCACCCCTCGACATGCCCCGATGTGGTGCTGGCCAGTCGCTGGAAACGCGTGAGCGTGTCGGCCTGGTAGCGCATCTGGGCGATCTGCAGGTGGTGTCCGGGGACGCCCTCGTGGTAGCAGATCGACACCTCTCGCCACAGCGGGAAACGGGTCTTGCCGAGCGTCGGGTACCACGTACGGCCCGGACGGCTGAAGTCCTCGCTCGGACCGGTGTAGTACATCGCCGCCGCACCGCCTGGAGGTGCGATCATCGCCTCGCAACGCCGGATCGGATCGGCGATGTCGAAGTGGACGCCGTCCATGGTTGCGATGGTGTCGTCGATGAGCTGCTGGTTCCACCGCTGGAACTCGTCGACGCCCTCGATGCAGTGAGCCGCATCGTGCTCCACGTGGTCGAACACCTCGTTCAGCGAGCCGCCGGGCAGGATCAGCTGGCCGACCTCGGCCATCCGCGCCTCGATCCGTCTCAGTTCGCTCCACCCCCACGCGTAGGTCTCCTCGAGGTCGAGCACGCTGCCGTTCATCACGGTCGACCACGTCTGATAGCGCTCGCGCCCGACCGGATCGTGCGTGGGCGCGCTCACTGCGTACGTGTGACGCAACCAGTCGCCCATCTCGCCATATGCGTTTGCTGCCGCCGCGGCCTCTGCCGTCGCCATCCCAGCAGGGCTACGCCGACCGAGCGATGCCCAGAAGCCCGTGTCGGGATGGCTCCAGGTCGAGCACTGCTCGGCGCAGGCGACCGCTTGGCGTCGCGCCGCCATCGCACCGTTGTCGATCCCCACCTGCAACATCTCGCGGAACCCGGCGAGTGCATCGGGGACTCCTGCCAGGCGCTCACGTGCCGTCGCCCAGTCCTCGGCCGTGTCGAGCGGCATCAAGTCGAACGCCGCCCGGGTCTGCGTGAGCGGTGACCACAGCACGCGCAGCAGGCGATTCACCTCGCCGCTGTCGTACGTCGCAAGTGCAGCGGTCATTCGCTCGGCCATCACCTCGATCGCGACCCGCTCGCAGTCGTCGTCTGCGGTCGTCACCTGGAGCGCTCGCAACGTGGCTCGCTGCAGATCGGCGCGGGCACCGGCCCCCGCAGGACTGAAGTCCGTGACCTGATGATCGTGCCCCGTGACGCCCCAGCTCGTCGCCGTCAGCGGGTCCAACGCGGCCATGGCCACGATGTATCGCTCGGAGAGGTCGTGGATCTCACTCGCCATCCGGTCAAGTCTGTCACAGCTCGCCTCGACGCCCGCCCGGCGTGGGTCCAACACGCCGGGCGAGGAGATGCCGCAGAGCGCCCGGCCGAGGCCCCTTCCTGCCACCGATCGTCGCCCGTGCTGTGCCGCTGATCGTGCTCGGATGACACGAAGTCCCGGCCCCACGACCGTGTCTTCCCACACCTGACATGGGGTCGAGGACTAGGTTGCGTTCGTGAGTGATCAGGCGTTCGGTCGCATCGATGCCGGTCCGGCGCTCAGCCGCGATCTCGCTCTCGCGACGTGGGGGTTGTTCGTCGGGCTCGCCCTGTTGCTGCTCGCAGGTGGCCTGTTCGGCACCCTGCTCGGTGTGCGCGCCGAGACCGAGGGGCTGCCGACGGCGATCACCGGTCTCATCGCTGCGTCGTACTACCTGGGTTTCGTCGTCGGGTCGCGCCTCACCCTGCGCGCGCTCGGCGCGGTGGGACACATCCGTGTCTATGCCGCGCTTGCCGCACTGCTCACCACGGCGATGCTCGGGGTCGGGCTGACCGACAGCTGGGTGCCATGGGCGATGCTGCGGCTGGTCACCGGGTTGTGTCTCGCCGGCCAGTACGTCGTCGCCGAGTCGTGGCTCAACGACCTCGCCACCAACGCCAACCGCGGCCGGCTGCTGGCCATCTACAACGTGATCACCACCGGAGCATTCGGCATCGGTCAGGCCGTGGTGTTCGCCTTCGACGCCGAACTGGTCACCGGGTTCGCGATCTGTGCGATCGCGGCATCGCTCGCGGTGATCCCCGTGACGTTGTCGGAAGAGGCGGTCGCTCCCAGGATCGAAGAGAGTGAGCACATCTCGTTCAAGGAGCTCGCCGAGATCGTGCCCACCGGTCTGGGGGCCTGCCTCCTCGTCGGCATCGCCCACGGCGCGATCGGCGGTCTGCCTGCGGTCTATGCCACCCGAGTGGGCATGCCGACCGGATGGGTGGGACTGTTCGCCGCGGCGCCGAGTCTCGGAGGAGTGCTGCTGCAGTGGCCGATCTCCGCGGCCTCCGACGATCTCGACCGGCGCGTGGTGGGCTTGGCGGGCGCCTTGGGGGCGATGGGAACCGCGGCGATCCTCATCCTGACGCCGGAGACCCATTGGATGGTGTTGGTCTGGTTCGCCCTGCTCGGCGGGTTGAGCTACCCGCTGTATTCCATCGCCGGGGCCTACACCAACGACTGGGTCGAGCCCGAACACGTGAACGCCGCCGCCTCACAACTCGTCACGCTCTATGGCGTCGGTGCTGTGCTGGGCCCGTTCGCCGCAGCCGGCCTGATGATCGGGCTCGGTCCCAGTGGCTTCTTCTGGGCCTTGGTCATCCTGCACGGGATGGTCGCGACGTTTCTCGCGTACCGGATTCGGGCGTGGCGCAGCCCGCTCGCGAAACGGCCGTGGGACGAGGTGTCGTTGCCCGCTCGGGCCTTCTACGTGCCGGCCACGATCGTGGCAACAGGCCGTCGCCGCCGCCGCCGGCGAACACCGCCCACACAGCAACCCACCAGCCCGAGCGCGTCGAGGAACGAACCACGGTGATGAGTACTCGCGCTCGCTGCGCGAGCACCAAGCGTCGCCGGGGCGAATGGGTTCGGCGTCGCGACCTGTGACCATCGGCGCAGACTGGTCCACGATGGCTGCAATCGTCAACCACCCAGATCACCGGAACATCTACAGTTCCGCGCTGTCAGCCGGGCGTTCGCACGACGACGCCGGGGAGGTCATCGAAGCCAGTGAGATCCGCAGTGACGACTGTTCGGGCGGTCGCCAGTGCCGTGGCGGCGATGATCAGATCATGCGCGCCTCTGGGTCGGCCGGCGCGCCGGACGGCTGCGAGCAGTGTGGTGTGGGCCCGAGCGACGGCGATGTCGTACGCGATGACGGGGAGCACCTCAAGCAGGTCCTCGACGAACGCTTGGCGATTCAGTTTTCGCCGCCCCGTTGCGAGCTCGACTCCGACACCGAGCTCTGCTGCGGTGATCGCTGCAATCGCTGGCTCGTCGTCGTCGGCGATCAATCGATCGAGATCGAGCTTCCGTCGCTCGACTGCGATCAGCACGCTCGTGTCGAGCAGGAGGGCAGTCAGAACCGCTCCTCGGTGACCAGCTGCGATCGCAGCTCGGCCACCTCTTCGCTCCAGGCCGGATCGATGCGGTGCCGCCTGAGGACGTCCTTTGCACGCGCTCCGGACGCAACCCGCGCCGGCTCGAGTTGAGCGATCACCTTCCCTCGACGAACGATGACGAACGTCTCGCCACGGTGCTCGACGGCATCGAGCAGGTCCGCGAAGCTTCGAGAGGCTTCCGTCGCGGTGATCTCAGGCATGATGTCAGATTATCTGAGATGACCATGTGCCGCAACGCGACTCGCCCAACAAGCCTCCCCGATCACCGGAACATCTACAGATCGGTGTGGGTCAAGGTTCGATCCGGGTGACGGTGGTGACTCGGTCGATGGCTTTGTCGAACGAGGCAATCGTGCCGACGCCAGCGCTTTCCGCGCACGCCACGAGGTATGCCTCGGCGAAGTCCAGCCGGTCGACCTGACAGACCTCGACGGCTCGAAGCAGCAGCGCGGGGTCCACCGTGATCATGGAGCGCATCGCGATGAGCGACCGCATGGCCGTGGCGACCTGATCCCGAGGCGCCTTGTAGAACGACTCGAGCACGTACACGGTCTCAGCGACGATCAGGTCGGCCAGGTACAACTCGGGCTGGCTGGCGAGGAACGCAGTGGCTCGTTCGGCCATCGCCGGCGGGTCACCTGTGAGATGCCTGACGAGGATGTTCGTGTCGACGAACGCCGTCATCGGCGTGCGTCCGCACGAGCCGAGCGGGTCTTGCGGATCACGTCGTCCCACGCTGCGTTGCGTCGTGCTGCGGGAACCTTGATCGTCCCGGCCAGCGACAGAAAGTCCGGCGTTCGTGCGAGCACGGCGCGATTGCCTTCGACGCGGAACACCACGTTGTCGCCCTCGCCGATCCCCAACGCGTCACGGACCGCCTTCGGGACCGTGATCTGACCCTTCGAGCTCATCAGGCAATGGTTCACGCCGTGCCCTTCGGGCACCGAGTCGGCGCGAGATGTGTGATGTCACTGCTCTTCTGACGTTGGCCGGTATCGAGGTCGCGACAGCCGACGAGATCACTTCGCCGACACACCATTAGGTTGGCCACGATGGATCCCACGACGCCGACTTCCTTTCACGAACAGTTCGGCCTCGACGACTGGCGGGTTCTGCTCCGCGCTGCCGAGGCGGTGTTCGTGGCCGACGGGTTCACCGAGGCCGCAGCATTCGTCAGCGCGGTCGCCCACCAGTGTGATGCCCTCGGCCATCTGCCCGACGTCGATCTGCGCCCGGATGGCAGCGTGCGGGTGCGCCTGGCGTCCGACGCCCAACGAGGGCTCAGCACCACCGATGTCGAGGTCGCCCGGACCATCTCGGCGATCGCCGCCTCGCACGGGCTCCGGCCCAGGCCGCAGCCGATGTCGCGGTTGGAGATCGCGCTCGACGCCCTCGACATCGATGCGGTCCTGCCGTTCTGGCGGGCATTGCTCGCGTACGTCGACGAACCGACGGCCGAGGGCGAGCAGGTGACAGCGCTGCTCGATCCGGCGCGTGTGAGCCCACCGTTCTGGTTCCAGCAGATGGACGAGCCGCGTCCCCAGCGAAACCGCATCCACATCGACGTCACCGTGCCCCACGACGAGGCCGACGCTCGCATCGCTGCTGCGCTGGCTGCGGGCGGCACCCTCGTGAGCGACGAAGAGGCCCGCGCCTTCTGGGTGCTCGCCGACGCCGAGGGCAACGAAGCCTGCATCACCACGTGGCAGGACCGCGACTGAGGTCCGACTCGGCGTCAGCCGAGCTTGGCGAGTTGCTTCTGCTGCCAGGCGGCGGTGGCCTCGACGTTGTTGAACGTGAACAGGTGCAACGCTTCGATGTCCAGGTCGCGAGCAACCTTGCTCAACGGGTTCACCACCTTCGACGGGTCGTACCCCGTGGGCGAGAACAGCTTGAAGATCGTGGCGGAGTTCTTCTTCACGAAGCGCATCGACGAACCGATGCCCAATCGAGCACCCATGGTCAGCAGCTTGGCCCGATCGATGACACCGGGCACGCCCAGATGCAGCGGCAGGGTGAAGCCGGCGGCGCGCTCGGTGGCTGCCCACTCCTTCCAGCGATCGATGTCGAAGCACATCTGAGTGCTGGCAAAACCGGCGATGCCGGCCTCGGCCAGCAACGTCTGCTTCGCGTGCAGCGCCTCGCGCACGACCTTCGGATCGATCAGCGCGTGTCCATCGGGATAGGCGGTGACCCCGATGCGGGTCACACCGTGGTCGGTCTCGAGGAAGTCGCGCAGGAACGCAACGACACCGTCGTAGGCGCCGACCGGCTCGGGGGCATCGCCCGCGACCAGGAAGACCTCGGTGAGCGCATGGCTGCGGCAGAACTCGGCCAGCCGCTGCACGTGCGCCTTGTCCTGCGTCAGCCGGGCCGACAGGTGCGGCACCGCCATGTGCCCTCTGGCGAGCACCTGTGCCGTCAGATCGAGCGTCGCCTGGAGACCCTTGGCAGGAGAGCAGGTGACCGACACAGAACTACCGGGCGGAACGAACGCGATCTGAGCGTCGACGTTCTTCAACGGGATGAGCTCGTAGCGAGCTTCGGCGATGAGCTTGTGATGGAGCGAGGGTGTGGACTGGGGCAAGGAAGAGGCAGACATCGTTGTCCTGGTTTCGTGCGGTGAGTGACGGGCGGAGTGAATGACGGGCGGATGGGTGGGTCGTCGGACGGACGTGGGCGGGGCGTTTCGAGATGGGGGCGGCACCGCCACTCATCTCTCATCGCCGGGGTTCAGGCGAATTCGTCGGGGAGATCGGACTTGCGGCGGGCGACGAACTCCTGCAGTTCGGCGTCGATCGCATCGTCGAGCGGCGGGGGCTCGTACTCGGCCAGGCGCCGCTTCCACACGCCGTTGGCGCGCTGCGCGGCATCGAGTCCGCCCTCTTCGGTCCATTGCTCGAAGCTCGAGTTGTCGCTGGTGTCGCTGCGGTAGAACGCGGTTTCGAAGTTGGCGAGGGTGTGCGCCGTGCCGAGGAAGTGGTTGCCCGGCGGGTTCTCGCGGATCGCGTCGAGCGCGAGGCCGTTCTCGCTCGTGTCGAGACCCTTCACGAACGTGGCCATCATGCCGAGCTGATCGCAGTCGAGGACGAACTTCTCGTAACCGATGGCCAGCCCGCCTTCGAGCCAGCCCGCGGCGTGCAAGACGAAGTTCACGCCGCCGAGCACCGTGGGCTGCAACGTGTTGGCGCTCTCGTATGCGGCCTGGGCATCGGGCAGCTTCGACGAGGTGAGCGAACCGCCCGAGCGGAAGGGCACGCCGAGCCGGCGGGCCAGGGCCGCCACGGTGTACAGCACCATCGCCGGCTCAGGGGTGCCGAACGTGGGGGCCCCGGTCTGCATGCTCATCGAGCTGGCGAACGACCCGAAGACCACCGGAGCACCCTTGCGACAGAGCTGGACGAAGGTCATCCCGGCGAGGGCTTCGGCGAGCGTCTGTGCGGCCACGCCAGCGCTGGTGGACGGCGCCATCGCACCGGCCAGGATGAACGGGGTGATGATCGTGGCCTGGTTGTTCTCGGCGTAGCACTGGGCCGCCGCCAGCATCGTGCCGTCCCACACCAGCGGAGACGACGCATTGATGAGCGAGGTCATCACGGTTCGGTCGTGCAGGTCGCCACCGAACCCGATGCGAGCCAGATCGACGCTGTCCTGCGCACGCGATCCGGCCGTCACCGAGCCCATGAAGCCCTTGTCGCTGTACTTGATGTGGCTGTACACCATGTCGAGGTGTCGCTTGCTGACCGGTACGTCGACGGGCTCGCACACGGTTCCACCCGAGTGATGCAGCCACGGCGACATGTAGGCGAGTTTCACGAAGTTCTGGAAGTCGGTGAGTGTTGCGTATCGACGACCGTGGTCGATGTCGTAGACGAACGGCGATCCGTAGTTCGGGGCGAACACCGTGTGCGGGCCACCGATCTCGACCGAGTTGAGCGGATTCCGAGCGTGCTGGGTGTACTGCGCCGGAGCGTTCTGCGACACGATCTCGCGGCACATCCCCCGGGGGAACCGAACGCGGGTGCCGTCGACGTGCGCGCCCGCTGCGGCGAAGATCGGCAGCGCCTCAGGATAGTCGCGCACCTCGATGCCCACCTCTTCGAGGACGGTGTCAGCGGCGTATTCGATGATCGACAGGCTCTCGTCGCTCACGATCTCGAACGGTCGCATCGTGCGCGTGAGATAGGGCACCCGTTCGATCACGTGCGAAGCACGCAGCGCTGCCCGCCCGGCGCGCCCACCGGATCGGCGACCGCCGGATGAAGGTGTCTCTTCGGTGGTGTCTGTCATGACGATTCCCCCTCTGCTCTCGCTCCGTTCCCCTCGACGCCACGGCTCCGGCGACGACGGCCACCTTCGTTGTTCGGTGCGGTTCGCGCCGGCAGCGACACCACCGTCGACAGGAACGGCGATGGTGCGCTGGCGTGGGGGAACGCCATCGCAGCTACGAACTCGGCCTGGAACGTCGGCTCGGTCGCGGTCTCGATCTTCTCGACGTTGCGCACGGCCACTTCCATCTCGCGCCGGGCAGCCATCGACAGCAACGCTCGAACTGCGCCCCCACCTGCGGCGTTGCCGACGCTCCGCACATGCTCGACCGGGCAATCGGGCACCAGGCCGAGCACGAGTGCGTACACAGGATCGATGTGCGACCCGAACGCGCCGGCGAGACGGATGTCGTCGACGCTGCTGATGCCGGCGTGGCGGAACAGCAATTCGATGCCTGCCCGGAGCGCAGCCTTCGCCAACTGGATCGCGCGTACGTCGTTCTGCGTGATGCTCAGGCGAACGCCATCCGCCTCGTGCAGGAGGTAGCTGAAGGTGCGACCGTTCTCGACGATCCGCGGGCTGCGCGATGCCAACGAACCCTGCACCACACCGTCTTGGTCGATGATCCCGGCGAGGTACATCTCACCGATCACCTCGATGATCCCCGATCCGCACACGCCGGAGATGTCGAGATCATCGGTGTCGTCCGCGAAGCCGGGATCGTCGCTCCACAGGTCGCTGCCGATCACCTTGAACCGGGACTCGAGCGTGACCGGGTCGATGCGCACGCGCTCGATCGCGCCGGCGGTCGCACGTTGGCCGCAGCTGAGCTGCGCACCTTCGAACGCCGGGCCGGTGGGACTGGATGCGGCGAACTGGCGATGCTGATCACCGACCACGATCTCTGCGTTCGTGCCCACGTCGACCAGCAACTGCATCGTGGGGGAGCGGTGCGGACCCTCGGACAAGATGACCGCAGCCGTATCGGCACCGACATGCCCGGCGATGCACGGAGCGAGGTACACCTGCGCGTTCGGAAACGTGAGCTCGATCGCGGCTGCGTCCATCTCGAGGGCATCGGCCGTGGCCAACGTGAACGGTGCTTGACCGAGTGGCGTGGGGTCGATGCCGGCGACGATGTGGTGCATGATCGGGTTGCCGACCAGAACGATCTCGAGCACTGCGTCGACCGCGACGTCCGCGTCGGCACACAGCTGTTCGATGAGCTCCTGCAGCGCCTGTCGAACGGCGACGGTGAGGTTGCGGTCGCCGCCCGGGTTCATCATCACGTACGAGACGCGACTCATCAGATCCTCACCGAAGCGGATCTGTGGGTTCATCCGACCGGCCGACGACAGCACCTCGCCGGTCGTGAGATCGCAGAGATGACCCGCGATCGTGGTGCTGCCGATGTCGATGGCGGCGCCGACGATTCGATCGCGGTAGCCGGGCCACACCGCCACCACACCGTCGCCTCGAACCGCCACCGTGGCTGCACGATCGATGTTCGAGAACGCTCGATGCACCTGCTGGAGCACGGGCAGGGTGAGATGCGTCACCGTCATCTGCAGGCGCGTGTCCAGTTCGGCGACGACCAGATCGGTCATCGACTCCGCATCACCGAGCACCGACGGGGGCAGCTCCACGTAGGCGATGCGCACGTTGGGATCGAGCACCACGTCGGTGAGGTCGAGGCTCTTGCGCACGACGGGTCGATGCAGCTGACTCTCGGCCGGCACATCGACGACGAGGTCGTCGGTCACGATCGCACAGCACCCCAGCCGGCGGTCGGGCTTCAGGCCCTTCCGGTCGGCGTAGGTCTGTTCGGTCTCGGTCCATTCCGACAGCGCCGTGTCGTCGAATTCGACAGCCCACTTCGAGTACGAGCCGGGATGGAACTCGATCTGACAACGACCACAGATGCCACGACCGCCACACACCGAGTCGAGGTCGACACCCAACTCACGCGCTGCATCGAGCACGCTCAGGCCCGCGGCGACATCGCCGTCGAGGCCGGATGGTGTGAAGACGATTCGAGGCATGGGAGGGACGATTCCTGATCAGACGACGGCGGTCACTCGGCGCGACGACGCCGACCGCCGCCGGCGCGACCGTCGCGGGCGCCTCCAGCGGCGTTGGGGTCGCGGTTCTCGCGAATCCAGGCGTAGCAGTCCTTGTCGTTGCCGGCCAGCACATCGGCGGCCATGATCGCCTGCTTCACCTCAGGGTGCAGCGGGTTCATGATCGCCGAGCTCATGCCGTTCGAGATCGCCATCGTGAGGAACGTTCCGGTGATCGCGTTGCGGTTCGGGAGGCCGAAGCTCACGTTCGATGCGCCGCAGGTGGTGTTCACCTTGAGCTCGCTCACGAGGCGGCGGAGGAGCTTGAAGACCTGTTGGCCCGCGGTGCCCATCGCACCGATGGGCATGACCAGAGGGTCGACCACGATGTCGTAGGCAGGGATGCCGTAGTCGCTGGCACGGTTCACGATCTTGCGCGCCACCTCGAAGCGGACGTCGGGATCCTCGCTGATGCCGGTCTCGTCGTTCGAGATCGCCACCACCGCGGCGCCGTACTTCGCGACCAGGGGCAGCACTCGCTCCATCTGCTCGTCCTCGCCCGTGACGGAGTTGACGAGCGGCTTGCCCCGATAGACGGCGAGGCCGGCTTCGAGTGCTTCGACGATGGACGAGTCGATCGACAAGGGCACATCGGTGATGGCCTGGACCAACTGGATGGCACGCGCCAGCAGCGCCGGTTCGTCGGCCAGGGGGATCCCGGCGTTGACGTCGAGCATGTGTGCACCCGCCGCCACCTGTGCCAGCGCGTCTGCCTCGACGCGGCTGAAGTCGCCCTTCTTCATCTCCTCGGCGAGCAGCTTGCGGCCCGTGGGGTTGATCCGCTCACCGATCATCACGAACGGGCGATCGACACCGATCACGACCTCCTTGGTGGCTGAACTGATCACGGTGTGGGTCATGACGATGGTTCCTCTTGGTCGAATGGAGCGAGCGGCGGCCGGCCGTCGGTGCCGTCGGTGCCGTCGCTGCCGTCGGTGCCGTCGCCGACGTTCAAGTCGTCGGTCGCGATCGGTGCCGGCGCGGTTCCCGGATGCTCCGGCGAGGCGGGGTCCCACCCGCCGTTGGCCACCAGGACGTGCAGGCGTTGGTTCGTGAACTCGGCCTCGATCGACGCGGCCGTGGCATCGACCGTGGTCACCAGGTCACCGACGAGGGGATGGTTCGTCCGGCGCCACTCGCCGACATAATCCTGGGCGGTCTTCTTGCCCGCCACCATGGCGGCACGATCGATCGCCTTCTGGAACCGGTGGGGGAGCATCACCTGGTGCCGTTCCTCGCCCGACGTGCCGTTGATCTGGGCCGGGATGTCGCGCCACATG
The DNA here is from genome assembly GCA_031400715.1 of Actinomycetes bacterium. Taxonomy (GTDB): domain Bacteria; phylum Actinomycetota; class Acidimicrobiia; order Acidimicrobiales; family Ilumatobacteraceae; genus VFMC01. The sequence goes on along the minus strand of JANNQK010000255.1, from coordinate 1,353 downwards.
ATGATGACGACGACCTCGCTGGCAGTGCTGCGACGGGAACCTGGACGAGCCATCAGGCAGCCCTCCTGATCGAGACGGTGACAGCAGCGGCGAACTGCTCCAAGCCGACATGGTGGTGTTCGAAATCCAGCCCGAGCAGACCGGCGCCGCGACGGCCAGCGTCGATCACGGCCTGGTCGAGCGACTGGCTCAGCAACACGACTCTCGCGTAGTTGCCGAAGTAGGCGTCGCGAAGCTCAGGATGACGATCGAGGCCGAGCGCCTGCCACACGAGCGCGTCGAAGTGCTTGGCCAGGAAGTCGGTGAGGTAGAACGTGCCGGGCTCGGCGTCATGGAGCCGCGCGAAGAGCTCGGCACCGGCGAAGAACTCGTAGCAATGCGAACCGGGGAGACGGGCGACGTTCGGCAGCTCGGCCATGTAGGCGTCGAGCAGGCCTCCGGTGCCACAATCCGCGTAGCCGAACAGCACGAGGCGGTCTGGGTCGTCGGCGAGGTGTTGCGACACCAGGTCGCGCAGCGCAGGCACGATTCGCTCGGGGCGGTTGTGCAGGTTGGCAGGCAGGTAGACCACGTCGACGGCTGCGAGGAGCGAGTTGGTCGCGAGCACGGCTCGAAGCTCACTCACCAGTGCGCCACAGGCGATCACGACAGGACGAGTCACTGGGGTCGAGGTCACTGGGGCCGAGGTCACTTGGGTCGAGGTCACTGGGACGGTCGGTCGGCTCGGGGATCGCTGACGGGTGATCAGACCGACGGGCCCGGGGGCTCGGCCTTGCCGCGAGCAGCGCCGCGACGTGCCGTCACCAAGGCCTTGGCCGTCTCCGAGGCAACCGCGGCATCGCGGCAGTAGGCATCGGCACCGATCGCGCTCCCGAACTCCTCGTTCAGGGGGGCACCGCCGACGAGCACGATGAACTTGTCGCGCAATCCACGCTCCTGCAGGGTGTCGATGACCACCTTCATGTACGGCATGGTGGTGGTGAGCAGCGCGGACATCCCCAGGATGTCGGGCTTGTGCTCTTCGAGCGCGGCCAGGAACTTGTCGGCATCGGTGTTGATTCCGAGGTCGATCACCTCGAAGCCTGCACCTTCCAGCATCATCGCCACGAGGTTCTTGCCGATGTCGTGGATGTCACCCTTGACGGTGCCGATCACGACCTTGCCGATCGACTCGGCGCCGGTCTCGGCGAGCAGGGGCCGCAGGATCTCCATGCCGGCCTTCATCGCATTGGCCGACAGCAGCACTTCGGGAACGACCAAGATGCCGTCGCGGAAGTCGATGCCCACGATCCGCATGCCCTCGACGAGCGCATCGTTCAGCACCTTGTCGGGGCCCCATCCGCGGTCGAGGAG
>JANNQK010000254.1:0-22670 GCA_031400715.1 Actinomycetes bacterium | reverse complement strand
AACATGCGCGCCGCCAGGCGGGTGCGTTCGGAGTCGTACGACGAGATGCCCACGTAGAGGGCCTTGCCCTGCTGCACGATCGACGCCAGTGCACCTACCGTCTCCTCGACGGGCGTGTCGGGATCCATGCGGTGCGAGTAGAAGATGTCGACATAGTCGAGACCCATGCGATGTAGCGACTGGTCGAGTGAGGCGACGAGGTACTTGCGCGACCCGAAGTTGCCGTACGGCCCCGGCCACATGTCGTACCCGGCCTTGGTGGAGATCAGCAGTTCGTCGCGGAGGTGTTTGAAGTCGACCGCCAGGATGCGACCGTAGTTCTCCTCGGCTGCCCCATAGGGTGGGCCGTAGTTGTTGGCGAGGTCGAAGTGGGTGATGCCGAGGTCGAAGGCGCGCCGGCAGATGGCCTGTTGTGTCGCGAGACCGCGATCGTGCCCGAAGTTGTGCCACAGCCCCAGAGACAGGGCGGGCAAGAGCACACCACTTCGCCCGCAGCGTCGATACGGCATCGATTCGTAGCGGGCTGCGTCGGGGGCATAGATGTCGGCGATCGGCATTTGGTGAGCCTACGACGGCCGTTCTGGTCGCGATTCGTTGTGGCTGGCGTGGGTTGGCGCGACCAGAACGCTGAGGCAGATGCGATGGTTGTGGGGGTTCTGGAGTCGGGGAGGCGTCACCGAAACGTGTTCTGGTCGCGATTCGTTGTGGCTGGCGTGGGTTGGCGCGACCAGAACGCTCTGGTCGGGGCTCAGGCGTGAAGTCCGTCGACCGCGTCGAGCACGTCGCTCGAATCGTTGTGACTGTGGGTGAATCCGCGCCGACGTTCCTCGGCCACGGTCGACTCGCCGCGGAGGGCGACGATGTAGGCGCGTCGATAGCTCGACGTCGAGGTGTTGCCGCCGGAACCATGCAGCACACCCTCGTTGTGGACGGTGATGTCACCTCGTCGGATCTCGACCGGGCGCATCACGTCGTCGGCGCGAAGATCGGTCACGAGCGTGTGGCTCGCGCTGCGGTCGCCGTGCAGGGGTCGATGCGGCCGCACGGGCTCGAGATGGGAGCCAGGAAGGAACTGCATGCAGCCGTTCTCGAGGGTCGAGTCGTCGACGGCAAGCCAGCAGGTGGCGGTTCGGCGATCGTCGGTGTCGATCCAGTACGCCTGGTCCTGGTGCCAGTGGAAGATGGCGTCCTCGCGACCAGGCGTCTTCGCGAGCAGTTGATCGAAGTCGATGGTCATGCCCTTGCCACACAGCTGGTCGGCGATCGACTGGGCGCGTCGCTCGTACACGTTGCCCTGCCACTCGGGGAAGTAGCGACGAGGCACCATCACGTTCACGACCGCGTACCCGGACGGATCGGTGCCGTGCTCGCCGGTCGTCATGTCGTTGAGATCCTTGCCGGCCACGGCGATCTCGCCGCGCATGAACCGGTCGTACACCGCATCGATGCCGGCCATCTCCTCGGCGCTCATCACGCCCGGAAGGTGCACATAGCCGTCGCGCTGAAACGCGGCGCGATCGCGGTCGGTCACGAGGTACCGGTCACCCTGCCGACGCTGTGCCGCGGCGAACCCGCTGCCCGCCTCGGGAGATCTCGCGGATCCTGGAGCATTCGATGCGCTCGAACTGTCCGAACTGCTGGAGGTCATACGCCGCAATCTAGACACCACATCCGGGTGCCACACATCCACCCGAGTCCCACACCCGCATCGGAGTCCCAGGCACCCGATCGAGTCGCACAGGCTTCGTCGGAGTACCACGCGCCACCCCGGGGTGGCTGCTGGCACTCGGACCGTGGTCGATCAGCGGTCGGTCGCGGTGGCGGACCGTGGGCTGCTCGATGGCCGGTCAGACGGTGCGACAGCCGATCACCGTCGCGGAACCTGCTGCGAAGCCATGCCCGCGGGCATGCACGCAGACCTGGGCGCCGCTGATCGCAGTGATGGCGACCCCCACGTCGAACCCGTGTGTGCGGCTCGGGTACGAGGTGAGGTCGGGTCGGAGATCACGAGCCATGATCGCGCCGCTCATCTGCAGACCCTGACCGGGGTTGGTGACCGACACCGTGATCGTGATCGGGAGATCGAACTCGGGATCGAGCGCCCAACCGCCCACCACCACGTTCGGTCCGCTGATCGCTGCGCTGTCGAGCGCACCCACCGGAGCCGGCCCGCCCGGCCCGCGGGGCACGTCGATGCCCGACAGCGGTGCCCACAGTGAGGGCGTGTCGTACCCGAGCGCCCAGATGGCGATGCCCGACAGGCCGGCCTGGATGACGGCGTTGGTGCGCTGGACGATCGTGAACTCGTCGGGGAAGTACACGGTTCGCCGAACCGAGCACGTGGTGCTCCCGCTGCTGTTCAGCCGGAGCGCCGGGCGCAACGCCCCCGCCTCGATCGGCGAGGTGCTGTTCGCGTACGAGCTGGGAGAGGGGAGCAGTGGCGCCGGTGTCGGCCCGGTCTTGTTGCCGGTGTAGGTGACGTCGTAGGTGAAGCGGAGCTCGCCAGAGGCATCGCGAACGGGGACGGCACCGTTGTCGAGCGCGACTTGTGGAGCGCTCTCCATCTGCACGCCGACCGTTGCGAGCGACGCGTTCGTGGGGCAGACGCCGGACGTGACCGTGGCCCAGCTGCGCCCGTAGGCGTTCACCCCGATCTGCACCTTGCTGAGCTGATCGGCGGGCACGATCGTCTTCACGTAGTTGATCACGTTGGCCTGCCACGACAGCGGCGACACTGGCCCGGGCGCCGACACGCTCCAGTCGTAGACCATCAGCCGCAGCCGGTCGATGTGCGGCAGCATCTCGGGCCACGCGTACACCCAGTACCCACTCGAGCCGTTGTCCCAGATGGGTGGCACGGTGACGGAGAGGAGCTTGCCCTGCGCATGCAACGCCGAACCGAGTTCGGCCACGAACGCCGCCCAGTTGGGACGTGTGGCGGTCCACGACGATCGGCCATCGCTGAAGGCGAATCCTTCGTAGTCGAGATCGATGCCGTCGTAGCCACGGCTGACGACCAGGTTGGTGATCGTCTGCACGTGCTGGGTACGCGTGGTGGCGTTGGCCAGGATGCCGGCCATGACCAGCTTGCCGGTGCCGTCGGTGATGCTCGGAACCACGGGCAGTGCCTGGTTGCGCACGGAGGTGACGGCCACGGTGAGGTTGGCCTCCGTGCCACTCGTCGCGATCCGGTCGGCTGCAACCGCGCTGAACCCGAATGGAGAGACCTCGGCGAACGTGGTGGCGAAGCCTCCACTCACTGCTCGGGTTCCTTCGATGACGGCCGAACTCGACCAGTTCGGGATCCAGCCGGTGACGAACCGGGCCGGGGTCGCCGCGCTCGCGCGCGGGGCGCCGGACCCGTCGGGAACGGTGGCCGCCGCACCCAGGAGCGCAACGGCCAGCGCGCACCGGCCGACTCTCCGTGTTCGGGACCGCATGACGTGACCCTACTGGCGACCGTTCCCGATGTCCCCGCGACCCTCCTTCATCGATGCTGCGACCCGGCTCCGACACGGCTCCGACCGTGCTGCACCCGGCTCCGACCGTGCTCCAACCCTGCGGCCGACCCGGCTCCGACACCACTGGCTGCGGCGGGAGCAGTGGCCGGAGCCGGGCGCGGCTTGCATCCGCGTAGCTACCCGTCAGTAACATCCCGACATGCAGCAGATCCTCGATGCCATCCAGTCCGGCGCGTCCAGCGACGACATCGCCGCCCTGCCCATCCCCGAGAGCTATCGGGCCGTGCACGTGTTGGCCGAGGAGCAGGAGATGTGGGCCGGCGTTCCCTCCAAGGAGAAGGATCCGCGCAAGAGCTTGCACGTCGGCGACGTGCCGACCCCCGACCTCGCGCCCGACGAGGTCTACCTCGCGGTGATGGCGAGCAGCATCAACTTCAACACCGTGTGGACGAGCATCTTCGAGCCGATCAGCACCTTCGGTGCGTTGAAGCGCCTCGGCCGCGAGAGCGAGTGGGCCAAGCGTCACGACCTGCCATACCACGTGGTCGGCAGCGACGCGTCGGGTGTGGTGCTCGAGGTCGGCTCGGCCGTGCGCAACTGGAAGCCGGGCGACCGCGTCACGGTGCACTGCAATCACGTCGACGACCAGGACCCTTCGGCTCACGACGACTCGATGATGGCCGCCAACCAGCGCATCTGGGGCTACGAGACCAACTTCGGGGGCCTCGCCGATCTCGCCGTGGTGAAGGCCAATGCGCTGATGCCGAAGCCCGCCCACCTGACGTGGGAGGAGGCGGCGGTCAACGCGCTGTGCAACTCGACCAGCTACCGCATGCTCGTCGGCAAGCACGGCGCCCGCATGAAGCAGGGCGACGTCGTGCTCATCTGGGGCGCGACCGGTGGCATCGGTGCCTACGCGGCGCAGTACGTGCTGAACGGTGGCGGAATCCCGGTGTGTGTCGTCAGCTCGGCCGACAAGGCCCAGATCCTGCGCAACATGGGTGTCGAGCACATCATCGACCGTGCCGCCGCGGGCTACCAGTTCTGGAAGGACGAGCGCACCCACGACGAGGGCGAGTGGCGTCGCCTGGGCAAGGACATCCGCGAGCTGTGCGGTGAAGACCCCGACATCGTGTTCGAGCACCCGGGTCGCAACACGTTCGCTGCGTCGATGTACGTCACCAAGCGCGGCGGCACCGTCGTCACCTGTGCGGCCACGAGCGGCTTCATGATGGAGTTCGACAACCGGCACTTCTGGATGCGCCTGAAGACGCTCGTCGGTTCGCACTTCGCCAACTACAAGGAGGCGTGGGAGGCCAACCGGTTGATCGCGAAGGGCATGATCCACCCCGTGCTCAGCCAGACCTTCGATCTCGAACACACCGGCGAAGCGGCGTACCAGGTGCACCACAACATGCACGAGGGCAAGATCGGCGTGCTCGCCCTGGCCCCCGAAGCCGGCCTGGGCGTCACCGATCACGAACTCCGCGACAAGGTCGGCGACAAACTCCACCTCTTCCGCCGCTGACAACCGCGTTTGTTCACTTCGGCACCGTCAGGGTGCGTTACTGCTCAAACGGTGATCGGTCGGTTCCGCGTTTGTTCACTTCGGCACCGTCAGGGTGCGTTACTGCGCAAACGGTGATCGGTCGGTTCCGCGTTTGTTCACTTCGGCACCGTCAGGGTGCGTTACTGCGCAAACGCGCTGCTCAGACGGGGGTGAGGAGGAACTGGAGCTCGACTTGGTCCGCGAACGGGGCGACGGCGGCTCGCAGTTCGGGCGTGTCGACGTAGGCCCAGACGACCAACCGGTCGCAGGTGCCGTCGGTGTTGAGTTGAGCGTTGTATCCGACGACTCCGAACGACGTCAGGCCGCTGCCATTCAGAGCGTCGAACGGGTAGGGGCCGTTGTCGAAGACACACGGATCTCGGGGCTCGTTCACGACGCTCGGACCCGTGATCGACACGAACTCGGCGCCGCGGTCGGAGTAGGCACGGACCACGAGCGCGTAGGGGCCCGTGCGGACGACGCCGACGTCATCGACTGCCTCGTCAGTGACGGCGTCCCACGAGAAGCCCCGCAGCGACAGCGAGGCGACGGACTCGTCGGCCGTGGGGACTTCGATGACGAACTGGCCGGGGGACGGTTCGACGATGCTGCCCGCAACCCGGTACTCCTGGACGTCTGTCGGCGGTGCGACGGGCGTCGCTGGGATCGCCGTGTCCACTCTGGCGATGCCGATGATGATGCCGTCGGCCTGTGCGGCCAATTCGGGGCTGATGCCCAGCAGACCCCACCATCCGTTGCCGACGGGCCACACCACCGCGACATGGCCGTCGGGGAAGACCGCCTTCCAGCCAGTCCCGCCGGCGACGGTCACCGCTGTCACGGTGGTCGCGCCGATCAGCGCTGTCGGGGCTGCTGCGCCGTCGGACACGGTGAGATCAGCCGTGCCGATCGATGGGCCGCCGGTCGTGCCCGTGAATCGCTGGGTCACGATGGTCCTGGCGGCGACGCCGACCGAGATCAGGGTCGCCGAGGTATCGGGGAGCACGATCGGAACGCCCGATCCCGACTGCGCGCCGAGTGCGAGATCGAACCATCCACCCAACCGCTGGGTGTTCGACAAGCCTTGCTCGTCGAACACCCACACGCTGCCATCGGCCCGCGACCACCAGAGCGAGCCCCGTGCCGGCGCGTCGGCCTGCGGAGCAGAGGTCACCAGCCAGGCGCGACCGTCAGGAACGCCGCTCGCCACCTCTTCGACCGTGCCACCTGCTTCGGCTTCGGGCTGGTCGTCCGGGCGGTTCGCGTAGATCGTCGCGAACAGGAAGCCGGAATCGTCGTCGTCCACCACACTCCACGACTGGAAGAGCGGCTCGCCGTCGGACGGGAACAACGGTGGTCGGGTGATCGCGCCGGGTGCCAGGTTGGCGGCAGCGAGGGTGAACCACGGCTCGGCGGCAGCGGGCACCGCTGTGGCCGGAACGAACACGGTTGCATCCGGCGGATCGGCCGCGAGGTCGGTGGGGCTCGGCGCCCGTTGGCTCAGCGCCACCAACGCTCCGCCGACGAGGGCCGTGCAGGCCGCGGCGACACCGAGCATGGTCGTTGCTCGTCGCCGACTCGTACGGCTCAGCTTGTGCTCGCCGGCGACCCGGAGCGATGCCGAGTGCGTGGCGCCGAGCGAGGCATCGATGCCGCTCTGTGCCTGTTCCGCGGCCACCTCGTCGAGGGCGCGTCGCAGACGGGTGATCACGGCTTCGTCGGTCAGCATGGTGGGGTTGCTCATCTGGACGTCTCCACATCCTCGGTCGGGCCGCCGTCGAAGGCACCGGAGCGGTCTGGACGGATGGTTGGCCGTTGCTGGTTCATCGGGGCGGCTCCTGCTCTCGATCGAGATCCTGTTCCAACTCGTGCTTCACGGCGGCCAGGCCGCGGTGCAGCAACACGCGGACCGTGGCGGGGGCGCAGTCGAGCGCCTCGGCGATCTGGTCGTCGGTCCAGTCGCTCCAGTAGCGCAACGTCACGGCAGCCCGCTGCTTGTACGAAAGCACCGCCAAGGCGTCGAGCATCTCGGTGGTCTCGGCGGTGTAGGCCGTGGGCGCGCCGGCCGACGCGTCCCTCATTCGCTTCAGTTCGCGAGCGTGTGAGCGGTGCCAGGAGGCAGCGCGGTTCACCACGGTTCGCCTCAGATAGCCGCCCGGGTTGTCGATCGTGTGCAGCTTTGCGCCTACCGCGGCGAGCGCGTCCTGGGCGAGCTCCTCGGCGATGAAGCGATCGCCCACGAGCGCCACGGCCCAGCGCACGGCGTCGGCGCGGTGGTCGCGGTAGAAGTCGTCGAAGTTCTGGAAGTCGCTGCTGGTCGGTCTCACGCTGCTCGGGCCCATGTGCTGGTTTCCTGGCACCAGTGTGACCCTGTTGGACCCGACCTCGGACGACACCCCGTGAGGTTCCGGCGCGGCGTCGTCCATGCTCGCTTTGACGCCACCGGTGGCGCGTCTGTTTCACTGGAAGCATGCTGCTCACCGAAATCGACCATGTGGCCATCGCCGTCACCGACCTCGAGGCCGCGATCGACTACTACCGCCGGGCCTTCGGTGCCGAGGTCGAGCATCGCGAGATCGTGGAGAGCGACGGCGTGGAGGAGGCGCTGCTGAAGGTGGCCGAGAGCTACGTCCAACTGCTCACGCCCACCCGTCCCGATAGCCCCGTCGCCAAGTCGATCGAGAAGCGTGGCGAGGGTCTGCATCACATCGGGTACCGCGTGAACGATTGCGCCGAAGCGCTGGCGTCGATGATTGCGGCAGGGGCGAAGGCGATCGACCACGCCCCACGGCCCGGCAGCCGTGGCACGACGGTGGCGTTCATCCATCCGAAGGGCAGTTTCGGCACCCTCATCGAGCTCGTCCAGGAGTAAGGCCCACGCTCGCGAGGTACGTCACTCGGCTTCGAGCACCAGGCCTTTCAAGTACTCGGCCTCGGGGAACGACAACGGCACCGGGTGGTCGCTGGGTTGGCCGAGACGGTCGACGATGCGAACCGTGCGCCCCGCGTCGAGCGCAGCACCAGCCACCACCTTCTGGAACAACTCGGCGCTCATCGCACCGCTGCAGCTCCACGTGAGCAGCGTGCCGCCGGGTGCGAGCAGCTTGATCGCGAGGAGATTGAGGTCCTTGTAGGCCCGCGTCGCCTTGTCGAGCTGTCGCTCGCTGTTGGCCAGCTTCGGTGGATCGAGCGCGATCAGGTCGTACTGGCGAGCGCGGTCGCGCAACCCGCGCAGCGCGGTGAAGGCATCGGCTTCCATCACCTCGCCGATGTCGAGGTCGTTCACGGTGCCGTTGCGGCGGGCCACATCGAGCGCGGATGCCGACGAGTCGATGCTGAGGATGCTGGTCGCGCCGCTGCCGGCGGCGACCACGGAGAACGCACCCGTGTAGGAGAAGACGTTCAGGAACCGCCGACGATCGGCGAGTCGAGCGATCGCCGAGCGAGCATGTCGCTGATCGAGGTAGAAGCCGGTCTTGTGGCCGCCGGTGACGTCGACGATGTACCGCCACGATGCCTCGTTCGCCAGGAGCGCCGGGTCGGGTGGTTCTCCGCGCATGAGGCCGACTCTCGGCTCGAGTCCTTCGCGCTCTCGAACGTCGGCATCGCTCCGCTCGTACACACATCGCACCCCGGGCAGTGAGGCAAGTGCATCTGCAACGACATCGCGTCGCGCCTCGGAGCCCGCCGTGGTGAGCTGCACGACGATGGTGTCGCCATAGCGGTCGGCCACGACACCGGGTACGCCGTCGGCTTCGCTGAAGACGAGCCGGGCGCAATCGTCTCCCGATGTCAGCAGCGATCCTCGACGAGCGGCTGAGGCGACGATGCGATCGGTGACGAAGGCGTCGTCCACCACCGCGTCCGGGTCGAAGCTCCACATGCGAACCCGGATCTGCGACTCCGGGCTGTACGCGCCCCATCCCAACACCTCGCCCGAGTCACCGTGCACGCGCACGGTGTCGCCGGGGGCCGGTTGGCCGTGGACATGCTCGATGCCCCCGCTGAAGATCCACGGGTGATGCCGCTCGATCGATCGCTCTCGACCGCTGGCCAGGACGACGGACCCACCGGCCCACGACGGGAGCGCCACCGGTCGGAACGAGGGCCCATCCGAAGGTCGTGCGCCAGGAGTCGACGGCGGCTTCGCAGTCGGCTTCGGCGACGACCTCGACGACGACCTCGGCGTCCGGCGGGCATTGCTGTTCACGCGGTCACCGTAGACCGCTACCGGTGTCGGATCCCGAAACGCCGGTCGCGCGCTCGCGCGATCAAGACGATCAGCGCAGGCTGAGGTCGTCGCTCGTGCCGTCGGCGACGAGCCAGCCCTCGCGGTGCATCTTCTCGTCGATCAACGCGGCAACCTGCTCGGCCAGCGCTCGCTGGGTCTCGATGCTGCGTTCCAGTGCTGCGGCCAGACCCTCGAAGCGAGCTTCGAGCCGACCCACCCGCGCGTCGTCACTGCCCTCGCCGGTGCCTTGCCTGGCCTGCGCTCCTTGGACCGCGTCGGTGCATTCGCGGCGCACGCGCTCGATGAGGCCGATCACGGTGGACTGCGAGCGATCGAGATCGTGGCGGCCTTCGGCACGAACGGCTTCGGTGTTGTTCTGTGCGATCTGTGCGTACGCAGCCATGGCCGTGTACTGCGCCATCATCTGCGTCTCGAGCTTGCCCACCCGCTCACGGAGGTCGTTGCTGGCGATCTTCACGTCTTGAGCTGTTTCGTCGGGGAGGAACCCCGCGGGCGCCGCGAAGGTGACGTCGTCGTCCCAGCTGATCTCGTCGTTGCCCTGGTTCTTCCGGCGCACGTTGTCCTCCCGCCCATGGGGGCTCGCTGCATCTTGGCTGTTGCCGAAGCCGGGTTGGCTTCGTGCCGAATGCATCGGCGGGAGGACGTTCGTACTTGAGACCCTTCTTCAAGAACTCTTGACGATGTCGGTCTCAAGTTCGGGGCGCGAGCGGCCGAAATCCCCTCTGCGTTTGGGCGGGTTGTTCGCTTGCTCCGGCGTTCGTGGGACAAGCAACTACTCAGGAGGAAATCCTCACATGGAAAATCACATCGAAGAGATTCAGGCCGAAGTGCAGGCGACGAAGAAGGACAAGGGTTTCACCCTCGTCGAGCTCCTCATCGTCATCGTGATCTTGGGCATCCTTGCCACGGTCACCGTGTTCGCCGTTCGCGGCATCACCGACCAGGGCAAGACCAGCGCCTGCGACACCGACAAGGTGACCGTGCAGACCGCCGTCGAGACCTTCCTCGCCCAGTACCCGGGCATGATGAGCGGCTCGACCGTCCAGATCCCGACACTCGCTGTGGCTGCCGGTGCCGCGTGGGTCGGTAGCCCGGCCATCGCCGCTCAGGCCATGCCTGTTGGAACCTCGTTCCAGGGCGCAGCTGCGACTACCGGCGCGACCCCGGCTGGCACGTTGGTGGAGGCCGGCCTGCTGCGTGCCGTGCCGACCAACTACTTCCTGAACGTCGATGGCACGCTGACGACCGCGATTGCGACCTGCGGCGTTGTCGGAACCAACATCGGCTGATCGAAGCCCACTTTCGAGTGCGTTCGGAGGCGCCGGTCCATTCGGATCGGCGCCTCTGGCGTCTCTGGGCTGAGACACGCGGAGCAGTTCAACCATGACACACACTTCTGAGACGACTCCCCTTGACTCGATCCGTCGCACGACGGGGCGGGACAAGGGCTTCTCCCTCGTCGAGCTCCTCATCGTCATCGTGATCTTGGGCATCCTTGCCACGGTCACGGTGTTCGCAGTTCGCGGCATCACCGATCGGGGTACGACCAGCGTCTGCGATACCGACAAGGTGACCGTGCAGACCGCGGTCGAGACCTTCCTCGCCCAGTACCCGGGCATGATGAGCGGCGCCACCGTCCGCATCCCGACGGCAGCCATTGCTGCCGGCGCGGCGTGGACCGGTAGCGCTGCCATCGCCGCCCAGGCAATGCCGTCCGGAACGTCGTTCCAGGGCGCTGCTGCGGTCGCTGGTGCGAACCCGGCGGGCACGTTGGTGAATGCGGGCTTGCTGCGTACGGTGCCGACGAACTACTTCCTGAACGTCAATGGCACGTTGACCGTGCGCAGGGTGACGTGCGGGACCATCGGGACCAACATCGGCTGATCGGGCCGACCTGAAGCGCGGATGGGGGCGCCGGTCCATCTGGGCCGGCGCCTCTGTCGCGTCTTCGGGGCCCATGGGGTAGTCATGGGCCCGACGCCACCGCTGCCCCGGGCAGGAGGGTCTAGCGAACGATCTCCATGCGGAGTCCGCAGTTGTCCCAGTTGGGGTCTGCCGGTAGCCGGTTGACGGCTCGGCCGGCGGCTCGACGGGCGGTCCACAGCAAACCGGCGGCCTGCAGCAGGTGGATCTGTGCACAGCCGGCCGGGGGGCTTGCCGTCACGGCATCTTCCACGCCAGGAAGCTTCGACTTGATCAGGTTCATCCGCTCGTAGACACCCTCGGGCTGGTACGGCGAGCTGGTGATCGGCTTGTCGCCGTTCAACACGTAGAAGCTGAGGTCGGGGTGTGCTGCGAACCAGTTCCGCTGGTGGAACGGCTGGAACTCCGTCTCGGCCTCGCGGATCCACCTCCAGCGACGGAAGTCGTCGTTGGTGAGCCACGGTTCGAGTTCTCTGGCAGCCTCACGCGTGGGGGCGCGCAGCGCAGCGCGCGACGGGATCGGCTTGATCGCGGCCAGGCGAGGCCAACCCACCATGGTGCGAGCCTCGGCGTCGCACGGGCGGTACGGACCGACCGGCTCGTCCTCGAAGCCCACCGGTGCGTAGATCGCGGCTGCCTCGAACTTCGGCTTGAACTCGAGCACCTCGATGAGCGTCTTGCACACCATCGGCTCTTCCACGATCACGGTCACCGCAGCGAGGCGGGCCGGGAGCACCAGCCATCCGCCCGGGCATGGCACGACGCCACCGAGCATCTTGTAGGGCATCGGCTTGGCAACCATCGTGTTCCTCTTTCGCCCTGTGGTTCGAGTTCCGCTTGGATCTGGTGTTCGATGCGGACGGTGGTCTGACGGTCAGCGCGAGCCGACGAGTTGGCCAGATCCCGTGGAGCCGGTCTGACCGGCGGCGATGGTGGCCTGCGCCTGCATCTGCGCCTTCTGCGTCGCCGCAAGCGTCATGATCTCCTTCGGGTAGGCACTGATCTCGGCTGCCGTCTCGAAGCTGATGATGCCCGACGACACCAGGCGGGCGAGGTCCATCTCGAGGGTCTGCATGCCTTCTTGCTGCCCCGAGATCATCACGTTGCGGATCTGGCGGGTCTTGCCCTCGCGGAGCAGGTTGCGCACCGCGTCGTTGGCCATCAGCACCTCGTAGGCCGCCACACGACCGCCACCTTCTGCTGGAAGGAGCCGCTGGCTGATCACGCCTTGCAGCGCACCGGCGAGCTGGATCTGGATCTGGTCGCGCTTCTCGGCTGGGAACACGTCGACGATGCGGTCGAGGGCCTGCGATGCGTCGTTGGTGTGCAGCGTGGCGAACACCAGGTGGCCGGTCTCGGCCAGCGTCAGCGTGATCGAGATCGAGTCGAGGTCGCGCATCTCGCCGAGCAGGATGACATCGGGATCTTCACGAAGCGCACTGCGCAGTCCGTCGGTGAAGCTGTTCACGTCGGTGCCCACTTCACGCTGGTTGATCATCGCAGTCTTGTGATAGTGCAGGTACTCGATCGGGTCCTCGATGGTGAGGATGTGGCACGGCTTCTGTTCGTTGATCTTGTCGATCATCGCGGCCAGGGTGGTGCTCTTGCCCGAGCCGGTGGGGCCCACCACGAGCACCAGACCGTAGGGCTTGTTCAGCAGGTCGACAGCCGCCAGCGGCGCGCCCAGCTCGTCGAGGTTGCGAACGCGGTTCGGCACCACGCGCAGTGCGAGGGCGTAGGTACCGCGCTGGCGGAAGGCGTTGGCGCGGAAGCGGCCGATGTCGTTGAGGCCGAAGCTGAAGTCGACCTGGAAGTGCTCGTCGACCTCTGCCTTCTGACGATCGTCCAGCAGCGACAGCACCATGCGTTCGGTGTCGTGCCCTTGCAGCACATCCACTCCTTCGAACGGCACCAGCACGCCGTCGCGGCGAGCGGTGGCAGGCCGGCCGGGGGTGATGTGGAGGTCGCTGGCACCGGCCGCGACAGTTGCCTCGAGCAGGGCCACGAGCATCGGGTCTGGATTCGGCATGGGAAGCTAACCTCGTCGTTCAGCGCTCGGTCGGAGCGGGTTCGTTCTGGCTGATCTTGCTGGTCTTGCTGGTCTGGGTCGTGTGTCGTGCGCTTCGCTCGGCAGGGAGTGAGTCACGTGCGTTGCTTGAAGGCCTTATGAGCGCCGGGTTGATCGTGATCGCTGCCGTGTTCGGTCTGTTGATCGGGTCGTTCCTCACCGTGGTCACCGAGCGGGTCCCCAACGGGGAATCGATCGTCGCTCCCGGCTCGAGATGTGGTGCCTGTGGCTTGCGCCTCGGCCCGCTCGACCTGGTCCCGGTCTTCAGTTGGTTGTTCCTCGGTGGCAAGTGCCGCCGATGTCGTACGAGTATCGGCATCGAACCCCTCGTACTTGAATTGGGCACTGCTTCACTTTTCGTTGCCATGACCTTGAAGTTCGAGGACTCGATCGAGACCGTGGCGTTCTGCGCTCTCGCCGCCGGGCTGCTCGCGTTGAGTTGGATCGACCTCCGCATCAAACGGCTGCCGCGCGAGATCACGTACGTCACGCTGGCCATCGGCGCACCGTTGCTGGTGGTCGGTGCGCTCATCCGCGACGAGCCGCGGCGCATCTGGACGATGGTGCTGGGCGCGGCGCTGGCGCTCGCGTTCATGTGGTTGGTCCACGTCGCGGCCAAGGGCGGGATGGGCGACGGCGACGTTCGGCTGTCGCCGTTGCTCGGCGCATACCTCGGATGGCTGGGCCTTCCGTTCGTGCCGGTCGGGCTGTTCCTCGGCTTCTTGTTCGGATCCGTGGTCGGAGTGGCGGGCATGGTCGTCGGGCGCACCGGGCGCAAGACGGCCATCCCGTTCGGGCCGTTCCTGGCGCTCGGCACGCTGGTCGCCGTGTTCGTCGGACGGGCGATCATCGACCGCATCTGGCCTGAAGTCTGAGGCCTGCGGACTGAGGTCTGGGGTCCCCGCCGGATCGGCTAGATCTGTTCCTTCGTCGAACCGAGCACGCCGTACATCGCCGAGACGAGCGCCATGGCGACGAAGCCCACGATGATGCCCACGAAGACGATCATGATCGGCTCGAACATCGCGGTGAACTTCTTGATCCGGCTCTCGAGCTCACGGTCGAAGTAGATGGAGGCAACGTGCAACTGCTCGTCGAGCGTTCCGGTCTCCTCACCCACTTTGAACATCTGCTTGGCCGCACCCGGGAACAGACCGGTGTCGGCGAGCGGGCGGGCGAACCCGCCGCCCTCCAGCATCACCTCTTGGGCAGCTACCAACGCGTCCTGGAACACCACGTTGTCGACCGACTCGGTGGTGGTCTTCAACCCCTCGGGCAAGGGCACGCCGGCTTTCACCATCGCGCCGAGGATGCGACAGAAGCGCTCCAGCACGGCGTACTCCACGATCCCGCTGATGATCGGGATCTTGAGCATCATCTTGTCCTTCGGTGCCTTGCCGCTGGGGGTCTTGAACAACCAGTACACGACACCGAAGAACAGAGCGAACACACCCAGCGGGATGTAGATCATCTCCGAGAAGATCGTCGCGACACCCAGCAACATGCGGGTGGGCAGTGGCAGGTCTGCGCCGAGCTCTTCGAACAAGGGCTTGAACTGCGGCAGCACGTAGCCTGCCAACACGGCGACGGTCACCACCGCCAGCACCATCACGACCATCGGATACGACAGCGCACCGACCACCTTCGAACGGGTCTCGAGCTCGCGCTCCAGGTAGCCGGCAAGGTTCTCGAGCGTCTCGTCCAGCTTGCCGGTCAGCTCTGCCGACTGCAGGATGCCCATGTAGTAGGTGGGGAAGGCCTCGGGGTGCTTCTTCGCCGCGTCGCTCAACGTGCCACCGTTGCGGAGGTCTTCGTTCATGCCGACGATCGTGCGGCGAAGGGCAACGTCGGTGGTCTCGTCGCCGATGATCTCGAGCGCTTCGGTGATGGGGATGCCGGCCTTCACGAACACGGCGAGCTGACGCGTGAAGTGCATCAGCTCCTTCTTCTTCACCTTCTCGGCAGAGATCTCGAACTGGAGCGCGCCGCGCTTCTCTTCGATCTTGACCGGATAGAGGTTCTTGGCGATGAGCGCGCCGCGAACGTCGCCGAGCGTGTCGGCTTTCTCGAATCCCTCGACGGTTGCGCCGCTGGCATCGATTGCTGCGTATGAGAACTTGGGCATGGTCTTCCTACCTCGATGAAATGGCGGTCAGCTGGCGAACAGGGTCTTGACGACTTCAGGGATGGTGGTGACGTCGTTCTCCACCAGTGCCATGGCTTCGCGCAGCATGGTGCGCATCCCCTGGGCGACGGCGAGACGACGCAGTTCCTCGGTGGTGGCCCAGCCGACGATCAGTCGGCGCAGCTCGGGCGTGATCCGCAACAGCTCGTACACACCGATGCGGTCGCGGTAACCGGTGCCGGCGCAGTAGTTGCAGCCGGCGCCGCGGATGAAGTTCTGCTTGTCGCTGCCGCCGCTGTGCTGGCGGAACACGGCGAGCTCGTCGGCACCGGGGGTGTACGGCTCGCGGCACGAATCGCAGATGCGACGCAGGAGGCGCTGACCGATCACGCCGACGACCGACGATGCGATGAGGAAGGCCTCGATGCCCATGTCGAGGAAGCGGTGCAGCGCGGCCACGCTGTCGGTGCCGTGCAGCGACGACAGCACGAAGTGACCGGTGAGGGCCGACTGGATGGCGATGCGAGCGGTGTCGGCATCACGGATCTCACCGACGAGGATCACGTCGGGGTCCTGACGCAGGATGGCCTTCAGACCCGTTGCGAACGTGAGGCCGGCCTGCTCGTTGGTCTGGATCTGGTTGATCCCGGGGAACACGTACTCCACCGGGTCTTCCACCGTGGTGACGTTCTTGCCGGAGGAGTTGATCTCCAACAGCGACGCGTACAGCGTGGTGGTCTTGCCCGCACCGGTGGGGCCTGCGCAGATCACCATGCCGAACGGCGCGTGGATCAACTTCGAGTAGTGCAGGTAGGTCTCGCGTGGGAACCCCAACTGATCGAGCCCGATCGACGACCTGCTCTTGTCGAGGATTCGCATGACGATCTTCTCGCCCCACACCGTGGCGACCGAACCGACGCGGACGTCGACGTCCTTGCCGTCGATGGTCATCGAGAACTGGCCGTCCTGCGGACGCCGCTTCTCCACGATGTTCATGCCGCTCATGATCTTCAGTCGGCTCGTCAGCGCAGCGTGCACGCCGAGGGGGAGGTTGAACGCCTCGACCAGGTGACCGTCGATGCGGAACCGGATGCGCAGGCGGTCGTCGAGCGGTTCCACGTGGATGTCGGACGTGCGGTCGCGCATCGCCTGGCTGACGATGCGGGTGACCAGCTGGACGATCGGAGCCTGGTCGTCGGTTGCGACCTCGGCAGCGGTGGTCGCCAGGTTCTTCTGGTCGTCGGAGCCTTCGAAGGCCTGCACCAACCGGTCGATGTCGGCGTCGGCGCGGTAGCTGCGGTCGATGAACGTACGAATCGTCTGAGGGTCGGCCGACATCCAGCGGATCGGCTTGTCGACCAGGTGCTCCACGGCTTCACGTCGCAGCGGCGACGGGTCGGCCGACAGCATGACGATCGTGCCGTTCTCCTCTGCGATCGGCACCACGCAGTTCTGGCGAGCCGTCTGCTCGGTGACCAACGCGGCGATCTCGGGGTTGAACTCGACTGCCTTGGTGTCTGCGGCGACCACGCCCCACACTTCGGCGATCACCGTGGCGAGGTCTTGACGGCCGACCTGGTACTTGGCCGACACCACGTCCGTGAACACGAGCGCGTCGCCGTTCGCCTGCTGCAGGGCCAGGGCCAGCCGATCGGTCGTCAGCTGCTCACGGTCGACCAGCAGCTGGCCCATCTTCATGCATTCAGCAGCGTGCGGTCCCGGTACGGGCTCGGCCTTCTCGCGCGTCGCGACAGCAACGCCGCCCGACCCTGAGTCCGGTTGTCCGGTGTCCTTCTTGAAGAGTGCCATGTGCCCGTCTCTCGATCCGCCGTGTCGTGCTCGTTGCCGCTAGTGCGACGTGAACGAGCTCTCGGGGTCGAGCGTCTCCTGACCTGAGGTATCGGCGCCCGGAAGGCGTGGGTTGAGCGACATCGTCGGCACGGTCGTGCGGCTGTCATCGAGCGTCGGAACCGAACCAGTGTCAGTGCCGGGTTCTCCGCCGGTATCGCCGGCGTTGGTTCCTGCGTCGGAGCTGCGGTTGTTGTAGCTGTCGAGCGTGGGGATCGCGCCGGGATCGTGTGGCGCGGCGGGCTGAGCGCCGCCGTTGGCTGCCCGCACGAACTGACTCGGGTCGAGCATCTCCACCTGGCGCTCGAGCTCGTCGATTCGTTCGAGCTGCACCGCGGTGCTGACATCCATCTGATCGCTGAGCAGGCCCTCGATCTCCGACATGCGGATGGTCTGCTTGTCGACCTTCTCGTCGACGTTGGCGACCACTCGATCGAGCTCGATGCGCACCAGCATCGCCTCGCCGACCGCTCGCGACATCTCCGCTCGCACTTCGTCGAGCGCGGCCTGGTCCACCTGTCCGAGCCGCTCGTTCATCTCGACGAGGCGATCGTCGAGATCGAGCAACTTGTTCTCGAGCTCCAGCACACGCTGCGAGACGGCGATCATCGCGTCGTCGAAACCCGAGCCGATGCGACCGACGGCGGCTTCGACGTTGGCGATCTTCTGGCCCTGCTCTTCCTTCACCCGCGCTTCGAGCTCGAGCAGACGATCGGTCGCCCGCGTCTCGCTCGACTCGAGCTTCATGAGCAGCGTGCTCGCGTGCTCGTTCACCTGGTCGGAAATGCCTTCCAGCGTGGTGGCGAGATCGGACTGGACCAGGCCGATGCGCTCCTCGATCGCGTGACCCAGGAGCTGGTCGCCCTGGTCCATGCGTGCGGTCAACGCGGCCGTTGCGTCGTTGACGTGCTGGACGATGGCGTTGGCCTGCTCGTCCTGGCGCTTGTTCAGGTTGTTGACCTCGTCGAGCCGCGCATGGATGCTCGCGAACGAGCGTTCCATGTCGTCGCGCACCGTCTGGCGGATTTCGAGGATCGTCTCCGGATCGATCGTGCCGCCATCGGTCGGCAGGGCCGACATCTTCTCTTCCAGGTCGTTCATCCGCCAGTGCTGATGATTGGCGAACTCGGCCAGGCGCTCCTCGAGCGCCACCTGCAGGGCCTGCTGGTAGTGCTCGTTCGCCGCTCGCTGAGCTTCGATCGTCGCGGCGATCGCCGGGAGCTGCTCCACGGCAGCGGCCATCTCGGCGCGGAGCTCGTTGCTGCGCTGGTCGGCCGTCATCCGCGCCGCCTCGGCCTGGTGCGACATCGCCGTGAAGTACTTCGTGAGCTGCCGTTCGACCGCCGACAAGATGGTGGCCGTGATCCGCTCGACGTCAGATGTTCCGCCACCGGGGCCTGACGTGCCCGGACCTGCGGGTTTTGGGTTCTGATCCACCGTCACGCAAGATGTATCGGTCCGAGTTGCCGAGATCTTGAGACGTCGTTGCGATCGTCCCGAGAACTAGCGTCATGTCATGCAAGTGCACTTGGTGGACGGCACCTACGAGCTGTTCCGGCAGCACTTCGGCCAGGCGGCCCGCCATGAAGATCCGGGCCCGTACGCGGCGACCGTGGGCGTGGTCGCCTCGACCCTGCAGCTGGTTGCCGACGGTGCCACTCATGTGGGCGTTGCGTCGGATCACGTGATCGAGAGCTTTCGCAACGACCTGTGGCCGGGCTACAAGACGGGCGAGGGGATGTTGCCCGAGCTGCTCGAGCAGATCCCGATCGCGGAAGAAGCGTTGACCGCGGCCGGGTTCACCGTGTGGGCGATGGTGGAGGTGGAGGCCGACGACGCGCTCGCTGCTGCCGCGGCGGTTGCCTCCGCCGACTCGAGGGTCGAGCGGGTGTTGATCCTCACCCCTGACAAGGACCTGGGTCAGTGCATCGAAGGCACCAGGGTGGTGCAGTACGACCGCCGCAAGCGCGAGATCGTCGACCGCGAGGGCGTGATCGCCAAGTTCGGCGTGCCTCCGGAGTCGATCGCCGACTACCTGGGGCTCGTGGGCGACACCGCCGACGGCTATCCGGGCCTGCCGGGGTGGGGGGCGAAGAGCGCTGCCACGGTGCTCGCCAAGTTCGGTTCGATCGAGGCGATTCCGACGAGCTCGGCCGACTGGGGGCTGCCGGGTCTTCGCGGCGCAGAGAAGTTGGCGGTCACCCTGCGCGATCAGCGAGAGCTGGCGCTGTTGTTCCGGCGGATCGCCACGGTGGAGCGCGATGTGGAGGTCGGGGCGGTCGATGACTGGCGCTGGACCGGGCCGACGCCGGAGTTCGAGGCGTGGGCCGAGCGGTTGGACGCACCCGACCTGTGGCGCCGGGCATCGGCGTTGGCAGCGAGGGTCGGTTGACGACCGGCGAGCCCATCCCGGTGACCCGAACCCTGCGACACGCTGACTGAGGTGACGGCCAGGCGACCTGCGGCACACAGGCGACACCGTTGAAGGCTGCTACCTCCCGGTCCTGACCTGATTCCCGGCTACCCGTCGCACAGAACCCGACCGTCACCTCACTCAGCGTGTGCTCCGGAGACTATCGGGCACCGGACCTCGACCGCACGCGCCCGTCCGCGGGCCGTCGAACGGTCCCACTGCCGCGGGCCGTCGGCACGGGCCGTGGCGACGGCGCTGTCACGGGCTAGCCTGCCGGGCACTCCAGGAGGGGTGCGAGAGCGGCCGAATCGGCACGCTTGGAAAGCGTGTGAAGGGCAACCTTCCGTGGGTTCGAATCCCACCCCCTCCGCCATGTCCACGTCCGCCGGCCGTGACGGCCTCGATGGTCGCGAGCGCGACGACGCACTGGTCGACGAACGGATGATGCAGGTAGCGCTCGCCGAAGCGCACGCCGCCGAAGCCCACCTCGATGTTCCGGTCGGTGCGGTCGTCGTGCGCGACGGCATGGTGATCGCTGCTCGCCACAACGAACGTGAGCTCACCGGCGATCCAACCGCACATGCCGAAGTCCTCGCGCTGCGCGATGCAGCGGGCCAGGTCGGTCACTGGCGTTTGCACGAGTGCACCCTGTACGTGACGCTGGAACCGTGCGCCATGTGCGCCGGAGCGATCGTCAACGCTCGCGTGGCGCGAGTGGTCTATGGGGCAACCGATCCCAAGGCCGGGGCGGTTCGCAGTCTGTTCGAACTGGCCGACGACCCGCGGCTCAACCATCGAGCCGCAATCCGCTCTGGCGTCCTCGCGGAGGAATCGTCGGCACTGCTGAAGGCGTTCTTCGCGGCGCGCCGAATCGACCGCGGTGAGCCCGGCAGGTCGACCTAGCGTTGCGCCGATGAGCGACGATCACGATCACGATCACGGGCGGGATTCGACGTCTGCCACGACGTGGCACCATGGGCTGATCGCCCGCTGGTGGGCCAACTTCAATCTCGACGGACCCGAGATCGAGTTCTTCCGGTCGTACGTCGAGTCGGGCCAGCCGGCGCTCGACGTCGGCTGTGGGAGCGGCAGGCTCCTCGTGCCGTGGGTGGCGGCTGGGCTCGACGTCGAGGGCGTCGATGCATCGGCCGACATGATCGAGGCCTGCCGGGCTGCTGCCGCGGCCGTCGGCCGCGCGCCCGTTCTGCACGTGCAGCCGACCCATCAGCTCGATCTGCCGCGCCGCTATCGCTCGATCGTCAACTGCGGCTCGTTCGGACTGGGTGGGAGCCGGGCCGACGACGGCGAGGGCCTGCGACGACTCCGGGCACATCTGCTGCCGGGTGGTGTGCTGGCCCTCGACTACCAAGTGGGCGAGTTCGACGACGAACGGTGGCGACGTTGGCAACCGCGGCCGGTCGACTCGACACCACCGGCGGGCCAGGCTCGCCGACTCGGCCCCGACGGCTTCCACTACGCACTTCGGCACCGGATCGTCGCGGTCGACATGGCGGAGCGCTCGGTGACCCGCGAATTGCAGGCATGGCAGTGGCGGGACGACGAGCTCGTCGCGCACGAGGCGCACACCCTTGTCGGCAACGTGTACTCATCGAACGAGATCGTGTCGGTGCTGGGCGCGGCCGGTTTCACCGACGTACGCGTGCTGGGCGGGTATCACGGGGGCGCACCGACCGAGCTCGACGGGTTCCACGTCTTCATCGCCACCGTCACCGGCTGAGCGCGAACCGCCTGCCTCGATCCGCCGTTGTTGCTGGGCCTCCGTGGTGAACGCGGTTCATCGGAGCGTCGTGGTGCCCGCAGAAGCGGGTGCGACGTGGGTCAGGACTTCTTGGAGCCCAGGAGTCGGCGAAGACCCCCGGTGGCGGGGATCTCCTGCGACGGCGGCCCGTCGGCCGGATCCGCAGCGCTGACCGCGTCCCCGGCACGATCCACAGCAGCCCCATCAGCGGAAGCAGCGCCCGCAGACGCAGCAACGCTCGGCGACCCGGGCGTGCGGGCCGGCAGGAGCGGTCGGGGCACCGTCGGGAGAGCCCCTGCCGGACCCGCCGTCGGAGCGACCGGTGGAGCAGCATCCCAGGTGTCGGGGTTGGGGACGAGCCCCGTGTCGGCATCGGCCATGCGAGCTGCCTGCATCAGGATCGGTGGCACTTCGTGGTCGGCGCCGGTGCGTGCGGCGGCGGCGATCTCGGCAAGAGCAGCTTGGACCGCGGCGCGGATGTCGGCATCGGTCTCGTCCACCTCCGACCCATCCGGATCGTCGGATCGTGGAGTCGGGAAGGACCGATCGTCGGCGTGAGGATGGTCGTGGCCGACATCGGCGTGACGCGAGTGGCTCTGTGACAGGAGGTACTGCAGGTCGAACTCGACGACGGGACCGTCGGACGCCTGAGCCTGAGGATTGCGATCGTCATCGCCGGTGACGTCGTCCTGCGGCCAGCTGAGGCGGTCGTCGATCGCCCACGGCAGCTCGGCGTCGGTGTCGGCCTCGCCGTCGCTCGCATCGTGAGGAGCCTGATCGTCGGCATCGGTGGAATGCTCCGCTGCGACGTCGGTGATCTCGTCCACAGCCTCGAGCGCCGGGAGTTCGAGCGCCGGGAGTTCGGGCGCCGGCTGACCGGAGATGTGCTGCTCGAACTGCTCGAACTGCTCGAAGTGGTGGCTGAACTGCTGTTCGAACGAGCGCTCGAACGAGGCGAGGACATCGTCCAACGCCGCCGCTTCCATGGGCGTCGCATCCGGCCGGGGCGCCGAGTCGACGACCTCGTCGTGCGGTACCTCATCCTGCGGGGCTGGTTCGTGCTGGGCTGGTTCGTCTTGGGCTCGCTCGTCCTGGCTGTCGCCGTCCTGCTCGACCTCGTGGTCGACCTCGTGCAGCTCCATCTCGTCGAAGACCGGCTGCTCGCTCGTCGTGTCGAGCGTCGACTGCATCAGCGCATCCACGTCGGCGTCGACCGAGGTGTCCACCAGCTCGTTGGTCTGTTCGAACGAGGGTTCGTCGGTGTGTTCGTCG
>JANNQK010000253.1:0-20695 GCA_031400715.1 Actinomycetes bacterium | reverse complement strand
GGCAGCAAGGTCTACGCCACAGCGAAGGGCAATCCCCAGGGCGCCGAGGGCATGGCCGACATTCCCGACGGACAACTCGACGCGGTCATCGAGAGCGCCGAGGAGTGCCCCGGCGAGTGCATCTTCATCGAGCCGTAGGTGCTCACGGGTCGACCGATCCGTCTCCAACACGATCTGAGAACGGCGCCCTTCGGGGCGCCGTTCCGCGTCCGGACCTCCGTGGCATGACGCAGGTCAGCCGAGGAAGCGGCTGACGGTCAAGAAGCCGGTGTGGGCGACCATGCGGTGGTCGGGACGTACCGCATTCCCCTCGACGTACCAGCCGCGGTGCAGCACCTCGAGGGTGCGGGTACCGTTCCATTGCTTGGAGTTGATCGCCTCGCGCAGCTGGCTCACCTGGATGATCGACGGCAGATACGCGATGAAGATGCCGCCAGGCCGCAGTGCTTCCATGGCATGCGGCACCACCTGCCACGGTTCGGGCAGGTCGAGGACCACCCGATCGACGTTGCGTTCGTCGATGCCGTCGTAGCAGTCGCGCAGTTCGACCTTGTAACGGTCCATCACGTCTTCGCCCAGGAACGCCCGCACGTTGTTCTTGGCCCGGTTGGCGAAGTCCTCACGCAACTCGTACCCGACGATGTCGGCGCCGTACCGCAACATGGTCATGCTCAGCGCTCCCGAACCGACACCGCTCTCCAGCACACGCACACCTGGCCCGATGTCGGCGAGCATGCAGATCGGGGCCAGGTCTTTCGGGTAGATCACCTGTGCGCCGCGCGGCATCTCGACGACGAAGTCCTCGAGCGTCGGCCGCAACGCCGTGTACGGCGTGCCCTTGGTGCTGCGCATCACGATGCCCTCGGCCTGGCCGACGAGCTCGCTGTGAGCCCACAGCCCGGTGTGGGTGTGGAACTCGGCACCCTCCGCGAGGTCGATCAGATACCGGCGCTGCTTGTTGTCGATCAACAGCACCTTGTCGCCGTAGGCGAACGGTCGGTTGGCGGACAGCGCGTTCATCGTCGGCCTCTCATGATCAGCTCCACCGGGACCCGCTCGTGCGCGCTGGCGGTGGTGACGAGTCTGCAGAACGCACAGACGTCGCCCGACGTCGGTGACCCGCACTGCTGACACTCGCGCAGCGCTTCCCGGTCGTCTTTCAGGTGGCCGGCCAGCAGGGGTGCCATCCGTTCGATGAAGTTCAGGTAGAACGCCGCCTTGGAACCCGAGGACTCGGCTTCCATCGCGTTCAGGGTGGCCTTGTAGCCGAGGTGCTTGTTGCCCGCCGCGATGGGGCATTCGTCGACGAGGTAATCGATGCCGCGCACGACGCACCACGCTGCAGTTTCGCGTTCGGTCAGCCGCACCAGCGGCTTCACCTTCTTCGGGAAGCCGTCGCGGGCGTCGAGCTTCGGCAACTGACGCGCCAGGTAGTCGATCTCCCACCGCATCGTGTTGCCCAGCAGCACCGCGGCCTCATCGTCGAGGTTGTGACCGGTGACGAGCGCGGTGTATCCCCCGTCGAGCGCGGCCTTGTCGAACAGATGGCGCTTGCTGAGTCCGCATGCCGAACAGGGCACACGGCGCGTCGCCTTGGCTGCTGTGGGGATGTCGTAGCCGTACTCGCCGCGCAACGAGATCTCGATCAGGGTGAGTCCTCGATCGGCCGCGAACCGACGGGCGTAGTCGCCCGACACGTCGCTGTAGTCACCGATGCCCAATCCGACGTACAGGCCATCGGCCTGATAGCCGAGCTCGATCAGCATGTCCCACACGGCAAGGCTGTCCTTGCCACCGGAGACGGCGACGAGGATCTTGTCGTCGCGCTCGAGCAGGTTCCAGTGCTCGAAGGCCTTGGTGACCTGGCGGCGGCACAGCTCGAGGAAGTGTTCGGCGCAGAAGTTGGCGTTGTGGCGCGGCAGATCGATGATCGCCGGCTGGCGACAGGTGCGGCACTTCGAGCCGACGTTCATGGACGACGTCGCATGTCAGGCACCGCCGGAGATCACGGGGCGGATCTCGATCTCGTCGGTGGCGTCGAGCTCGCCGTCGCCGGGCACCAGGGTGCCGTTGCGGATGACCAGATGCGATTCACGGTTCAACCCGAGCTCGGCCAGGAGCGCGTGCACCTTGCGGCGCCCTTCGACCTCGATCAGGCGTGTTGGGTTGCGGAGATGGACCTGCATCGCCCACAGTGTGCCGCGACGGACCGCTCGATCGGCGCCGGGCGGGTTCAGACCGTGGTCTTCGCGGCGGCGCGGCGAGCTCGAGCGTCGGCCTTGGCTGCTTTCCGTGCGGCCGTGGCCGCGGCGGCAACAGACTTCGACGCTGCTCTGGCTGCCGCCATCTCGCGCTCGTGCTGGCGCCGGGCACGTGTGCGCGCTCGTCGGCTGGGCGGCTTGATGGCGTCGATCCGGAGGGACTGACCCTTGGTGAGCTTCTCGGTGGTCAAGATCTCTTCCGTGCGACCGAAGGTCTTCCTGAGGAACGACTTGCTCCACAGGAAGACACCGACGGCCAACCACGGCTTGCTGCCACCGAGGAGCCCCTTGTAGGTCGCGTTGCGCCGGATGAGGACGGACGGTCGCAGCAGCTTCGGGACGAGGGGCATGGCAGACGGTGTGGGTTCTGGGTCAGCCGGGTCAGATGCGCCGGAGCTCGACGTACGTGGTCTTCTTCTTCCCGCTGCGCTTGCCGAGGAAGAAGATCAACAGCAACAGCACGACACCGCCGGCGATCGCCGCGGTCGTCATGGTCTGCTTCTTGTCGTTGACCTTGTGGTTGACGTCGTCCTGGAGCGCCTTGAACTTCGCCTCGAGGTCGTCACGGGTGATGCGTTGCTGCGACATGGGAGTGCTCCGGACTCAGTCCTTGTTGAGGGACGACTTGGCGATACGACTGATGGCGACACCGATCACCACGAAGCACAGCACGAGTGCAGCCACATACGGCAGCAGGCTCATCCACCGGCCCGAGAACGTGGGGGCCAGTTCGTTCTGCAGCAGGCGAAGCAGACCCAGCACCAACAGCATCGTGCCGGTGCCGAGCAGGATGGCGCCTGCCGTGCCCCATGCAGCCCACCGACCGGCGCCGCGCATGGGCGCCATCGTCTCTTGGCGGGCATAGCTCTTGACGAGGTCGATCACCTCGCCGATGGGAACCGATGGGGCGGGGGCGCTGGGCACGGATGAGAGGTCGGAGTCGGCCACGCCCCTTTGATAGCACATCTCGGCGCATCTGGGGGCGAGGCCCAGTCGTACGGGTGGGCGGTTCGGCCGGATCAGGCCTCGTCCAGCGGGAGCTCGCTGGACTCGTCTGCCAAGCGGAACCGGAGCAGCACCTCGAGGTCGTCGAGCATCGCGTCGAGTTGGGAGACGCGTTCGACCGGTCCCGCTGCGCACAGCAGTTGGTAGGCATCGGCAGCGCCGACGGGGGTGAGCGCCACCATGTGGTACGACGCCAGCACCGGGTCATCGCTGATCTCGGTCGACGCATCGGCCACCGAGTCGCCCAGCTCGGACGCCAGCGCACAGGACCGCCGGACACGCGCCAAGGTCGCTGCGGTGCGGGCGACCATCGCGGCCTCGTCGACGGCAGCCGGTTCGTCGTCGGGCCAGTCGTCCACGTCGGCCAGCGGGTACGGGTCGTCGGGCAACCACGCGTTCACACGAATCCGCCGCGTCCCGACGCACACGACGGCGAACCGCCCGTCGTCCATCTCCGCCACTTGGACCATTCGTGCCACGGTGCCGACCATCAGACGTTGCTCACCTCCGCCCACCTCGGCGCCACGCTCGATCAGGGTGACACCGAACTCGTGCGCTTCGGCCGCCAGGCAATCACGGACCAGTGCTCGGTAACGCTCCTCGAAGATGTGAAGCGGGAGCACTGCGCCCGGGAGCAAGACGCTCCCCAGCGGGAACATCGGGAGAACGGCCACCCGCGCACTGTACGTCCAACCTGTCCGTGTGTCGCAGCGACGGGCGATTCTCCACACTCGTTCAGGGTGTGAAGTCGCTCACGTTCATCGCGGGCCCAGCTCGGCACTGGATGCACTGCTGGGATACGTGACCAACGAGACGGCGAGTGCATCCCACACCCGTCGGTAGAACTCTGCTTCCTTCGCTCCCGGCTCGTTCAGGATCACCGCGAACTCGATCGTGTCGCCTCCCGGCGCGGGGAGATGTCCGGCGAGGGCCTTGACGTCGGTCAACGATCCGGTCTTGGCCTGCAGCTTCCCAGCGACGGGCGAACCGATGAACTCGTCGATCAGTGTGCCCGACGTGCCGGCGACGGGCAGGCCCGAGCCCAACACGCTCGTCGGCCCATCCCGGTGCAGGATCTCGACGAGCAGATCGCAGGTCACGAGGTTGCCTCGCGACAGCCCCGAGCCATCCACCAGAGTGACGCCGATGAGCGGCATCCCCCAACCGGCCAACGTGTCGAGCACCACTTCGACACCCGCCTGTGTGCTGCCGCCTGTGCCCGATTGCGAACCCATCTCCTTGACCAACACCTCAGCGGTGTTGTCGTCGCTGGTGAGCAGCATCTCCTGCACGATCGCCGCCAGCGGCTGCGAGTCGATGCCGGCGAGCTCGTTGCCGATCTCGCTCACGCCGGCGGCGGAACCCTGGCCGACCGGGATGCCGCGTTCGCGCAACAGTTGGGTGAACACCTCGGCGGCGCGCAGCCCGGGGTCGGCAGCGACATCGCGAAGGCCGATGAAGGAGTTGCCGAGCCAGCTGTCGTTCACCATGAGGGCATCGATCGGGCCCGCCTCGCCACCGTGCAGATCCGGGTCCCATGTGGGGTGGAAGTACTCGTCGTCGTACCGGCTCGCATCGCCCAGCACCCGGCCGTTCACGCGGGTCACCCCTCGAGCCACCAGCGCGTCGGCGAGCGACTCGAACCGAGTGGTGTTGATCTGTCGATACGTCTGGGTGTTGTTGGCCAGCCAGTCGTCGGTGGTGAGCAGCGGGTCTCCCCCACCGAGCAGCGCCAGGTCCCCGGTGACGACTCCAGCGGCATCGACGTCACCGAAGACGCTCGTTCGGAACGTGAACGACGGACCGAGCACCTCGAGCGCCGTGGCCGCCACCACGAGCTTCATGTTCGATGCGGGGATCACGGGGAGACCGTCTTGCTTCGACGACACCACGGTGCCATCGACGGCCACCGACGCGCAGGAGCCAGGGCCCACCCGATCGAGCAGCGTTGCCAGCTGGATGCGGAACTGGGTGACGTTCAACGAGCGGGAGAGCACGCCCGGCGCCCGCCGGAACGACATCACCGGCGTCGCCAGTTCGACGGTGGGGTCGGCGGTCGCGGCGATCGCAGGCGCGGCGTCGACCGTAGTGGCCGCGACGGCCCACTGCCACGCCACGAGCAGCGCCATCGTGACGGTGACGGCGAGCGACACCACAAGGATCAGCGGGTTGCTCGCTCGCCGCGCCATGCCGTCAGGCCCCGAGGTCTCGCCGGCGGCGGAACTCCGCGTAGCGCGTGAGGTGGCCGAGCGCGGTCACGGCACGGTTGCCGCTCGCGTAGCAGAGTCGGCCACTGGCTCGCACCGCCGCGGGCCCAGGGTTGTCGGGGTCGGCGACCGCAAGTTCGGTCGCGGTCAGGATCGGTTTGCCGTAGCGGCGTGACAGCTCGTCGGCAGCTTCGGCGAAGCGACGATCTTGGCGCTCGTGGTACTCCACGATCCGCTCGAGGCCGTGGTCGGGGTGGAACGGTCCCTCCCTCATCAGTCGAGCCTGGTTGCTCTGGATGCCGACGCCGAGGTAGATCACCGAGTGCACGTCGGGGTGCGCCGCGATCATCTCCATCACCTCGGGGATCGTGTCACGCACCTCTCCTCCGGCGCAGTCGACCGGGTTGTTCTTGCTCCAGCGCGGCGGGAGCTTGGTGTCGATCTGCTCACGTAGGTCGTCGGGCAACGACATCAGCACCAGACCGCGCTCGCGGTGGATCGCGTCGCTCGTCACGACTCCCCACCCGCCCGCTGTGGTGAGCACGATGACGTTCGGACCCTTCGGGAGCGGCTGGGTGGCGAACGTGGCGGCGGCCTCGAACGCTTCCTCGACGGTCGCAGCACGAGTGACGCCGGCCTGACGGCACGCACCATCGAAGATCTTGTCGTTCGCGGCCAGAGCACCGGTGTGGCTCGCCGCTGCCTTCGCTCCGGCCTCGGTCGCTCCACCTTTCACGACGACCAACGGCTTGCGTGCTGCCACCGACGCAAACCGGTCGAGCAGACCGCGGCCGTCGACGATGCCTTCCACGTAGGCCAAGGACACCCCGGTCGCCTCGTCGTCGGCGTACCAGTCGAGGTAGTCGGCAGGCGTGACCGCCGCGGCGTTGCCCGCAGACACGGCACGGCTGATGCCGACGCCGGTCTGGCGCGAGTAGTTGAGGAAGCTGGAGATGAAGTTGCCGCTCTGGCTGGCCACGCCGATGCGGCCCGCCGGTGGATACGGAGCGACGATCTGGGCGCACAGACTGACTGGCGTGCTCACGACGCCCTGGCCGTTCGGGCCGGCCAGCAGGATGCCCAGTTCGTCGGCGAGCGCCACCAGATCGTCCTCGGCCTTCTTGCCCTCCTCGCCTGCCTCGCCGTAGCCGGCGCTGGTGAGGAATGCCGCCTTCACCCCTTTGCGGGCGCAGGCTCGAAGCAGGTCGGGATTCGCCGAGGCCGGTGTGCACACGAACACCAGGTCGATGACACCGTCGGGCAGTTCGTCGATGTCGGCGACCGTCTTGACGCCGAGCACCTCTTCACCCTGCAGGTTCGTGCCGAACACACCACCTCGGTAGCCGCCGGCCAGGATGTTGTGCAGGCTCACGAAACCGAACTTGCCGGGGTGCGTCGACGCCCCGGTCACGAGCACCCCCTTCGGCTCGAACAGGGCTCGGAACTGGGCGTCGGTGGGTCGTGGCCGACCCGAACCCGACGTGCTCGCCGCAGCCGGATCGCCGATCTCGACGAGTGCATCGACCGCGATCGGCACACCGGACGCGCTCACGATCAGCGGATTGACGTCGATGCTGGCGATGTCGGGACGGGCGACCGCTGCGGCCGACAGGCCGAGCAGGACGGCTTGGAGCTGGGCGCGATCGACGGCTGCTTCACCGCGGAACTCTCCGAGCAGTTGCTGGGTCGCGAGCTGGTCGACCATCTCGGCTGCGTCGACGGCGGAGATCGGAACCGGCCGGAAGACGACGTCGGCGATCGCTTCGGCCAGGATGCCGCCGACGCCGAGCATCACGTTCGCACCGAACTGCGGGTCGCGCACCACCCCAGCGATCAGCTCGCGGTTGCCCGACACCATCGGAGCCACGAGGACCGACACCGGCCCGTCGGCGGGCGTGGCGGCGGCAAGGAGGTCCCCGGCTGCCTGTTCCACCGCTGCCGCATCGCCGAGGCGCAGCCGCACCAACCCGCGCTCGGTCTTGTGGGCGATCGCGTCGCCGCACAGCTTCGCGACGACCGGAAAGCCGATCTCGACGGCCGCAGCCGCTGCCTCCGATGCCGTGGCCACCTCCCGTTCGTCGGCGATGGGAACGCCGAACTCACGCAACAGGGCCTTCGAAGCGGATTCGGACAGAGTGTTCCCAGCGGCAGCCATCGTGGCAACGGTAGCGATGCCGTCACCTCGCGGCGTAGCTCTCCTCGAGGACCACTCGAGGAGAGCTCGCGGGTGGCCAAGCGTCAGCGTGACGGGCTGACGTTGTAGGTGAGCACGGATCGGGCGATCAGCTTGCGACTCGTCGCGCCGACCACCTCCGATTCACAGAACACCGTCGTGCGACCCCGCTTCACCGCCCACCACTCGGCCTCGGCCTCCGGCTCCAACCGCGCGAAGTTGTCGGCCCGGGTGAGGATCGTCATTCGGCGAAGGTAGCCCGCCTGCCGCACCGGTCGCCGAGTCGAGTCGAGTCGGCGACCAGAGCGCCGAAGGGTACGACGAGGGGTGGCTAGGGGGTGAGCGCCATTCGGTAGAACGACGTGATGTGCTGCCGGCGACGCGCGAGTGCGTCTCCCACCAGCGGGTCGCCATCCAGCAGGCCCTCCAGGAACGGGGCGTCCGAGAAGTAGCTGAGCAGCGCCCCGTACCCCGTGAGCAGCAACTGCTCCGGGTCATGGCGTCGGAACGTGCCGTCATCCATGCCGCGCTGGAAGTAGGCAACGGCGCGGTCCCACATCGGCCGCAACACGGCCGCGAGGTCGATGCCGAGGTGCGCCCCGCCGTCGAGGGCCTCCCGCCTGACGAGGCGCACGTACTCCGGGTTGTCGGCGAAGAAGTCGAAGCCCGCTTCGAGCACGAACTCCACCTTGTCGAACCCGCGGGTGGCGCCACCGATCGATGCTGCGAGGCGCTCGAACCAGTCGCTGAGCAGGCGTTCGAAGACCTCGCCGTAGAGCACCTCCTTGGACGGGAAGTGATGCAACAGGCTCTGCCGGCGGATGCCGACCGCCGCAGCGATGTCGTTCAGGGACGTGCCGTCGTAGCCGGTGTCGGCAAAACACTGAATCGCCTCGATCACGATCTGATCTCGAGTCGACGGGTGCTCTCCCGCATGGTCGACCATGGCGCGCAGCATAGTCACGACGTGCGTCGGGCCCTTCAGCCCCTTCAGCCCCTTCAGCCCCTTCGGCCCGTTCTGTCGCCGGCCACGTCTCCGGTGCGAGTGATACCTTGCGGGCGTGACGCGGTTCGCGGCGAGTCGAGTGCTCACCCCTCACGGCTTCGTCGACAACGCGGTCGTGGTGGTGGACGCCGGAGTGATCGTGTCGATCGAACCGGCGACAGCGGCCGACGGCCCGGTACCTGATCGAGTGATCGCGCCGGGCTTCGTCGATGTGCAGGTGAACGGGATCGACGATGTCGACTGCAGCCGCGCCACCGGACCCGATTGGGACCGACTGGATCGTCTGCTGCTCGATCAGGGGGTGACCACGTGGTGTCCCACCCTGATCACGACGTCTCTCGAGCGATTCGAAGCGCCGCTCGCCCGAATCGGCGAGGCGATGACACGCGATGGGAGCTCACGGCCTCACATCGCGGGGGCGCATCTCGAGGGCCCGTTCCTCGGTGGCGCGCCGGGCGCACATCCCCCGGCCCACATCGTGCCGATCGATCTCGAGTGGTTGACGGCACTCCCCCTCCTCGTCGCGATGGTCACGCTCGCAGCCGAGCAGCCAGACGCGGTGGAGGCGACGCGGCTGTTGTGCGATCGCGGTGTGCTCGTGTCGATCGGGCACACCACGGCATCGCACGAACAGGTCGTCGCCGTACTCGACGCCGGCGCTCGGATGGCGACGCACCTGTTCAACGGGATGTCCGGCCTCCACCACCGATCGCCAGGCGTGGCTGCATCGGTGCTCACTCATTCCGCCGCAGCTGCGTCGATCATCGCCGACGGGGTTCACGTGCACCCGCTCATGCTGCGGCTTGCGGCATCGGTGCTCGGCCCCGATCGCATGCTGCTGGTCACCGACGCAGTGGCGTGGCGGGCCGGCACCGTCGGGGCGGTCGGCATGGAACTGCGCGATGGAGCGCCCCGCCTGCCCGATGACACCCTGGCCGGCAGCGCCATCACCATGGACGAGGCCATCCGCACCTGCGTGGCGGCCGGCATTGCGCTCGATCATGCGTTGCGTGCCGCATCGACGGTTCCTGCGCGCCTGCTCGGCCTCGACGACCGTGGTGCGGTGGAACCGGGGCGACGGGCGGACCTGGTGATGATGACGCCGGACCTGCGCGTCGAGGCAACCCTGGTCGGCGGACATCGGGCATGATCGACCCGATCGTCGGCCAGTGCGACTCGGCCTTCGGCGCGGTCCGCGACGTGTTCGCGACCAACTTCGCCGAACGAGGTGAGGTCGGTGCAGGCGTGTGTGTGATGATCGACGGACGCGTCGTCGTCGACCTGGCGGGAGGGTGGGCCGACGAGGCCCGCACCCGACCGTGGCAGACCAACACCTTGGTGAACGTCTACTCCGTGGGCAAGGCGTTCATCGGACTGCTCGCGCTGCAACTCGTGGATGCCGGTCTCGTCGACCTCGACGCACCGATCGCCGACGTGTGGCCGGAGTTCGCGGCCGGCGGCAAGGAGACCGCCACCCTTCGCCACGCGCTGTGTCATCGGGCGGGCGTGCCTGCGATCCGTGAACCGTTGACGAACCGCGATCTGTGGAACTGGGACCGGATGACCACCGCCCTCGCGGCCACCGACGCCTGGTGGGAACCGGGCACGCAGCACGCCTACCACACCAACACCTATGGCCATCTGGTGGGCGGCGTGGTGCACCGCGTCACAGGACAGATGCCGAGCGCTCGGTTGCGGGCCATCACCGACCGAGTGCACGCCGACATGTGGTTCGGCGTGCCCGGCCCCGAGCGACAGCGGTGTGCCGACGTGATCTGGGATCCATCGCGGGCGATCCCCGCCGATCTCGATCCTCATTCGATGGAGGGCGAAGCGCAGATGCTGATGCTCGGCTACTTCAACCCGCCGGGCTACTCCTCGAACGGTGTGGTGAACAGCTACGAGTGGCGACGGGCCGAGATCCCCTCCACGAACGGCCACGGCTCCGCCAGCGGCGTGGCACGCATGTACTCCGCCCTGCTCGAACCGGGCCGACTGCTGTCGCCCGCACTGCTCACGGAGGCCACGAGCGTGCAGAGCGAAGGTTGGTGTCCGGTGCTCGCCGAGGAGTCGAGGTTCGGCCTCGGATTCAAGCCCACCGTGGTTCATCGCCCCTTCGGGCCAAACTCGCGCAGCTTCGGGCACTTCGGCACAGGGGGCGCCGTGGGCTTTGCCGACCCCGACGCCGGTGTTGCGTTCGGCTACGTGATGAACCACGTGATCCCGCGTTGGCAGAGCACCCGCAACCGTTCGCTCATCGACGCGGTCTACGCCTGCATGTGACGAGGGCCGAGCCGCGCCACCGCCCTGGCACAGTGCGCGTTCGCGACCACGTACGCTCGGCGTCGCCGGGAGGCCGGCAAGAGCATTGGGAGGCTCGATGTATCCAGGGGCATATGCACGCAAGCACCCGGACCGCGCCGCGTTCGTGATGGCTGGAACAGGGCAGGTGGTCACCTACCGCGAGTACGAGGAACGATCGAACCAGCTCGCGCATGTGCTGCGCGGCCTCGGGCTCCGCCAGTTCGACCACTTCTCGATCTTCATGGAGAACAACGACCGGTACCTCGAGGTGTGCTCTGCAGGTTGGCGATCCGGGCTGATCTACACCCCGATCAACTCGTACCTCACCGCCGAGGAGCTCGCCTACATCGTCGACAACAGCGAGTCGAAGGTGTTGATCACGTCTCGCGCCAAGCGTGACACCGCGATCGAAGCCGCACGCGACTGCCCGAGGCTCACCCACATCCTGGTCGTGGATGACGACGGGACAAGCGGTGATGCGCGGGTCGTCGACTACGTGACGGCGGTGTCGGCCCAGCCGACGACGCCCATCGCCGACGAGCGCGGTGGGTCGGCGATGCTCTACTCGTCGGGCACGACGGGTCGGCCGAAAGGGATCACCCGCCCGCTCGTCGACGAGCCGCCGGACGCCCCGAGTCCGCTGTTCTCGTTCCTGTCGATGCTGTGGCACTACCGGGAGGACATGGTGTACCTGTCCCCGGCACCGCTCTACCACTCTGCGCCGCAGGCCGCAGTTGGGGGGACGATCCTGCTCGGAGGCACCGTCGTGATCATGGAGCGCTTCGATCCCGTCGACTACCTGCGATTCGTCGAGCAGTATCAGGTGACCCACAGCCAACTCGTGCCGACGATGTTCAACCGGATGCTCAAGCTCAGCCCGGAAGAACGCGGCCGCTACGACCTCTCGTCGCTCGAGGTCGCCGTCCACGCTGCCGCGCCGTGCCCGGTTCCGGTGAAGGAGGCGATGATCGAGTGGTGGGGCCCGATCATCCACGAGTACTACGGCGCCACCGAGGGCCTCGGCTTCACCGCGTGCAACAGCGAGGAGTGGTTGGCCCACAAGGGCACCGTCGGCAAGGTGATGTTCGGCGACCTCCACATCGTCGACGACGACATGAACGAGCTGCCGGTGGGTCAGCCGGGCACGCTCTGGTTCACGTCGGCCAATCGGTTCGAGTATCACAACGACGCAGAGAAGACGCGCGAGGCCACGTCACCCGACGGCACGATGACGACGGTGAACGACGTCGGCTACATCGACGAGGACGGGTTCGTGTACCTCACCGACCGCAAGACGTTCATGATCATCTCCGGCGGTGTGAACATCTATCCGCAGGAGATGGAGAACCTCCTCGTCACCCACCCCAAGGTCGCCGATGCGGCGGTGTTCGGCGTGCCGAACGTCGACCTCGGCGAAGAGGTGAAGGCCGTGGTGCAACCGATGCCCGGCATCGAGCCCGACGCCGCGCTGACCGAGGAGTTGCTCGCGTTCTGTCGCGAGCACCTCGCCCGACAGAAGGTGCCGCGCTCGATCGACTACCTCGCCGAGCTCCCCCGCCTCCCGACGGGGAAGCTCTACAAGAAGCCCCTGCGCGACCAGTACTGGGGTGACGGCACCAGCCGCATCATCTGACGCGGCACGCCCGGTCAGCCGCGGCCGATCATGCCGTCACCCACGGTGATCACCTGGGTGTCGCGCACCACGCGCGGGCCGAGGTGGCCACGGATCACCGCGAGGGCGTCATCGGCCGCAGCAGCCGCATGCCCGCCGGCGCGCTGGAGCACGTCGAGGTCGAAGATCGAGGCTTCGAGGGCGCGACCGAGGCAGATGTGGGCGTCGATCAACGCCGCGCGATCCGTCGGTGCAGGCAGGTCGGCGAGCTTGCCGAGCGTGTCGGCCCGTTCGCGCATCCGGTCTGCCTCGGGCCCGGTGACGTCACGGAGCGGCACTGCCGCAGAGCGAAGTGTCGCTGTCATCGAGTTGTGCTCGTCGATCAGATACGCGTCGTACACCGGCAGCATCTGCCGCACCCCCTGCAGGATCGACTGCATCATCGCCACCGCGGCGTGCGCCTTCGCGTTCGACACGAAGGGAAGCACCTCTTCCTGCAGGCCGACGATGACGCCCTCGAGCAGGCCGTCGGGACCAGGGTTCGCGTTCATGGGTTCACTCCTGTGCTCTGGTGCGGTTCTGGTTGCGCTTCTGGTGGCGGGGCCGGCTGCACCCCTGGGTACCCGAGCAGCTGGGCGAAGGCGATGAGCGTCGGCGCGCTCGGCTGCACCAAGTACAGGTGCAAGAACAGCGAGTGCTCCTTGTTGACCCGACGCTTGACCGCCGCGGTGATGGGCACGGCGATGTTCATCGTGCCGAAGATCATGAAGTAGCCGAGCTCCTCCTCGGTGACGTCGAAGCCGGTGAGCTCGTTGTAGTAGGCGAGGAAGCCGCCTTTGTCCCGAGGGTGCGACATCACCGAGGTGTTGCTCATGTTGTCCATCGCCACCATCCAGCCGAGGTCCTCGCGGGGGTCGCCGATGCGGGTGTTCTCCCAGTCGATGATCGCCGTCACCTTGCCGTCGGCGTACAGGAAGTTCGCCGGGTTGAAGTCGCCGTGCACGACGGCGAGCGGCAGCGGTCGCGGCTTGTTCCGACGCAACGACAACGACCCGTCGAGGATGACCATCGCGATCGGGTCGTAGGCGATGTCCGGATACGACGAGATGTAGTACTCGATCGTGGAGTCCATGTACGCGTCCCACGACGACGTGTCGATCCCGACGCCACGAGGGTCGCTCAACTTGCCGCCGACGTCGAGTTTGGCGATGTCTGCCGTGTGGAGCTCGGCCATCAGTTCACAGAGGTGACCGATC
This sequence comes from Actinomycetes bacterium, assembly GCA_031400715.1. GTDB lineage: Bacteria > Actinomycetota > Acidimicrobiia > Acidimicrobiales > Ilumatobacteraceae > VFMC01. The sequence continues at coordinate 6,871 of JANNQK010000253.1, read as the reverse complement.
ACCGCGTCGACCTGGTCGACATCGGGGCCGTCGTGAAAGAGATCGCTCGTGTGGCCGTTGCCGTGCACGCGTTGGATCACCATGGCCGGCTCGCCGAACACCGACGCGTCCAGCTCGCACCCGTAGCTCACGCTCACGGGCAGACCGGTGTGGTCCCCCAATGCGCCCAGCAGCTCGTGCTCGGTCTGGCGGCTCGTGTACAGGATCGCTTCCACCGCCGGCGGATCCTTGCGCAGGATCATCGGCATCGTCTCCGTCACACCGGCTCTGGTGACGTGCGCATCGAAGCGGAAGGTCTCGCGCGAGAAGCCACCTGGAATCGCCTCGAACCCCTCCACCGCCACGTGCTCGGCATCCGGCAACAGTCTCCTGAGCACCTCCGCCAACTGACGATCCATGCATCCCTCCCCAGGGGTCGTCGCCTCGAGCTCTCCCGCAAAGCGATCGAACCACATCGAACCACATCGCCGTCACGAGGAGTGTCACCGACCCGACACCAGGAGGTCGACCTCAATCGGTGACATCGACCTTCGCGACCACCTTGGCCGGGGTCACCCGAACCACCATCTCGGGCGGCACCGCGTTGCGCCGACCGTACGCATCGGCCTGATCGACTCCCATGTACCGACCACCGATGCGCGTGCCCCACGCCAGCAGCTCGGCAGGGTCGGTGGAGGTGGTGGCCGTGCCGGTGATCGTGACGAACGAGAACGGCGGGCGGTCGTCGTCGAAGCACAGTGCCACGCGTCCGTCGCGCAGGATCGACTTGCCCTTGATCGTGTCGGCCGAGGTCATGAACACGATGTCGTCGCCATCGAGATCGACCCACACCGGGGCGACGTGCGGACTGCCGTCGGCGCGCGTGACGGCAAGCTTGGCGGTGCGAGCGGGAAGCGCGCCGACGAACGACTGCCACCACCCATCTGGAGCAGAGGTGTAACCCATGGAGCCACGGTACCCTCGGGCGCCATGCACATCGTCTCCGCGTTGTTCGTCGAAAACTTCGAGATGCGCCAGGCGCCGGGCCCGTCCACACGCATCGACCTCACCGGCGCGATGTTCTCGATGGCCGCCCCGTCCCCCGCGCCCGTCACGCTGTCGCCACACCTGGTCGCGCTCATCTTCTGCCCTCCTGGCGAGAGCGGTTCAGGTGTGTTCGAGGTGGTGTTCCGCAACGGGATGAGCGAGGACGACGACCAGATCGCCCGCAACGTCAGCCCCTTCACCGTCGACCCCGGCAAGTTCACCTATCGCCTGGTGAAGGGCGACCTCGAGTTCACCGAGTATCGCCAGATCTTCGCCCACTGCCGGGTTGGTCAGGGCCCCTGGCACCTCGTTCCGTTCACGCTCCTCCCCCCGGTCGAATCCTGACCGTCACGTCGCGTTTGGAGGACCCGGCCAAGCGTCTCGCAGGCGACTCCGGGCACGCGTTGCACGAGCCCCCCGTGTGCACGAAGGAGAGACGCCCGGAGCGGAGTTCCTCCGTCTACTGTCGACACCCATGAAAGCTGTTGTGTGCAAGGCGTTCGGGCCGCCCGAGGCCCTGGTCGTCGAGGAGATGGACGACCCGACGGCCGGAGCCGGCCAACTGCTGATCGAGGTGAAGGCGTCGGCGGTGACGTTCCCCGACACCCTCATGCTCGAGGACAGGTATCAGTTCCATCCGACGCCGCCGTACATCCCCGGCGGCGAGGCCGCCGGCGTCGTTGCGGCCATCGGCGACGGCGTTTCTGGCTGGTCGGTCGGCGACCGTGTCGTCGGTGGGCTCGGCACGACCGGTGGCTACGCCGCACTGCTGGCGATTCCCGCCGCCACCGCTCGCCGGCTCCCGGACTCGGTCGACTTCGCTGTGGCCACCGGGCTGAACTACGCATACGGCACGACGCTCTACGCCCTCAGGCACCGGGCGAACGTCCAGCCAGGCGAGACGATGCTCGTGCTCGGTGCCGGCGGCGCACTCGGCGTGTCGGCGGTGGAGATCGGCAAGCTCATGGGCGCCCGGGTGATCGCCGCAGCATCGACCGAGGAGAAGCTCGACCTGTGCCGCGAGCGAGGCGCCGACGAGACCATCAACTACGCCACCGAGAACCTCAAGGAACGCGCCAAGGAGCTGACGAACGGTCACGGCGTCGACGTCGTCTACGACGCGGTGGGCGGCGACAAGGCCGAGCAGGCGTTGCGGGCGATCGGTTGGGAAGGCAGGTTCCTCGTGATCGGGTTCACCGGCGGCATCCCGTCGATCCCGCTCAACCTGACGCTGCTCAAGGGCTGCCAGATCATCGGCGTCTTCTACGGCGCGATGACCGCACGCCAACCGGAACTGAACGCCGAGATCAGCGACGAGCTGATCCGACTGGTCGCATCCGGTGAGCTCCGACCCCACGTGTCGAATCGCTATCCGCTCGAGCAGGCCGGCGATGCGCTCCGTTCGCTGATGGACCGCACCGCGGTCGGCAAAGTCGTCATCACGCCCTGAGCCGCATGGGGGCGCTGCAAGCGGAGCCTCGCCCCCACCCAGACGGTGCGTCGCACATGGCTGCACTAGTGTCGGGTCACGTGTCGCTGACTCCCGAACAAGAACTCCAGGCCATCTCGCTCATCCGTGGTTTCGCCATGGATGCCCCGCTCTACGCGAAGAGCGGCCACCAGGGAACAGCGATGGCATTGGCGCCGTTGGCACACGTGTTGTACGGCCGGATCATGCGCCACTCCCCCGCCGAGCCGCACTGGGTCGACCGCGACCGGTTCATCCTGTCGAACGGACACGCGTCGATCCTGCAGTACTCGATGCTCTACCTGGCCGGATACGGTCTCGAGCTCGACGACATCAAGCAGTTCCGCCAGTGGGGATCGGCGACGCCGGGTCATCCCGAGGTGCACCACACGGCCGGCATCGAGGTGACCACCGGGCCACTCGGCCAGGGATTCGCCAACTCGGTCGGCATGGCGATCGCCGAGCGGCGCCTGCGCGCCCATTTCGGTTCGGAGTCCGTGCATCACCACACCTTCGTGATCGCCGGCGATGGTTGCTTCATGGAGGGCGTCAGCCACGAGGCGGCATCGCTCGCCGGTCACCTCGGCCTCGGTGGCCTCGTGTGCGTCTACGACGACAACCACGTCACCATCGACGGCGACACCGACCTCGCCTACAGCGATGACGTCGGCAAGCGCTTCGAGGCTTACGGCTGGCACGTCGACCACCTCGGCGAGGTCGCCGACGACCTCGATGCGCTCGAAGCAGGCGTCCGCCGAGGCATGGCCCAGACCGACCGGCCGAGCCTGCTGATACTGCGCAGCCACATCGGCCACCCGAGCCCCGATCTGACCGACGATCCCCACGCCCACGGCAACCCGTTCACGGCCGAGCACGTCACGAACACCAAGGCCGTGATGGGCATCCCCGACGAGCCGTTCTGGGCACCCGACGATCTCGTCGCCGCGTACCGGGCGCATTGTGCCGAGCGGGGCGCCACCGAAACGAGCGCCTGGCGCGAGCGTCATCGCGCAGCCGCGATCGACGCCGCCGTGTGGGATGCCACCTGGCACGCGACCGGCATCGCGGGATGGAAGGACGCTCTCCCCTCCTATGCCGACGGCGAGTCGATCGCCACCCGGGTCTCGATCGAGAAGGCCTTCAACGCCTCGCTCGACACCGTGCCCGCCCTGATGGCCGGCGCCGCCGACCTCACCGGCAACACCGGCACCAAGCTCGCCGGTCAGCTCCCCCAGTCGACCGCACACCCGGACGGACGCCAGGTGTACTACGGCATCCGCGAGCACGGCATGGGCTCGGCCATGGTCGGCATGGCCTTGCACGGTGGCGTGCTGCCCGCCGGCGGCACGTTCTTCGTGTTCCTCGACTACATGCGCCCGGCCGTGCGCCTCGCCGCGCTCAGCCGAGCCAAGGTGGTGTTCGTGTTCACCCACGACTCGGTCGGCGTCGGCGAAGACGGCCCGACCCACCAGCCGGTCGAACACGTGGCCACGCTGCGCGCCATCCCCGACCTGCAGGTCATCCGACCCGCCGACGCGAACGAGACGATGGCGGCATGGGTGGCCGCCGTGGAACACGATGGCCCGACCGCACTGGTGCTGTCTCGCCAGAACATCCCGGTACGCACCGATGGCAGCGCCGTGCACATCGGCGCCGGCATCGTGCGCGACACCAGCGGGACGGACGGACCGCAACTCGTGATCGTCGCGACCGGCAGCGAGGTCGCCCTCGCAGTCGCCGCTTGCGAGGCGCTCGACGGTGAGGTCCGGGTCCGCGTGGTGAGCATGCCCAGCTGGGACCGGTTCGAACGCCAAGGTGACGACGTGCATTCGGCGATCCTTCCCCACGGCGTGCCTGTGTTGTCGGTGGAGGCCGCCACGACCTTCGGGTGGGCTCGCTGGGCCGATCGCTCCATCGGGATCGACCGCTTCGGCGCCAGCGCCCCTGGCGCCGTCGCCCTCGACCGACTCGGCATCAACCTCGACAACGTCGTGACCACGGCCCGGGCCATGGTCGCGCTCGCCCACTGACACCCCACTGTCACCCCACCGAAAGGATCTCCCCATGGACCGATTGCACCACCTCTACGACGAGTTCGGCCAGAGCCCGTGGCTCGACAACCTGAAACGTGGGTACATCACCTCCGGTCAGTTGTCGCGCCTTGCCGCTTCGGGCGTTCGCGGTCTGACGAGCAACCCGACCATCTTCCAGAAGGCGATCCAGGGGTCTGCCGACTACGACGAGCAGTTCCGCGTGCTCGCAGCCGACGGCAGACCGGTGATCGAGGACTACTGGTCGATGGTGCTGCGCGACATCAACAGTGCGCTCGACGTGTTCGCCCCGGTGTACCACCAGAGCTACGGGGGTGACGGGTACGTCAGCGTGGAGGTCGACCCCGGCCTGGCCCACGACGCCGCCGGAACCGAGACGGCCGCGCGCATTCTGCACGAGTCGATCGATCGCCCGAACCTGATGGTGAAGATCCCTGCAACCGAAGAGGGGCTGCCCGCGATCCGGCAGATGATCGCCGAGGGCCGAAGCATCAACGTCACGTTGATCTTCAGCCTCGAGCGGTACGAAGCGGTCATGGAGGCCTACATCGCCGGGCTCGAGCAGTATGCGGCCACCCCCGGAGCCGACCTGGGCAAGGTCGCCAGCGTGGCCAGCTTCTTCATCAGCCGTGTCGACAGCGAGATCGACCATCGGCTCGACGCGATCGGGTCGCCCGACGCTCTGGCACTGCGCGGCAAGGGCGCCGTCGCCCAGGGCAAGCTGGCCTACCGGCTGTTCCAGGGAACCTTCAGCGGCGCCCGATGGGAGGCCCTCGCCGCGAAGGGCGCCGTCGTGCAGCGCCCGCTGTGGGCCAGCACCTCGGTCAAGAATCCGGCCTACCCCGACACCTTGTACGTCGATGAGCTGATCGGCCCGCACACGGTGAACACGCTGCCTGATGCGACCCTCGAGGCCTTCGCCGACCACGGCAACCTGGCGCGACGCGTCGACGCCGATGTCGACCAGGCAGAGAATGCATGGACCGGCCTCGCTGCCGTGGGCGTCGATCTCGACGAGGTGGCCGCCAAGCTCGAGCGCGAGGGCGTGTCGAGCTTCCAGAAGAGCTTCGACGAACTGCTCGACGCGCTCGGGGCAAAGGCCGACGAGTTCCGCGCCGAATGACAGACGACTCGGCCGACCGTTACACAGCGCTGGCCGCCGCACTCGAGGCGCTGCCCACCCCACGCCACCGCCGCACCGCCACGCAGATGGTCGATGCGCTCACCGAGATGTTCCGCATCCAGCCGGATCTCATCGACCTGAAGATCACCAGCGCGGCCTTGCTCGAGATGGGCGAGGCGTTCGAGATGTTCGCCCCGTACCACGACGCGCCGAAGGTGGCGATCTTCGGTTCGGCGCGCACCAAGGACCACGATCCGCTCTACCAGGCTGCCCACGATGTCGCCGCCGAACTGGCGGAGGCGGGATGGATGGTGATCACGGGGGCCGGCCCCGGCATCATGCAGGCCGCGATGGAGGGGGCAGGACGAGAGCGCTCGATCGGTGTGTCGATCCGGCTGCCGTTCGAGCAAGGCGCCAACCCGGTGATCGCCGGCGACGTGAAGTACGTGAGCATGAAGTACTTCTTCACCCGCAAGCTGATGCTGATCAAGGAGAGCCGCGGCTTCATCTGCCTGCCGGGCGGCTTCGGCACCCTCGACGAGACCTTCGAATTGCTGACACTCACCCAGACCGGCAAGGGCGTGCCGGTGCCGATCGTCTTCCTCGACACGCCGGACGATCCGTACTGGGACTCGGTGCACGACATCGTCGAGAACCTGCTCGTGAAGCGTGGGCTCGTGTCGCCTGCCGACACGAAGCTGTACCTCGTGACCGACGACTGCCATCGTGCCGTCGACGAGATCCTTCGCTTCTACACGAACTACCACTCGCTTCGGTACGTGGGCGACCTGCTGGTGCTGCGCATGCAGCACACCGTGACCGACGAGCAACTCGCGGTGCTCAACACGCAGTTCGGGCACCTGTGCAAACGCGGCAGCATCACCCGGATTGCAGCGCTCGAGCCCGAGCGCAAGGAGAACGATCACCCCGCGCTGCCTCGCATCGCGTTCACCTTCGCCAAGCACGGCTACGGCGAACTGCGGGCGATGATCGACACGCTCAACTCCTTCGCTCCGTAGGCCCGCCGAACCTGGCATGATCACCCGATGCAGATCAGCCACGTGTGGCAGTACCCGGTGAAGTCGATGATCGGGGTCGAGGTGCCCGAAGCGACGCTCGGCCCCGACGGCATGTTGGGCGACCGGGCGTGGGCGGTGCGCGACGAGGTGCGCGGCGGCATCCGCGGCGCCAAGAAGATCGGCG
>JANNQK010000252.1:0-14854 GCA_031400715.1 Actinomycetes bacterium | reverse complement strand
CCTGATCCGCAGCATGGCCCCGGCAGGAGCCTCCCGACTGTTGCCCTTCAGCGCAGCGAACGGGATGCTCGGGATCAGGTCGGCCGGCGACACGGCGACCACCCTCGCGGCCGCACTGAGCACCACGCAGGATGCGTTCCTGTTCGGCGGCTACGCCTTGGCCGCCATCGTCGCAGGCACGGTGATGCTGTACCGGCGAGACGCCGAATGACCCGCTCTGCGAAGTGGCTCAGGCACCCACTCACCTCGCCGGGGGCTGCGGTCGCGATGATCACGACGCTGGGGATCGACCAGGGGTGTCCCTCGTGGCTGCATCAGGCGAGCAGAGCGCGCACCCTGTCGACCGCGAAGTCGGGCATGCCGGGCGCATCGGCCAGTCGTTGCAGCTCGACACGCATCAACGCACTGCGGTGTTCGTCGAAGCGCTTGAACTGGAGCAGGTCGCCCACGAGGCGGAACACCACCCCGGCGTTGATCGGCATCAGCTCGATCACCTCGTCGATGAACATGCGGTAGCCGGCACCGCTCGGGTGGTGGAACGCGTTGCGATTGCGAGTCGCGAAGGGGAACCACACCCCCATCACGCGGCCCCGGTCGTACCGGTCGTACAGCGGTCCGGTCACGAGCGCGGCGACACGCTCGATGGTGTCGGTGCGGCGAGACCCACTCTGCGCTCGGAGCCAGCGGTCGAGCAGCTTCGGCGCACCTTGCCATCGCTCGTAGGTCTCGTGCACGTACTCCTCGAAGTGCACTCCTTCGATGTGCGCCAATTGCGCAAGCGCTCGTACCGACCGAGTGGGGTTCGTCGCCCGAAGTTGTCCTTCAGCCGCGGCGAACCCATCGGGGCTCCCCGTCGTGAGCAGGAGCGCCAGGCATGACTCCACCAGGCTCCGTTTGGCGATGTCGGCGGGCGAGGTGCCGTCGGGGTCGTCGTCGCCGTGACGCTCGAGCACGTCGAGCAACGGATCGTGGAGCGCTCTGCCGAGCCCGTGTCGTACAGCGGCGAGGCCCGATGCAACCCCGTCCACGTCGATCTGCGCATCTCGGTCGCCGAGCATGAACTCATCCGGCATCGACAGCAGCTGACCCAGCAGCATCGGCTCGATGTCGGTGTGCAGCACCGGTCGGAGCGCCATCGCCAGGCGGTCGATCTCAGCCTGCGCGGTGGCCGCGTCACCGGCACGGTGGGCGTCGATCGCGCGGATCGCCAGCTCCTCGGACGCCCACCAGCGAGCCACCGCGTCGTCGTCGTGCACCACGAGTGTCGAGAGGTGGTCGGACGGCAGATCGGTTGCGAGGTCGACGGGGGCGGAGTAGCCGCGCAGCGGTGACACCACCACCGGGCCGGCTCCCTGCACCGCAAACCGCCGCTCGCGACCGGTGAACACGACCGTGTGTTCGACGGCCTGCGCGGATCCGTCGATCGACACCACCGCCGGCGTGCCGTCGAGATGTCGGAACCCGATGACGAGCGGCATCCCCACACTCGGGTCGTCGGTGAGCGCGTCGGTACGACGCACGTCGATCGCGGTCGAGCCGTCACCGCTGTCACCGCTGTCGACCACCCACGACAGCGCGGGGCGACCAGCGAGCTGGAACCAGCGCGCCACCGCTTCGATGTCGCCGGCGCGCGCCGGTACCTCGGTCTGGGCGATCGTCACGAAGTCGTGGATGCCGGCGGCGCCGAGGTCATGACGCGCGACGAACGCGGCGAAGACTCGCCGCCAGTCGTCGGGCCCCAGCAGGGTGCGCAGCATGCCGAAGATCTCGGCGCTCTTCAGGTAGGTGGTGCGGGTGTAGATCTGCTCAGGGTTCGCCACCGCGCCGCGCTCGACCGGCGCACCGATCGTCACCTCCTCCGGGAACTGCAGGCGGCGGAGATCGACCACGTCGAGCACTCGGGCCACCGGTCCGAACAGGTGTCGACGCACGTCGTTCTGGCCCATGAGAACCGTGAGGCCCTCCTTCAACCCCAGCTGTCCCCAACTGCTCACCGTCACTCGGTTGCCGCGCACGTGATGCCCGTACTCATGAGCGATGTTGGCCAGGCTCAGCAGCAGGTCGTCATCGGTGAAGCCGCGCAGATCGGTGACGAGCAACGACGACTCGAAGAACATCAGGCCGTGGTACTCGGTGGCATCGGGATAGCCGGGCACCGCCACGAAGGTGAGCGTGTCGAGGTCGTGCTCGATGCCGCCGTTGGCCTCGTCGAAGGCCATCGCCGTGGCCATGGCGCGCAACGCGAACGCGGTGCCGCCGATCTGTGCCCGCGCTGCAGCGATCCGCAGCTCGATCTGTCGCCCACTCGGTGTGACGTGCTGCGCAGAGACGAGATCGAGGTCACCTGCCACGAATGCGAACAGGTAGGTGGGCTTGGTGATCGGGTCGACGAACCGCTCCCACGTGCGGCTGTCGGCGAGCACGCCACCGTCGACCCGATCGCCGTTGCTCAGCAGTGTTCGGAACTCGGTCGGGTCGGACACCAGCGTGACGTCGAACGTCGACCGATTGCCGGGCCGATCGATCGACCAGGTGATGCGTCGAAACCCCTGGGGCTCGCAGTTCGTGCTGATCAGCCCAGATCGATGGGCGATGCCAGGATCCCCGGGACCGCGTGGTCGGACGGCCACCCGGGTGCTCACCACATGGGCATCGCCGTCCAGGTCGATGGTGAGCACTCGGTCCGTCAGCTCGTAGGCGTCGCTGTCGAGCGTGACGCCGTCAACGGCCACGCCGAGGGTCTCGAGCCCCCGGCCGTCCAACACGAGCGGCACCCGACCCGACGACTGGCCGACCCAGCGCGCATGCGACGAGCAATCGATCAGCACCCGCTCCGCGGACAGCTCGATCCGGAGGTCGACGTGATCGATGCACCACGCCTGTGCCGTCGTGGCGTCTGGGGCGTCCGAGGTTGCTGCCGTGGCGGTCATCGTCCGCTGACCTCCCAGGTCTCTTGTACGGTGTGCAACGTTACCCCGTTCACGCGTGTGCCCGGCGAGGCCAGGGGTCGTCCACAGCGTCCGCACGAACGGCCGATGTCGATCGACAACACACGTGAATCGGGTTCTTGAACATCGTGCAACAATGACGACCGCACCGCACGCAAGGGAGCCGCAATGGTCACTCGATCCGATTCCAACCGTTGGAGATCACCTCGGTCAGGCCGCTCGCGCCGGACCGTCGGGGTCACCATGCTCGTGACGGGCGCGATCATGCTGGCAGCGTGCGGTGGCAACGACCCGTCGTCGTCCGACGTGGTCGCGACGGTCCCCTCCGACAGCGAAGTCGCCACCGCCACCACCGTGGCCACGGCGGAGACAGCGCCCGCCACCACCGCGCCGGTCTTCACCAACCCACCCGCGACGACGAACCCCGAGGTCGTGCCGGTGAGTGGAGGCGCACTCATCGTGGGCATCGAGGGCGAATCGAGCGGGTACAACCCACACCTCGATCCGTGGGGCAACCCGGGGCACAACGTGGCGAAGGCGATCTTCGACTCGCTCGCGGCGTTCGACGCTGAAGGCAAAGCGGTGCCGTACCTGGCCGAGTCGATCACGGGGAATGCGGATGCCACCGTGTGGACGATCGTGCTGCGCCCCGGCATCGTGTTCCACAACGGCGAGCCGCTGAACGCCGAGGCGGTGCGGTTGAACTTCCAGGCGGTGCTCGACAGCGCTCAGTACAAGGACCAGCTGTCGCTGCTCGCCGACATGAACGTGGTCGACGACCTGACGATCGACCTGACGATGAGCAGCCCGTGGGGCACGTTCCCGAACGTGCTGACGGGTGTCATCGGCTCGCAGGTCGGTTACATGGCCGCACCGGAGATGCTTGCCTCTCCCGACGGTGGTCGCACTCCGATCGGTACCGGCCCGTTCGTGTTCTCCGAGTGGATCCCCGACGATCACCTCACCGTCACCCGGAACGACGACTACTGGCAGGGTGCGCCGTATCTCGATGAGGTCGAGTTCCGACCGATCTCGGACTCCACGGCGCTCAAGGCAGCGTTCGACGGTGGCGACATCGACGTGTACTACACAGGGAGCTCGGCCGAGATCTCCAAGTACTTCGCGGAGCAGGACGCCAGCGGCGTCGGTGTCACCATCGGCGCGCCGAGTGACCCCGATGTCGTGATGCTCAACACGGCATCGGCGCCGCTCGACGACGTACGCGTTCGCCGCGCCCTCGCGATGTCCGTCGACATCCCCCGCCTGTACGACTACCTCGAAGCGACCGGTGTGAAGCAGCCCCTCACGGGCCCGTACGCCGAGAGCTCGTTCTGGTTCGCCGACAGCAACTACCCCGACTACGACCCCGCAGAAGCCACCGCGCTGATCGACGAGTACGAGGCAGAGGTCGGACCGGTCACCATCGAGTTCGCGGGCGGACAGGACCCGTTCCTCGTCAGCTACCAGGAGCTGTTCCAGTCGATGTGGGCCGAGATCGGCGTCGAGGCGAACATCGTGAGTCGCGCCCAGAGCGAGAACATCGACGCGGTGGTGAACGACGACTACCAGGTGATCACCTGGGGAGGCATCGGTGGTGGCGATCCGGACGCCGACTACACGCAGTTCCACTCCGGAGGCCTGAACTTCAGCAACTTCACGTCACCGGAGATCGACGCGGCGATGGACGCCGGGCGCGCGTTGTCGGACCCCGACCTCCGCAAGGAGCAATACGCGATCGTGCAGCAGATCCTGGGCGACGAAGTCCCGTACATCTGGATCGGCACGAACCAGTTCGGGGTGATCACCGCTGGTGACGTTCGGGGCATCGCCGACTTCACCCTGCCCGATGGCACTCCCGGTCAGCCGATCAACGGAGGCCGCTTCTACCTCAAGGACGTGTGGATCGACGCATGATGTTCACGGTCGCAGGGGCGCGCGACGCACGCGGGAGCAGCCGATGATGCGGGGGCTGCTGCCGCGCGCCGTCCGCCTCCTCGCCGTGTTGGTGGCGGTCACCTTCGCGTCCTTCTCCATGGTGAGCCTGCTTCCGGGCGACACCGTCACCGCGGTGCTCGGGGCTCGGGCGTCGGAGGAGGACAAGGCTGCGGCGCGCGAGGAGTTGCACCTCGACGACCCATTGCCCGTGCGCTATGCGCGATGGGTGGGCGATGCGGTGCAGGGCGATCTCGGTACCTCGTTCCGCACCCGGCAACCCGTCACCGAAGCGATCGGACAGAGGATCTGGGTGACGCTCGAACTCGTGCTGATCTCCCAGTTGATCGCGCTCTTGCTGGCCGTGCCGATGGCGATCTTCGGCGCCCTCCGACCCGGCTCGTGGCTCGATCGGGTGCTCAGCGGCACGCAGTTGGCGATGCTGGCGACGCCCGGCTACCTCGTCGCGGTCGCGCTGATGGCCATCTTCGCGGTGCAGCTCGGCTGGTTCGACACCACCGGGTACACGCCCTTCGGAGAGAGTCCGTTCGCGAACCTGAAATCGTTGCTGCTGCCCTCGATCGCGCTCGCGCTCGAGCAGGTGGCGCTCTTCGCTCGCGTGTTGCGGACCGACCTGGTGAACACCTTCGACATGGACTTCATCTGGTTCGCCCGGGCGAAGGGCAACAGCACTCGGCGCATCGTGCTGAATCATGCGTTGCGGCCCTCGTCGATCGGTGTCGTCACGCTCACGGGCATCTCCGTCGGCCGGATGATCGGTGGCACCGTGCTGGTCGAGACGATCTTCGCCCTCCCCGGTCTCGGGCGGTTCACCATCGATGCGATCAACAACCGCGACTTCGTGTCCCTTCAAGGTGCGGTGGTCGTGCTCACCGTCGGATTCGTGCTCGTGAACTTCCTCGCCGACATCCTCCATGGCGTGCTCGACCCGCGCATTCGACACAGTGTGAGACCCACGTGACCGCCACGCTCGCTCGCGGGTCACACCCCACCGATGCCCCCGCGCTCTCGGCCGACGAGCTGCTGGCAGCGCCCCGTCTCGGGGTCATGGTGTGGGTGTCGATCGTCTGGCTCGCCGTGCTCGCCTTTGTGGCTCTGTTCGCCGATGTGCTTCCGTTCCTCGACCCAGCCGACACACGCGCCGGCATCCCGCTGTCGATTCCCACCGGCCAGAACTGGCTCGGGACCGACCAACTCGGCCGCGATCTGCTGTCGCGCACCGTGTACGGCGCGCGAGTGTCCATCGTGGTCGGCCTCTGCGCCGTGCTCATCTCCTCGTTCGTGGGCGGTGCGATCGGATTGATGGCCGGCTACTTCAAGAGACGGGTCGAGACCGTGTCGATCTTCAGCGCCGACGTGCTGATGGCGTTCCCCACCGTGCTACTTGCGGCATCGATCGTCGCCTTCACCCAGTCCCGCGGACTGCCGACCGTGGTGTTCGCCATCGCGCTGATCTATCTCGGCCCGACCATCCGCATCGTGCGAGCGCTCACGCTGTCGATCGCCAACCGCGAGTTCGTGCTGGCCGCTCGATCCTTGGGAGCGACCAACGCGAGGGTGATACGCCGCGAGATCGCCCCGAACGTGATCCCCACCTTGCTGTCGATGATGATCGTCGCCGTCGCGGGTGCCGTCGTGGCCGAGGGCGGCCTCGCCTACCTCAACTTGTCGGTGGCACCGCCGACGCCCTCGTGGGGTTCGATGATCGCCTCCGGCCAGCCGAAGCTCGACGTGAGCCTCTATCCCGTGCTCATCCCGGGAGGTGCCTTGTTCCTCACCGTGCTGTCACTGACGTTGATCGGTGATGCCATCCAGAAACGCCAGGGCCGGAACCTCGGCGCGATCTGACGGGCGAACTCGCTACGGACCGTCGCGCTTGGGCATCCGAGCCGCGACGCCATCGAGCAGCAGACCCAACAGGTACTCGAACGAGTCGTCGAGAGAATCGGCCGACCCCTCACTCCAACGCATCGACAGGGCTCGGTCGGCGAAGAGGGGGAAGTGTGCAGCGATGTTGGGCAACGCTGCCTCGTCGATGCTGCGCAGATCCCGCTCCACATCGTCAGCCTCGGCGGGCAGCGACGGCCTGACGGCCATCGACAGTTCCAACAGGACGAACCCGCGCACGGCCCCCATCAGCGCGTTGTAGGCGTGCACGATGTCATCACCGAGACCGAGCGTGGCCAGCACCCCGACGATCGCATCGGGGATGGCCAATGAGTCGACGTTGCGAGCACGTTCCAAGGCGACCAGCCGCGCCACATGCGGGTGGCGTCGAGCGTGTGCGCGATACCGACGCGCCAGCTCGAGCATCCACTCGCGCCAGTCATCGGAAGCGGCGGGCAACTCGATGCCGTTCACCCACTGCAACTCGACGAGTCCGAGCAACTTGGCCCGGTCGCCGACGTGCCAGTAGAGCGTGGCGGGGAACACGCCGAGTTCGGCGGCCACGGAACGCATGGAGAACGCGTCTTGGCCCCCCTGGTCGATCAGGGCGAAGGCCGTGTCGACGATCGCCTCGGCGGTGATCGGAGTCGCTGACCGCGAGCCTCGTCGGCGCTCGGGCGAGGACGCCGCTGGAACGGTCATCGGCCCTCGTCGGGTGGCAGGACCACGTAGCCACGCTCGCCCATCATGACTCGGCGGCCATCGGCGATCGACTGCGCCAGCTGGTCGCTCACCCGCTTGCGCCACTCGTCGGCCCTGGCTGGGTCGGTCGTTCGCAACGCGAGGTAGTCGACCGGCAACTCGATGTACAAGTCCTCCGGTGCGGCCACGGTCGGAGCCGCGCCAACCGAAGTGTCGAGGCGCCACGACACTTCCAGACGATCGGTCGCGTCACCCGTGTTGAACGCATCGCGCCGATCGCCGTAGCAGTGTGGAATGAACGCCACGGGGCGGGCGCCGAGGCGCACGAGGTTGAACCGGGCGTTGGTGAACAGCATCGGATCGTAGGTCCATCGCATCTCGATGACACCGTGACGCAGCGCTTGTGCTCGCTGTGCGAGTTTGAGCGAATAGCCCACTCCATTGGCACGCAGTTCGTGCACCACACCTACTTGGTGAGAGTGCAGATGCACGCTGCGGTCCCAGCCGAGAAAGCCGAGCGCAAAGCCCACCGGTCGCTCGTCCATCCGAGCGAGCAACAGGCACGCGCCGCCGATGGCCATGCCTCGCAACAGGTTGCGCGGTGGCACGATCTCCTCGCCCCAGATGCCGTTCACGACGCTCCGCAGCTCGTCGAGTTCCTTCGGAGCGTCGATCTCGGTGATCGTGACGCCGGCCCGGGTCGCTGCGAGATCGGCCTCCACCTGAGCGACCTCGGTGTGCGCATGATGCCCCGCCGTGGTCACGACTCACGCTCCGCATCCGCCTGGAGCACCTCGGCCACCGAGGTGCAGACGCGGTCGAATCGGGGGGTCGAGCCGGTCATGGCACCCTCGGCAGGAACGCCATCAGCTCGGCGCCGTCGACCAACACGGCGATGCGCTCCACGGCTCCTCCTGTCGCGTGCACCTCGAGGGTCGCGCCGGTCTCTTCGTCGACGAAGGTGGTCTCACTCAGCGGGAACATGCGACGGCGACCGTATGGCGCAGGGCTGAACAACTCGCCGTCGTCGAACACCAACTTCAGCGGGCGGTCGAACGGGCCTGCGTACGAGCCGACGTACGACTTCAGCACCTCCGGATCGACGTCGGCCAACTCGAGCGGAGGCGCGCCGAGGTCGCCCCAGCCGTACTCCGCGGCGAACGCGCGGCGTACCTCGCCGCACAGGGTGGTGCCGTTGTCGGCGTTGGTCAGCACTACGCCGCCCACGGGCCGGTCGATCAGCGCATCCATCTGCGTGCGGAAGCCCTCGTTGCCACCGCTGTGCCCGAAACGTCTGAATGCTCCCTCGCCACCCAGCTCGGGTCCGAGACCGAAGGCGCCGTCGCCCACCGGTGTCACCATCAACAGCGCTGTCTCCTGCGAGATCGGGCCTGTTCGCTCGCCACGCAAGATCTGCTGCATGCCGATCAGCCAGCGGGCAAGATCGACAGCAGTGGTCCACAGACCTGCCGCCTGCAGCTCGGGATACACGTGGTGACCCCCCGCCACCGGCCGCCCACCGCCGTCGTGGGCGATCGCCGCCCGCACACGCCGTTCCACGGCGATCGGTTGTTCGTACGCGCTGTCGATCATGCCGAACGGACGGAGCACGAGATCGGCCGTCAGCTCGCTGAACGTGCGACCGGTGACATCGCCCAGCAACACCTGAACGATCGTCGTGCCACCGCCGGAGTACTGCGTGATCTGGCCCGGCGCCGTGAACGACTCGACGGCGGACGTGTTCGCCCCTCCGATACCCGACAGCACGTCCACCGGCGACGGGAGCTGCGTGCCGGCCGGGTATCCGGGGAACCCGGGCACCGTGGTCCCCGCGGTGTGGCTCAGCAGGTGGCGAAGCGTGACCGGATGCCTCGCGGTGTGCACGCTGTCCGGCAGCCGCCATGAGCGCAACCGATCGTTGACCGGTTCGTCGAGATCCAACTCGCCCCACTCCACCAGTGTGAGCACTGCGACGGCCGCGACGGCCTTGCTGATCGACGCCGCCTGGAACAACGTGGTGGCGTGCACCGCCGTGCCGCCGGCCTGCGTGACGCCGTGACCACTCGCCCACGAGATCTCACCGTCGTCGATCGCCGCCAAGCTCGCACCCGGCACGTTGTAGCGAGCCATCCGGTCGGTGATCGAGTGCAGCTCGGGGGCACGGCCGGCGATTCGGATCGCAGGCACCAGTCCCTGCTCGACGCGGTGTCGGCGCTCGGGCGCGGTCACCGCCGGCCTCCTGCGCCGGCGAGATCGAAGGGTGAGAACGCCGTCGCCGGCAAGCACGCGCGCAGAGCCGCCGCGGCACCATCCAGCAGAGCATCCGGGCGTCTCGACGACTGGTTGATCGTGCCCGTGATCGTGATGCCGGTCAGCGGGTCGACGTGCGTCACGATGCCCCAGTGGCCACGGTGGCCCCGGAAGACGAACCCTTGGCACTCGCGCGCCTCCACCCCCATGCCGTATCCGAGGTAGCCCTGCGAGTGCTTCGCCGGGTCGAGCGTGCGGAACGTCCAGTGCAGCATCTCGTCGAGCAGAGGTGGAGCCACCAGGCGACCGGCGAGCAACGCCTGCCCGATCACCGCGAGCTCGTCCAGGGTGGACACGAGCCCACCACCTGCCCAGTCCGACGATCCATGGATCGCCATCACGTCGTACGCGCCCTCGTAGGCATGGCAGATCGCAGGACCCCGGTGTGGCTCGAAGCCCTCGAGGTAGGTGCCATCTAGACCGAGCGGGTCGAGGAGACGGGCGCGGTAGCTCTCGTGGAGCGGTCGGCCGTCGAGGTGTTCGATGATCACGCCTGCGAGCACATAGCCGGTATCGGCGTAGGCGTAGCCGTACCCGCCGCCCGGTGGGAAGTGCGGTGTGCCCCAGGCGATGGAGCCCTCGATCATCTCCCGTGGGGTCCATTGGTGGCCGGGGTCGCGGAACAGGGCAGCACCGTACGACGGGCTCAACGCGTAGTCGTAGAGCCCGCTCGCGTGTGTGAGCGCCTGGCGCATCGTGATCCGCTCGCCCGACGACACTCCGTCGAGGACGTGCAGTCGAGGCACCAGGTCGGCGTAGGAAGGCGGCAGCAGATCGGCGAGACGATCATCGAACGAGAGCCGCTCTTCCCCCACGAGCTGCGCGACGACCGCAGCGGTGAACGGCTTGGTGACGCTGGCGATGCGGAAGGGTGAGGACACGGTGGCTCTGGGTGAGGGCGGATGCCCGTCGGTGGTACGGGCGAGGCCGCCTGCGACGTGACTGCTCACGAGCCCGATGCCCGGCACCTCGACACGCAGGAGACACGCCTCGTCCCCAACCGCGTGTTCGGCGGCAACGATCTCCTGCAGCGCGTCGGCGAGCACAGCAGGGACGGGTGTGCCGGGTGTGCCTGCTGTGGGGTCCGATCGAACGTGGGTCATGTGGTGGAGCTCCGATCGAGCGAGTCGAACACCAGACGGTGCTGATGCAAGAACGTGATTGCGTCGTCGCGGGTGACGCACGAACCGAGCGCGGCCATGGTGGCGAGCCGCGCCTTCTGCGCGGTGAGGCCGCCGGCACCCACCGCGCCGAGCATGTCGAGTCCCTCGGCGCGCACGGTGTGGGTGAACGGTCGCGAGGCGAGCACCACGAGGGCACCATCGTTCCACGCCTGGTGGATCGGACCCCAGAGCGGCGACGGCACGTTGAGATCCCCGAACACCTCGAGCACGGCACCCCGGCGGTCGCGCATCGCGTTCTCCACCAGGTCGGGTTGCATGCCGGGGTAGCACGTCACCAAGGGCACATCCGGTTCGATGTCCCGCGCCGGTGGTCGGGGTACCGGGAGATCGGCGTCGAGGACGACGATGCCGTTGCGGACGTGTCCGATCGGCGCGAACGGCGCCGAGGTGAACGCGTCGACCGACGTGGCGTCGCACTTCACGATGCGGTCGGAACCGTGGATCGCCCCCTCGAGGCACACCAGCACTTCGCGGCCGACCGCCCGCGCGTCTGCCGCGACAGCGATCGCGTCGGCGATGTTCTGCGGGCCATCGGGCCGGGGGTGAGAGTGAACGCGCATCGACCCGGTGAACACCACCGGCCGACGCTCCCCGTCCACGCCGAGCACGAGTTGAACCATGAACGCGGTGAGTTCCATGGTGTCGGTGCCGTGGGTGACGACGACTCCCGCGACGCCCTCGTCGAGCAGATCGCGCACGCGGTGCGAGATCGCGATCATGTCGTCGACCGTGAGGTTCGAACTCGGGCCCGTCGCCACGTCGACGACGGACACGTCGACACCGAGGTGGGCGACGCGCTCGCGCACCTCGTCGACGAGGGTGTGCCCATCGAGGCTGGTCCATCCGTTCTCGTCGAGGTGCGACGAGATCGTGCCCCCCGTGGCGACGACTGCGATCTTCATTCAGCCCGTCACCGTCGCAGCACCATGCAGTGCTTGGTGGCGATACACGGTCGGCTCGATCGCCTCGGCCGCAGCGACGTCGATCTCGTCGAGGGGGAACACCGGGCGCGGCAGATGCACCCATGGCAGGGTGTGCAACTCGGGCGTCGACACCCCTGGCGCACCGACTTCGATGATCTGGGCGGATGCGAACAGATGGTCGAACCCCGCGCGGAAGTGCCCGCGTGATTTCACCACCACGACGCGCGCCATCGATGGGTCGAGGCCCACGTGACGCAGCGTGTCGTCGTCGGCGCACTGCACGGGAAACGACGACACACCGACCTCCACCCCACCGACTCGCAGCGAGCAGCAGCGACCCGCATGTCGGGTACTGCCCGCGTACACACCCCGCGTCGGCCGCAACGGTTCGTCGCACAACGCGATCACGACCGCCGTCGTGGTGAGCGGCACGGCGAGCGGTCGGTCGCTGCCGGCGTTGAACGTCACCTGTACCTCGGCCCCTTCACCGGCGCGCCACGCCATGTCGACCACGCCGGGATCGCACTGCAGCCCCAACACCACGCCATCCACCCCGGCATCGATGAGCGCCTTCAACACGAACGTGCTGTTGGCGGGTGCGCCGCCGCCGGGATTGTCGGCCACGTCGGCCAGCAGCACCGGTGGGCGAACCCCGCGAGCCGCGAGCGATGCTTCGGCGACAGCATCGTCGAGCGGTACCGCGTGCAGGCGGTATCGGCTTACTCGAGCCCAGAGCGCTCGGCTGAGGGTGCGCACCAGCTCCTCGCCGACATCCTCGTGACCGGCGTCGACCGTGACACAGACGGAGGTACCGCAGTCGGGCACGTCGGCGAGTGAGAAACCACCGAAGACGGACACGTTGCGCACCGGAGCGACGCATCGTTCCTGGGCGATCGCCATCACCTCGCCGAGCGGCTCGTCCGCCGCGGTCAGCTGTGCGATCTGCGGGAGCACCATTGCCAACCGGTGGTGCACGATCGACGTTGAGCCGCCACCGACCAGACGGTGGACGTGATCCGCTGCCTCGACGAGACGGTCGGCGATGTCGACGTGTGGGTTGGTGCGGTAGCCCACGACCGCGTCCACCGAGTCGCACATCTGCGCCGACACGTTGGCATGGAAGTCGAGGACGACCACGATCGCCACGTCTGCACCGACCGCGGCGCGGAGGGCGCGGAGAAAGGTGCCGTCGGGGTCGGTGTCATCGGTGGTGCGGCCTGCGCCGTGACCGAGCACCACCACTGCGTCGAGCGGACCGTCGGCCATCGCGGTGGTGAGGGCCGAGAGCACCTCGGTCAGGATCGTCCGGAAGTCCTCACCCTCGAGCGGTCCGCTCGCTCCGATTGTCCAGACCGGGAGTTCCACGATCCCGGCGTGGGCATCTGCATCGAACAGTTCGTGCAATCGACCGATGAGAGGCTGCGCCTCCCAGCTGGAAGCGAGCCCACCAGGTTGTTGCGACGCGTTGACGCCGCGGTCGCGCGTGACGACGTCGGCGAAGCCGTTCACCTCATGGGCAAAGCCGGTCACCCCGACGCGCACACCGCTCCTCGATGCTCGAACCATCCTTGAACAGCGTACAACGATGAGCCCTGCCGGTCGGCCGACAGCAGCCCTGATCGTCTCGCGCAACCCTGCGCCGATGAGGTCGCCATGTCCAACTCGGAGGTCGATGTGCTTCGCTGAGCTGCGCGTGCTTCACGCCGACGCCGAACACGCTCCGCCTCACGCGTGCTCGACGGGCCGAGCCGGTCGCTCGAGTCGCTCCGCGGCGGCGCGGAGCACCGACGGCAACCGGTGAGCGAGAAGCCCCGCATCGACCGCGCGTGCCACGGCCGGATCCCATGCGATCTCGGCCAGCACGGGAACGCCGACTGCTCGGGTGACGTCGTCGACGCCGAGCGATCGTCCGGGCTCGTGCACCACGACGGCGGCGCCGGCCAGGCCGGACGACAGCACCGCGCGCCGGAGGGCGAGATAGCAGGGTCGCACGACGATCAGCGATCGAGCCGCGCTCGCGTGGAGCACGTGGTGCCTGCCGTGGCGGCCGGCGTCGACGACGGTGGGCATGGAACCGCTGGCGCAGGCGTGTGCCAAGCGCTCCGCTTGCACCTCGTCGAGATCGGCGCCGGACTCGAGGCTGCCTGCGGGGACGAGAAAGAGGTCGGGTGAGACCTCGACAGCCAACCCGACGAGTGAGCTGCACGACGCGTGCGGCGATGCGAGCCACTCGCCGACGCCTGGGCCCGACGGAGCGGTAAGCCCGAGGACGGACACTCCGAGCGCAGCGGGCAGGTCACCACCGAGATCGATGAGCAGGGTGGGCCGGGTGCGGGCCGATGACAGCGCTAACGCAGCGGCCACCACCGTGGTGCCCGAGCCTCCCTTGGCGGACCAGCAGAACGTGTACATGAGTGCCCCCAGATGATTCGTCGATCACACCGGGGGAGGCGAGCCGGAACCTATCCGCCAGGTGCCGAAT
The DNA here is from genome assembly GCA_031400715.1 of Actinomycetes bacterium. Classification (GTDB taxonomy): domain Bacteria; phylum Actinomycetota; class Acidimicrobiia; order Acidimicrobiales; family Ilumatobacteraceae; genus VFMC01. The sequence continues at coordinate 465 of JANNQK010000252.1, read as the reverse complement.
CAACAACGTCACCGAACCAGGAGTAGCGTGCTCGCACACGTGGTGCGAGGAGGTGTCCGGGTACCTGGTGGGCTCCACCGCCTTCAAAGCGGCTGGGACGAGCGATCCTCGTCCGGCGGGTTCGATTCCCGTCCACCTCCGCCACGTGCTCACCGGCCGGTTCGGTCGAGACGCCGAAACCGGCTCTGAGCTGGTGCGACGTTCGCCAACGTTCGCCGACGTTCGTGGACGTTCGCCGAACGTTGCTCTCAACATAACTCTCAGAGAGCTAGCCTTCGGGTCCGAACACGGAGGTCCGGCCATGCCACGTGCGCCTCGCGGGAAGCGCGTCCTCGATGCCGTCAGCGGCTCCTACACGGTGGTCGGCCGCGCGCCGAACGGAGAGGCGGAGCCGTACTTCGACCGCTCACGCGGGGTCTGGGTGGCGCCGTGGCGCAAGCCCGACGGCAAGGTCGGCCGGCCGAC
>JANNQK010000251.1:0-3397 GCA_031400715.1 Actinomycetes bacterium | reverse complement strand
GTCGCGGGTGGGTGGGCGTGCGCCGAGCAGCCGGGTGAGCAGGACCGTCTGGATCGGCCGGATGAACAAGACGACAGCGCCGGCCAAGTAGCCGAGGGCGAACCCGGTGAACGACACCTGCCAGACGAGGTGGACCCCGAGCCAGAACACCGCCAGGGCCACGAGCGAGATCGGCAGGACGATCAGGACGGGAACGAGGGCGGTGACCGCCGAGCTCTCCACCCGCCGTCCACCGACATCCATCTGGACACGATACGACCCGGAACCGACGTCGGCCGCCGGGACGGAGGCGTCGCCCTCGATCGGGGCACTCGGGTCATGGTGTCGGCGACCGCCGAGAGCGGTTCTCCACCACGCTTGGTGTGGTCCGATCCCTCAGAACCATCAAGCTCTGGTCAAGGTCGACACGCGTGGTCGCAGGATCAAGAGTCGACCAAGACCCCTGGATGATCCGTGCATCGCCAGCTCAGCTTCATTAGCCTTTCGCTCTGGGCCGCGCATGCAGCGCTGCGAAACGATGTCAACAGGTGTGCAGCGTGGGGTGACGCCGGTCGCAGGCCGGGCCGTCGCTCCTCGACAACAGCGTCGTTGCGAGCGTCGCGGAAGGACGAGATTGGCGATTCGGGTCATGCAGTTGGTCGAGAACTCGGGTGTGACGAGGACGATCCGCGAGTTGCTCGACGACGCGCGCGCCTGCCAGGTCACCGACGAGACGGCGGCCCGTGCGATGGCCCAGCAAGCCCGGGTGCTGGCTCGATCGACGGCCGACGCCGCCGGGGAGGCCGAGGCGCTCTATCGCCTCGCCGCGATCGCATACAGCGCGGGCGAGCCACATGATGCGTACGCCCTCGCGCTCGACGCGCGGGAACTCGCCCGCAAGTGCGGTGCGGTGATCATCGAGTCGTATGCGATCAACGCCATCGGCGTCATCCATCAAGACGCAGGCAACTTCACCGAAGCGCTCGAGCACGGCCTCAAGGCCCTCGAGTTGTATCGCTCGACCGGCGACCGAGCCACCGAGGGGGCGCTGCTCAACGCGATTGCGTCCATCCACCATGAGCTCGGCGATTCCGACCGCGCCCTCGTGACGTTCGAGGCGGCGCTCAACGTCAGCAACGACGTCGAGCACCGCGATGCGAGCTGGTATGCCAATCACGTCCTGATCCTGCACAACATGGCCGATGTTCGGGCCAGCCGCAACGAGCACCTGCTGGCGGTGAGCCTTGCGAGCGAGGCGCTCGAGCTGAGCCGCGAGCACGCTGTCGAGTACGTGCCGCTGCTGCTGACCATGCTCGCATCGGTGTACGTCGAGCTGCGCATGATCGACGAGGCCGACGACTGCCTCGACGAAGCCGACCGGCTGCTGAACGACACGACGACCGAGCCGGACAAGGACGCCGCGTTCGGTCTGGCCATGATCCGCGGCAAGGCTTCGATCGCACGCGGCGACCTGAGCGCAGGCGCCGACCACTACCGCAAGGCGGTCGATGTCGCCGTTGAATCGGTGTCGATGCCGCGACAGCTGTCAGCGCTGACCGCCCTCGCCGACTCGTGCAAGACGCTCGGTCGATTCGAAGAAGCCCTCGCATATCAGGAAGAGCGCTTCCGCGTGCACGAAGCCATCTACAGCGAAGGCGCTGATCTCAGGATCAAGACGTTGCAGGTGGCCCACGACACCGAGGCAGCGCGGCAGCAGGCCGAGATCCTTCGTCTGCGAACCGGCGAGCTCGAGGCCTTGGTTCGGGGTCGCACGTACGATCTCGAGGAGTACCAGCTCGAGGCGTTCCAACGCCTCGCTGTGTTGGCCGAGTTCCGCGACACCGATACGGGCGAACACACGATCCGTGTCGGCGACCTCTCCGCTCAGATCGCGACCGCGCTCGGCGAGCCCGAGGAGTGGGCCGCACAACTGCGCCTCGCCGGACGACTGCACGACATCGGCAAGGTCGCCGTGCCCGACTCGATCCTGATGAAGCCTGGCCCGCTCACTCCCGACGAGTTCGACGTGATGAAGACCCACACGACCATCGGGGCCGAGATCCTGTCGGGCAGCTCGTCGCCTCTGATCCAGCTCGCCGCGGAGGTGGCGCTGAACCATCACGAGCGATGGGACGGCACCGGCTATCCCGCCGGATTGCGCGCGACGCAGATCCCGATCAGTGGCAGGATCGTGACCGTCGCCGACGTGTATGACGCGCTCACCAGCCACCGCACGTACAAGCACGCGTGGACTCCCCTCGAGGCGATCAACTACATCGTCGGCGCCCGCGGCGCCCAGTTCGAGGAGCGCATCGTCGACGCCTTCCTCGACGTGATGCAGGCATCGCACCCCGAACTCGCAGGCGAGCTCGCCGGCCTCAGCGTCGGCTAGGTTCGGCACTCGCCAGACCAGGGCAGGCCTGGTCAGACGCGAGCCTCAGCTCCCGTGGCTCTCGCCCGAGAGCGCCCGGATCACCCACCCACCGACGAAGGCCGCCAGTTCGTCCACGTCGACATCGAGTGAGCCGTTGCGCAGCGCATGGCTGAACGACGACACCACGCCCAACACACCCACGGCGTAGAGCTGCGGATCACCGTCTGGCACGAGTCCGAGTCGTTGCGCGTCGCGCACCAGCCGGATCACGTCGGTCGCATAGACATCGCTGCCTTCGCGGAGCACGTCGGCCACATCGGAACCCCGGCCGCTCAACTCGTCCTGCGACCGCTCCACGTCGAGGAGGGCGAAGTAGGCCCGATGCTCGGCCATGAACACGACCGACGCCTCGGTGCCCTGTCGGATCCGCGTCAGCGGATCGGCGTTCGGGTCCATCGCCGCCGCCTGGGCACGGCGCAACTGCAGTCGCATCGACCGCACCAGCTCGGCGAACAGCTCCTCTTTGGTGGGGAAGTACCAGTAGACGAGGCCCTTGGCCACGCCGGCGGCGGCACAGATGTCGGCGATGCGGGTGTTCGCGTACCCCTTCGACGAGAACAGCACTGCCGCCGCCTCGAGCAGCTGATGCTTGCGTTCGATGCCCTGCTCGGTGTGCGTGCGGCGCTCACTTGGCTCCGTCGACGCGTTCACCGGCACAGTGGATCACCCGCTTGACCCTCGGGTCAAGGCAACCCGCCGCATGTCTACACTGGCCGCGATGGGGGCGACACGAGATCAACGCATCGAGTCCCGGACTCGCAATCCGAAGTGGAAGAACCTGCCGGTCAGGATCGAGATGCTCGAGTGCATCAACTGCGACGCGTGCCTGAGGGCGTGTCCACCGCACTTCGGAGCGATCTTCAACCACGGCCCCGATGTGGTGATCGTGCCCGAGCTGTGCAGCGGATGCGACAAGTGTCTGCCGGCCTGCCCGGTCGACTGCATCTACCCGTTCCCCGACTGGGAGACCACACCCGTGCCGAG
>JANNQK010000250.1:0-10266 GCA_031400715.1 Actinomycetes bacterium | reverse complement strand
CGCGCCGACCTGCCCGTCGGTCGTCGCCCTTACTGGCAGATGAGGACCTGATCATGAAGTTGTTCGTCACCGGCGGTGCCGGATTCATCGGTGCCAACTACGTGCGTCACGTGCTGGCCACCACCGACGACGAGGTCACCGTCTACGACGCGCTCACCTATGCCGGCAACCTCGAGAACATCCGTGACGTGCTCGACGACACGCGTTGCCGCTTCGTCCACGCCGACATCTGCGACCAGGACGACGTCCTCGAGGCCATGAAGAGCCACGATGCCGTGGTGCACTTCGCCGCCGAGACCCACGTCGACCGCTCCATCAAGGACGGCCACTCGTTCGTGCGCACGAACTGCTTCGGCACCAACGTGCTGTGCGACGTTGCCCGCCAGGTGGGCGTCGAGCGGTTCCTGCACATCTCCACCGACGAGGTCTACGGCTCGATCGAGGAGGGCTCGTTCAGCGAGACCGACGCACTCGGGCCGCGTTCGCCCTACTCGGCGGCGAAGGCGGGCAGCGACCTCATCGCGCTCAGCTACTACACCACGCACGATCTGCCCGTGCTGGTCACGCGCTGCAGCAACAACTACGGCCCCTACCAGTTCCCCGAGAAGGTCGTCCCCCTGTTCACGACGAACCTGCTCGACGGCAAGAACGTGCCGTTGTACGGCGACGGTGGCAACGTGCGCGACTGGATCCACGTCCACGATCACAACACGGCGGCCGACCTGGTGTTGCGGAAGGGCAACGTCGGCGAGATCTACAACATCGGCGCCGGCAACGAGATCACCAACAGAGAGCTCACGTCTCGACTGCTCGAGCTCACGGGTCGCGACGAGAGCTTCATCACACCGGTTGCCGATCGCCTCGGTCACGATCGTCGCTACTCGATCACCCACGACAAGGTGAGCGCGCTCGGCTGGACGTGCGAGCACGAACTGGTGGACGGCTTGGCCGACACCGTCGCGTGGTACCGCGACAACCGTGCATGGTGGGAGCCGCTGAAGGCGCGGGCCGCCCTGTGAGGGTGCTCGTCACAGGCGCCGCCGGTCAGCTCGGCCGTGACACGGTGCTGGCCTGTGAGCGAGCTGGGGACGAGGTCGTGGGTGTCGATCGGACGACCGTCGACATCACCGATCGAGGAGCGGTGCTCGGTGCGATCACCGCGCTCGCACCCGACGCTGTCATCAACTGCGCGGCATGGACCGCTGTCGATGCGTGCGAGGACGATCCCGACAAGGCATTGCTGTGCAACGGGCTGGCTGTTCGACACCTCGTGGAGGGCTGCCACCGCACCGGGGCCCATCTCGTGCACGTGGGTACCGATTACGTCTTCGACGGCACGCTCGACCGCCCGTACCACGAATGGGACGAGACGAACCCCGAGAGCGTGTACGGGATGACCAAGCTGATCGGCGAACGCGAGGCGCTCGTGCTCGGCGCATCGGCCGCCGTGGTGCGCACCTCCTGGGTGTGTGGCGAACACGGCAACAACATGGTGAAGACCGTGCTGCGCCTGGTGGACAGCCACCCGACGCTCGCGTTCGTGGTCGACCAGGTGGGTCACCCGACCTTCACCGCAGACCTGGGTCCGATGTTGCGCCTGATCGCGCTCGATCGCCGCAGTGGCGTGCACCATCTGACCAACCAGACACCCACATCGTGGTACGGCTTCGTCCGCGAGATCGTCGCCCTCACGGGACGCGACCCCGACGCCGTGGTGCGTCCGATCAGCACCGCCGAGCTGCAACCGCCTCGGCCGGCACCTCGCCCGGCCAACAGCGTGCTCGACAACGCCGTCGCCCGGATGTCCGGCCTGCCGATGATGCGCGACTTCCGCGAGCCGCTCGCCGAACTCGTCGCCGCCCTCACCGCCTGAACCCTCCTCACCGCCTGACCCATCCGTGGGACTCGATCGGGCCTGTGGGACTCGAGTCAGGGGCGCGAGACCGATGGCGAGCAGTTTCAGTAGGCGGACGTGGCGAGGCGCTCGGCGCGTTGCTGGTCGGCCATTGCGGCGATCTCGTCGATCTCTTCGCTGGCGAAGCCGGCCATCTCGCGGAACTTGCGGGCCAGCTGGATCGAGGCCTCTCGGCTCTCGCCGCGCAGGCCCCGGAAGTTGAACAGACCGTCGACGGTGCGCTGGAACTCGAGCGCCTGCTGCTGGCGCTCCTTGTCGTCCTTGGTGATCTCGCGCAACCAGGTGCTGCCCATCTTCACGTGGGTCACCTCGTCGGCGAGCATCCAGTCCTCGGCGAACCACAGCACCGGGTCGTTCATCTCGGCCGCGAAGTCGCGCATCGTGGTGAACACGTCGATCGCGAGGCCCTCCAACGCTCGGTTCACCCCGGCCAGCCGGAACACCGGGTCAGGATGGCACGCGGCCTCGAACAGGGTGACGGCCTCGGAGTACTCGCCGACCTCGGTGCCCATGTGATCGCCGAGCATCAAGCTGATCTCGACGTGTCGGGCCTCGTCCCAGCACTGCCGCGCCATGTCGAGCTTCATCGCGAAGGGAGTCTCGTCGGTGGTGTAGTCGAACGCCGTGCGGCCGGCTCCCTCGAGCGCCTGGATCTCACCGACGAAGATGCCGTGCATCTGCCGACGGGCACGGTCGAAGGACTCGTGGCTCGCAGGGTCCATCCGGCCGGCGTCGGCCAACCCGTTCGGCCGCATGTCGTTGAACCGATCGGCGGTGCTGATCCGATGGAATCGGTCGTCGCGGGCGAGGTCCTGCGGAGGCAACTGGGTGCGCATGAACGAATGGTAAACGTGTTCTGACCGTTTGGCCAGGGCGAACGGGCGCGAGGGTGCACATGGCCCATGCGGCACGAGCGGGCATGATGGAGGCCGTGCGCGTCGCCTACACCCTCGAACAGTGCTGGGGGGCCGTCCCCGGGGGCACGGCGGTGGCGGCGCTGCGGGTGGCGGACGCGATGGAGGAACACGACGACATCCGTCTGATCGGCGTGGCAGGCCGACATGCCCACCTCCCGCCCGACCCGTGGACGCCCGACATCCCCGTCGCCCACCTGCCTCTGGCTGCGCCCTGGCTGTACCAGACGTGGTTGCGATTCGGATGGCCGAAGGTCGAGCGGGCGACAGGTCGGGTCGACGTCACCCACGCCACCGGTCTGATCCCGTGTCCCACGGATGCGCCGCTGGTGGTCACCCTGCACGACCTCGCGTTCCTGCACGACGCCTCGCACTTCTCCAAGCACGGAGTGCGCACGTTCACGCAGAGCCTGGCGCACATCAAGCGGCATGCCTCGATGGTGTTGTGCAGCAGCCAGGCCACCCTCGACGACGTCGCCTTCGCCGGCATCGAGGCCGACCGTCTGCGGCTGGTGCCGCTCGGGGTGGAGATGGAGCGGATCGACGATGCCGCGGTGGCGCGGGTGCGGTCCCTCTACTCCCTGCCCGAGCGCTACCTGCTGTTCGTTGGGACGGTCGAGCCCCGGAAGAACCTGCGCGGCCTCGCCGCCGCCGTTGCCATGCTCGACGAGCCGTTGCCGCTGATCGTCGTCGGGTCCGACGGCTGGGGCGACATCGACATCGCGGCCGAACTGCGTTCGGAGATCGACATGCGATTCCTCGGGCTCGTCCCCAGCGAGGATCTCAACCCGCTGTACGCCGGCGCTCACGTGTTCTGCTACCCGAGCGAGCGCGAGGGCTACGGCCTCCCGGTGTTGGAGGCGATGGCGCAGGGGGTGCCGGTGGTGACGAGCGTGGGCACCGCGACCGAGGAGACAGCGGGCAGCGCTGCTGTGCTCGTGCGACCGATGGATCCGGCCGACATCGCCCGTGGCATCACCGAAGCGATCGGTCGACGTGCGGAGCTGTCGGCCAAGGGCATCGCCCGAGCGACGAAGCGGAGCTGGCGGACGACGGCCGCATTGACCGCGCAGGTCTATCGCGAGCTGGCGTGATGGTCGGATCTTCGAAGACGGTCGGTTCATGACGATGGTCGGGTCATGAAGGTCGCGGTCAACCTGATGTGGTGCGTCCCGGGAGAGGTGGGTGGCTCGGAGCAGTACCTGGTCCGTCAGCTGGCCGGAGCATTGGAGGCGCGCCCGACGATCGATCTCACCGTCGTCGCCACGCCGGCATTCGTCGACGAGTATCGCGATCTCCTCGCGGGCGCACGGTTCATCGCCGCGCCGGTCGACGGTCGACGGCGCTGGCAGCGCATCGCGGCCGAGAGCACATGGCTGTTCCGGTGCACCCGAGACGTCGATCTCGTCCAGCACGGGGGAGGGACCGCGCCGTCGCCGGCGCGCCGGCCGTTCCTGCTCACGATCCACGATCTCCAGTACCGCACCTTTCCCGAGTACTTCACGCCGCTGAAGCGCCGGTACCTCGCGGCCACGATCCCTCGTTCAGCTCGCCGTGCGGCGCTGATCGCGGTGCCGAGCGAGTACGTGCGCCAGAGCGTGATCCGGGAGCTCGACGTCGGCCCCGACCGAGTCGTGGTGGTGCCGCACGGCTACGAGCCCGGGCTGCTGGCCGATCGGACCGACGAGATGGATCTGCGCACGCGGTTCGCGCTCGGCGACGGGCCGGTGGTCGTGTACCCGGCGATGACGGCGCCGCACAAGAACCACACATTCCTGGTGGAGCTGATGGACACGGTGTGGACCGAGCCCGACCTGCGGCTGGTGCTGATCGGTGGCACGGGCCTCGCCGATGCCCACCTCGACGCGGCGATCGCAGCAGCGACGCCGTCGACACGGGCTCGCATCGTGCGTGCCGGTCGGGTGAGCACGGCCGACAAGAACGGGCTGATCGCGATGGCCGATGCGCTGGTCTTCCCCAGCCGGTACGAGGGTTTCGGCGCACCGCTGATCGAGGCGATGGCCCTCGGGACTCCCGTGCTGTGCAGCGATGCCACGTGCCTTCCCGACGTTGCGGGTGACGCCGGAATCGTCGCTCCGCTCGATCGTGATGCCTGGGCCGCCGGTCTCGACGAGCTGCGCCGCCGCCGCGCCGAGCTGGTCGTCGCCGGTTCGAGGCGCGTGCAGGCGTTCACGTCGCTCCGCTCGGGTGAAGCGCTGGTGGCGGCCTACGACCTCGCGGTCGCCCGATGAGCTCCTCGCCGCTCCGCCTCGCCGTGCTGTGCCCGCACTTCGAGCCGGACACCGCGCCGACGGGCGACGTGATGACGAGGATCGTCCACGAGTTGGCCGCTCGCGGTCACGAGGTCCACGTGGTGACGTCGCTGCCCTGGTACCGCACCCATTCGATCGAGCCGGGTTGGGAGGGCAGATGGGTCCGTCGCGAGATCACCGCGTGGGGCTCGATCGTTCGGGTGAACCCGTTTCCCGGAGGAGACAAGACCAACCTGGTGCGCCGGGCCTTGGGTTTCGTGGGCTTCTCGGCGCTCACCGGGTTCGCCAGTTGGCGCGGCGGCCGCGTCGACGCCGTGATCGCGATGTCGCCGCCGCTCACCATGGGCCTCACCGGGTGGACCACGCACGTGGTGCGGCGCGGCTCGTTGGTGTTCAACATCCAGGACGTCTTCCCCGACGCAGCCGTGCGCACCGGCGCGATCACCAATCGCCACGTGATCCGGTTGGCCGGCCTGCTCGAGCGGGTGAGCTATCGCAGCGCGGCCGCGGTGACCGTGTTGAGTGACGATCTACGCGCCAACGTCGCCGGCAAGATGTCGCCGACGCGGCGCGATCGCGTGCATGTGATCCCGAACTTCGTCGACATCGACATGATCCGACCCGGGGAACGGACGGCGCCGTTGCGGGCCGAACTCGGCATCGGCGCCGAGCCGCTCGTGGTGTACTCCGGCAACGTGGGCTTCTCGCAGTCGTTGGAGTTGATGATAGCTGCCGCCCGCGAACTGCCCGAGGTGACCTTTCTGATCAGCGGCGACGGCTCGGCCAAGCAGACGCTGGTCGACCAGGCGCGGTCCGGCGGCGGCGTCGCGAACCTGCACTTCTCGGGCTACCAGCCCAAGCACCGACTGTCGGAGTTGCTCTCGATCGCCGACGTTCACGTGGTGCCCCTCCGGACCGGACTCGGGAGCGTGAGCGTGCCGTCGAAGACGTACTCGATCCTGGCGTCGGGGCGGCCGATCCTCGCGTCGATCGACCCGGGTACCGAAGTGCCGCGCATCCTCGAAGCCTCGGGCGCGGGGGTGGCCGTGCTGCCCGACCGTGCCGACCTGTTCATCGGCGCCCTCCGCACTATGCTGGCCGACCCCGACGCGCTCGCCGCCCGTGGCGCGACCGGTCGGGCCTGGGTGGAACAGGCCGCATCGCCCGCAGCCGTGGCACGTGCGTACGAGGACCTGGTGCGCCGCCTGCCCGGGTGCCGACCGAACGGTGGTGCCGGCAGATAGCCTCTCGGACTCGTGGCTACGTCCTCATCGTCATCGTCCGCAAAGAAGGTCGCCAGGCTCGCCCAGCGCGGCAAGGGCAAGAAGGTGCGCTTCCAAGGCGGCACCCTCTTCCCGGCCGTCGTCGTGGGCGTCGTGCTGCTCGGGCTGCTCACCATCGTGTACGCGCGCCAGAGCCGGCCCGACCCCGGCTCCTTCCCCCCTCAGGTGGGCGATCACTGGCACGCGGCCTACGGCATGTACGTGTGCGACGGGTGGCTGCCCAAGCTCACCGGCGCGAAGGAGGAGACGATCACCGACTCCACCGGCAACCGCTCTCTGGTGAACGACAACTTCGCCAGCACGGGCATCCACAGCCACGACGACGGCGTCATCCACTACCACCCGAACAGCACCAAGGCCGTGGGCAAGCGTGCCCGACTCGGCGTGTTCCTCGACGTGTACGGCATCGATCTGAGCACCGATCGTCTGGCGCTGCCCGACGATCAGGGCGGCGAGGTGTACGACGTCGACGACTTCCAGTGCGACGGTGAAGACGTCGAGGTCAAGGTCGTCGCGTGGAACAGCTTCGAAGACACGGGCAAGGGCACCACGAACATCACCGACCTCGCCGACGTGAAGATCACCAACGACGGCATGGTGTTCGCGATCGCCGTCGTGCCGGTGGGCACCGAGGTCGGCATGCCGCCGTGGGCGGCCGAGCTTCCGGAGTTGGGCGCTGCCGACGGCGGGAGCGTGCCGACGTCAACGGAGACCACGGTCGCCGCCAGCGAGTCCACCGTTTCCGAGTCCACCGACACCACCGTCACCGACACCACCGTCACCGCCACCACGGGGGGATGATGCGGGCCGTCGTGCTCGTCGGCGGGTTCGGGACGAGGCTGCGGCCACTCACGTACTCGGTTCCCAAGCCGATGCTCACCGTCGGTCACGTCTCGATCATCGAGCGCCTCGTCGCCAACCTGGTGCGCGGCGGCGTCACCGATGTCACGCTGGCGCTCGGCTTCAAGCCTGAACCGTTCCTCGAAGCGTTCCCTGATGGCACGTGCGCCGGCGCCGACCTCCACTACGCGGTGGAACCCGAACCGCTCGACACAGCCGGAGCGATCCGGTTCGCTGCCGATGCCGCAGGCATCGACGACACCTTCGTCGTGGCCAACGGCGACGTGCTCACCGATCTCGACATCGGCGCGCTGGTCGAGTTCCATCGAGCCAAGCACGCAGACGCCACCCTGCACCTCATCGCCGTCGCCGATCCCTCGGCGTTCGGCGTGGTGGCCCTCGACCGCAGCGGTCGCATCGACCGTTTCGTCGAGAAGCCGGCTCCTGGAACCGCGCCGAGCAACCTGATCAACGCGGGCACCTACGTGCTCGAACCGTCGGTGCTGGAGCGCATCCCGGCGGGCCAGAAGGTGTCGATCGAGCGGGTGACGTTCCCGTCGGTGGTGGCCTCCGGCTCGATCTACGGCATGGCGACCGACGACTACTGGATCGACACCGGCAAACCCGACCTGTACCTCAGCGCCAACCTCGACCTCGTCACCGGTCGGCGGCCGCTGCACGCGTGCGCCCCGATCGCCGACGGCGCCGACGTGCACCCCGATGCGGTGGTGATCCACTCGGTGATCGATGCCGGTGCGACGGTGGGTGCCGATGCCCACGTCGAGCGGTCGGTGTTGCTGGCCGGCGCCGTGGTCGAGCCGGGCGCCACCGTGCGCGAGTCCGTCGTGATGGGTCGAGTTCGCAGTGGCGCGTCGCTCGACGATTCGGTGCTGGGTTCCGGCGCCGTCGTCCACAGCGGCGAGTCCCTCCACGGCGTCCGCCGCCCCGATCCCGACCAGGGCTGACCAGGCCTCCGTGCGCATCCTGGTCGTCGGCGGCGCTGGATTCATCGGCTCACATCTCGTCGACCGGCTGCTGGCCGAGCAACACACCGTCGACGTCGTCGACGACTTGTCCACCGGCACCCTGGCCAACCTGGCGACGGCGCGTTCGATGGGTGGCCAGTTGAAGATCCATCATCTCGATGCCTGCGCCCCTGAGTTCGCCGCGCTGGTGGCGATGCGCGAACCCGACGTGGTGTACCACCTCGGGTGGTCGCCTCCCGGCCGGGTCGATGCGGCCACGGCGGCCCGGGCAGTGCACAGCACCCTCAACGTGCTCGAGGCCGCACGGGTGAGCGATGTGGGCAAGGTGGTGACTGCGCTGCCCGCCACGGCGCTCTACGGCGAGGTGGCGGCTCGCGACCTGCCGGTGAAGGAAGGAAGAGCCTGGGCGCCCGTGGGCGCCCACGGTGTGATCGCTCGCACGGTGGCCGAACTGCTCATGGTGTATCGCGCCCAGTACGACGTGGAGTTCTCGGCTCTCGCGCTGGCCAACGTGTACGGCACCCGCCAGCGTGACGACGGAGGCGTGGTCGCCGCATTCGCGGCCGCGCTCGAGACCGGGGCGCCGGCCGTGATCCACGGCGATGGTCGTCAGGCCCGTGACTTCGTGTTCATCGACGATGCGGTCGACGCGTTCGTGAGAGCGGCCGGCCGTGGGGGCGGACTCGTCGTGAACATCGGCACGGGTGTGCTCACCAGCGTGCGCGACCTGTGGAGTCTGATGGCCGGCCCCGACGCACCGTTGCCGCCCTCGGCGCCGGCGCGGCCCGACCACGTCGTACGGATGTCGCTCGCACCCACCAGGGCCAGGATCCACCTCGCCTGGGCGCCGTGGACGGAACTGCCGACCGGCGTCGGCAGTCTGCGCTCCTGGACACATTGAGCGATCTGCGGACGATTCCGGCCGGCGGCTGATGATGGTGTGACCGCTGGGCCGAACGGATCACTGTTCGACGGATACCGCCCACTCCAGGTGATCCCGTCGTATCGTGCTCCACGACAGATCAGGGAGGCATCGATCCGTCCGGCAAGCATGGTCGCGAGTAGCCGGACGAGGAGCCAGTCGCGAAACCGGCCCGAACATCCATCACAAGGAGAAGTGACTGAGATGAACAAGGCTCTTGCAGCGACGATCACGATGATGGCAGCCGGGGCGGTGAGCGTGTCGGCCATGGGCGGCACGGTCAGCGCCGGCGATGACTGCCTCGCCGAGACGTATTCCTGGAACAATGCGACCCAGTCCCAGCTGGCGACGTGGAACCCATCGATGGCCACCGGGCTCAGCATCCCTGCGCCGGTGGGCAACGAGCACGTCGCCGTGATCAGCATGGCGTACTCGGCCTACGACCGGCTGCTCGACGAGAACCCCCAGCTCACCCGCGAGATCCAGAACGAAACCGGCGAGCGCTTCTCGGTGCGGATCGGTGGCGTGCAGGTGGGCGGCCTCTCGGCCGACCTGCCCGACACGGCCGCTCAGGGTGCCGTCACCCCGTGGTTCAGCGGGGTGGTCAGCGGATCGTTCGGGGCAGTCGACACCAACGTGGCCGGCGGTGCGATCACCCTGCATCACTCGGGTGACAGCTCGTCGTTCAACTCGTTCACCCCCAAAACGGTGACGATCACCGTCGTGCGCTGCACACCGCCCACCACCACCACGGCGGCACCGACCACGACCACGGCGGTCGGACCGACCACCACGGTCGCCGGCCCCACGACCACCCCAGCGCCGACGACCACTGCGGTCGGCTCGGGCGGCCCGACGACCACTGCAGCCGGTTCTGCCGGACCCACCCCCTCCGTGCCCGGTGGCTCGCTGCCGGCCACCGGTGGCGACATGACGTTGCCGTTGATCCTCGCCGGTCTCGCAGCCGGAACGGGTGCGGCGCTGCTGATGGTGCGACGCAAGGCCAGCGCCAACTGACCTCCTGATCTGATCTCCGGTTGATCGTCCCACGATCGGCACACGAACCGAGGCGTGGCCCGGGGGGGGGCCCACCGGGCGCCGGCGGGGTAGGGGGGGGGGGGGATCGGGCCCCC
>JANNQK010000249.1:0-66663 GCA_031400715.1 Actinomycetes bacterium | reverse complement strand
GGCGTGAACTCCACTTCACCACGGGACCATGAATGGTCACTAGCACCCCCAACGGGATTCGAACCCGTGCCGCCACCTTGAAAGGGTGGTGTCCTAGGCCACTAGACGATGGGGGCTAGGAGATTCTCCGGTTGAGAGCGTCGAAACACTAGCACCGAGTCGTCGGAATCCCACCAGCGGTTCCGGGCACCCCCGCAGACCAGGCGATTCCGGCGAGTCGGATCGAGGTGCGTCGCGTCTCGATCTGGTCTCCACCTGCTCGCCCGGCCCCGGCCCGGCCCCGACGGGCGCACTACGTTGCAGCGCGTGCGCCTCGATGTCGATCCATCCCTCGACCCGGCGGACTATGCGTTCTCGCACCGGATCCGTGTTCGGTTCGCCGAAACCGACGCGATGGGCATCGTGCACCACGCGAACTACTTGCTGTACCTCGAAGAGGCACGGGTCGAGTACTTGAGAGCGCTGGGCAAGCCGTACACCGAGCTCCGCAAGGATGGAGTCGATCACGCCGTGCTGGAGTGCTTCGTCCAGTACCGACTCCCGCTGATCTTCGATGATGAGGTGGTCGTGCACCTCGTGCTCGGCGGTACCACGCGGGCGACGTTCCAACTCGCCTACCTGCTCACCGTCGGCGCCCAGGTCAGGGCGTCGGCCGTCACCGCACATGGAGCGGTCAACGCGCGGGGCCGCCCGGTCCGGCTGCCGGCATGGCTCACCGAGCTCGGAGATGCCGCCACCGGCTGACGCTGCCGCAGATCGAACGTGGCCGGCCGCCTCGGAGCGCGGTGGCGGGCTCGGACATGCCCACGTTCGGTGTGAATCGGATGACGAATCAGGGTCGATCCGTGCTCACGGAGGACGCGTGACCCTGGCCGCCCGTACGGTTGAACGCATGTCCTCCGGCCCGAATGGCCTCGGCATCGTCCGAGTCACACCACGGGTCGCTGTCCGCGCCACCGTCGAGGTGCTCGTCGCCTTCCCGTCCTCGTTCCGTACCTCCCCGAGGTCTGCGGACGACGTGTCATGAGCCGACCCCTCCGCATCGGATTGTGCACCGACTCGAACGCGCAGTTGCCCGAGGCGCTGGCACGACGGTTCGGCGTCGAGGTCGTCCCCGTGACGATCACGATCGATCAGGAGGAGTATCTGGAAGGGGTCGACCTCGACGCCGACGCCTTCTACGCCCGGTTCGACCACCGGGCGCAACCCGAGATCCTCACCAGTCAACCGAGTCCGGGTCAGTTCGCCCTCGCCTACGAAGCCCTGCTCGACGGCGGCTGCTCGGAGATCCTGTCGATCCACGTGGCCAGTTCCGTGTCCGGAACGCTCAACTCGGCGCGTCTCGCAGCCCACCGACTCGGTGCACCGGTCCGATTGGTCGACTCGGGTGCGGCCAGCTTCGGCATCGGCTGTTGCGTCTGGGCTGCAGGCGAGGCGCTCGAACGCGGCGCCACGATCGACGAGGCCGCCATGGTCGCGGAGACGCTCGCCCCCACCGTCGGCAACGTGTTCATCACGAGCGCGCTCGATCTGGTGCGACCGGGCGGTCATCGTGACGGCGCGGCGCGCCTCCCGGTGCTCGAGACGCGCGTTGGCCTGGTGTCGGTGGTCTCCGAGGTCGACTCCGTGCTCGCCGCCGTGAACGTCATGGCCACGGCGATCATCGGCCACGGCAGGCACCTCCGCGTGGCGGTCGGCCACGCCGACGCGGCAACCGAACCGATCGCTGATGCGGTGGCGTCCGCCGTCGGTGAGACGGCCGCCGTGGACGACGTGATGCGCTATCGGATCGGACCATCCGTCGGGGCGCGCCTCGGGCCCGGCTGCGTCGAGTGCTTCATGTTCGAGACGACAACGACCTGACCGTCCACTCCAGCAGCCAGCTGAGGAAGCCGTAGAGCTGATGCTCCGCGGCCAGCGGATCGTCGGGGTCGATGTCGTCGGGATGGTCGTCTTCACCGATGTCGAGGACGGTGCCGAGCACGAGCCGCACCCCGTTCAGCGCCTGGGCGAGCGAAAGCACCTGGCTCTCCGTCAGGGGTGGTCGGCCGGCGAGAGCCTCCATCACGGTCTCGATGCCGGCCAGTCGGGACGCGACCAGCTCCTCGCGCATGAACCGCTGGTACTCGGCGTCGTGCTCGGCGTGTTCCTCGAGGTGATAGGCGGTCGGGAACACTCGCTTGAGCGCTGGGTGATCGGAGGGCCCCAGCAGCAGCGAACGCATCTCGTCGAGCAGGTGCCGCACCACCTCGCGTTCGCGGTCGTCGATGTTGATCCGGAATCCGTGCTTGGTGCGCTCCACAGGTGGGCGGAACTGCCAGCGCGCCACGGTCAGTCGTCCTGCTGCATGGTGGCCCACAGACCATGTTCGTGCAGCCGGAAGACGTCGAGTTCGGCCTTTTCGCGATTGCCGTTGCTGACGGCGGCGCGGCCCTTGTGGTGCACATCGAGCATCAGCTCGGTCGCCTTCTCGAGCGAGTACCCGAACAGCTTCTGCAGCACGAACGTGACGTAGCTCATCAGGTTGATCGGATCGTTCCACACGAGCACCACCCACGGGCGATCGGGATCGATCGTCTCGTCGGTCGTCGGCTGGTCGACGATCGAAGGGGACGGGGCAACCGGCATGTCTTCAGTTTGCCTCGGTCTCGCCCGGTCTCACCGCGTCTCCTCCGGATCGATCGGGGATCGATCGGGGATCGATCGGGGTTGAGGGCGGGTTGAGGGCGGGTTGAGGGCGGGTCGAGGGCGGGTCGAGGGCGGCGGTCGCCCGGAACGCGAGCCGCTGCCTTCCCCGGTTGGTTGTCCTTCCCGCCGACCCGTACGATGCATCCTCAATGGCTGTCGGCGCCCGCCCTCTCGTTCCCTCCCGGTTGGCGCCGGGTGGCGTGGTGCACGGTTCCACGCGCACGCCGACCACCAAGGTCCAGGGCTACGTCGCCCTGGCGAAGCTCCGCGTCGTCGAGTTGCTGCTCGTCACCACGGTGCCCACGATGGTGCTCGCCGAGCGCGGCTGGCCGAGCACGTGGCTGGTCATCGTCACGCTCTTCGGCGGCACGCTCGCCGCGGCGGGGGCGAACGCGATCAACATGGTGGTCGATCGCGACATCGATGCGCTGATGGCGCGTACCGCCGGTCGCCCGCTGGTCACTGGCCTGATCACCCCGCGGGCTGCGATGGTGTTCGCGCTCGCTCTCGAGGCGCTTGCGTTCGGAGTGCTCTGGTGGGGAGCCAACCTGCTCTCTGCCTGCCTCACCCTCAGCGCCACCCTCTTCTACGTCTTCGTGTACACGATCTGGCTGAAGCGCACCAGCAAGCAGAACATCGTGATCGGAGGCGCAGCGGGCGCAGTGCCCGTGCTCGTGGGCTGGTCAGCGGTCACCAACACGGTCAGCTGGACCGCCGTCATGCTCTTCGTGCTGATGTTCCTGTGGACACCGCCTCACTTCTGGGCGCTGGCGATCCGCCACATCGACGAGTACCGAGCGGCAGGGGTGCCGATGCTTCCCGTGGTGGTGCCGATGGAGCAGGCGATCAAGAACATGGTGGTCTACACCGTCCTGATGGTGCTCACCAGCATCGCGCTGGTCCCCGTCGCCGATCTCGGCTGGATCTACGGCATCACTGCGGTGGCCGCCGGAGCCGGCTTCACGTGGAGCACCGTCGACCTGGGTCGCCGGCCCAGTCCACAGCGGTCGATGCGAGTGTTCGCCTACTCGATCACCTATGTGTCCGTGCTGTTCGCGGCGATCACCGTCGACGTGCTCGTGCGCTCCGGCTTCTGAGCCGCTGCGCCGAGACCTTCGGCCTCCCTTCCGGACCGTCGAGCGTGACGCGCGCACATGATTTCCGTCGCGGACCCGCCCTGTGGGTAATCTCGCTCCAGTAATCCCTCACCATGCGACCACCATGCGATCACCATGCGATCACCATGCGACCGGCGTCCGTCGAATCCGGTCGTCCACCAGCGCACAAGACACCAGGCCGACCTGCGCGGCCTGAGACGAATCGAGCTCGTTGCACATGACCACCATCGATCCCACCGTTGCCGGGACCGGCGTCGACCACGTCGACGCTCACTCCGGTGAACGCGCCGATGGCCTCCTGACTTCGGTGGCCGACTGGATCACGACGACCGACCACAAGAAGATCGGCCGCCTCTTCATCGGAGCCTCGTTGCTGCTCCTGCTGGCCATCGCCACGGTCGGCGCGCTGCTGGGGATCGAGCGCATCGACGGGACCACCGACCTGCTCGACGCCGGCGCGCTGCCCCAGCTGTTCTCGCTGTTCCGCCTGGTGCTCACCTTCGGTGTGGTGGTGCCGTTCGGCATCGGGCTGTCCCTCGCTGTCGTTCCGCTCCAACTCGGTGCCCGGTCGCTGGCCTTTCCCCGCCTGGCCGCCGCAGGCTTCTGGGCGTGGTTGCTGGGCACGGGCATGGTGATCGGCTCGATCATCGCCAACGGGGGTCCCGGGGGCGGCGACGAGAAGATGGTGCAGTTGTTCCTCGTCTCGATGGCACTGGCCGTCATCGGCCTCGTCGCCGCGGCCGGCTCGGTCGCAGTGTCGGTCCTCACCACCCGTGCTCCGGGCATGAACATGCGTCGGGTACCGATGTACTCGTGGTCTGCCCTCGTGCACGCCCTCGGCCTGCTGCTCGCCCTTCCGGTGCTCTTCGGGGTGCTCGTCGTGTTGTTCATCGACCACAAGTACGCCCGCACGACGTTCGGTGGCAACGTCGGCATCGCCGAATGGCTGCGCGTGTCGGCTTCGCAGCCGGCCACGCTGCTGTATGCAGTACCCGTGTTCGGCCTGGCGCTCGAGACCGTCGCGACCGCGACGCGCAAGCGGCTCCCGATGCGGGGCGTCGGCCTCATCGGCATCGGTCTGGTGGGCACGGCGCTGTTCGCCGGCGTCGCCCAGGTTGACGCGTCGCTCCCGCGCGACATCGTCGACATGCAGCTCGGCGATGCCCTGCGCGAGATCGTGCCCTTCGCCCTGCTGAACGTTCTTCCGCTGCTCGGCGGCGTGGTCGTCGTCCTGATGTTCCTGCTCGCGGCGGCCGGTCGTCCGCGCATCCAGTCGCCGATGCTGTTCGGTTTCTTCGGAGCGGGCATGGTGCTCGTCGGCGCGGCCGGCAACGCAGTGGGTCACATCGGTGACGCACAGCTGACCGGCACCGTGTTCGAAGAGGGTGCGTGGATCTACGTCTGCTACGGCACGGTGCTCGCGATGATGGGCGGCATCGTGTACTGGGGTCCCAAGATCTGGGGGCGCAGTATCGACGACAAGAAGGTGCTCCCGCTGGCGCTGCTCGGCGTGCTCGCCACGATCCTCGCCTCGTTGCCGTACTACCTCGCCGGTTTCGCCGACCAGCCCGCTGCGGGCACGTTGTTCGACTACAGCGGTCCGTCCGAGCTGTGGAACACCTTGGTGGCGATCGGGCACGGTCTGATGGCCCTCACCGTGTTGGCCTTCGTCGGCCTGGCCATCCAGTCCGTCACCAAGGGCGCTCTCGCGGGCGACGACCCGTGGGATGGCCAGACCCTCGAGTGGGCGACGTCGTCGCCTGCGCCAGGTGACAACTTCGCCGACGTCCACATCATCTCGTCAGCCGAGCCCCTGCTCGACCTGAAACCCGATCGATCGGAAGGAGCCGCCTGATGTACGCACTCCCTGCTGCACCGCCGCCGGCCCCGCGCCGTCAGCTGTTCGTCGGCACGGCCCTCGGATGCGCGGCCGGCACCACCTTGTTCGGCGGCCTCATCGCCCTGTACCTCCGCTTCCGCCAAGACGCGCTGTCGGTGGCCGGCGCCGAGTGGAAGCCGGCCGGAATCAAGGTGCCCGACGTGCCGACGAACG
This sequence comes from Actinomycetes bacterium, assembly GCA_031400715.1. Taxonomy (GTDB): domain Bacteria; phylum Actinomycetota; class Acidimicrobiia; order Acidimicrobiales; family Ilumatobacteraceae; genus VFMC01. The sequence goes on along the minus strand of JANNQK010000249.1, from coordinate 60,804 downwards.
TGATGCTCATCGCGTTCTTGTTCATCGGGATCTTCGCCCAGTGGGCGGTGTACTCCGCTCGGCGAGAGCAACGCACCAACACATCGCTCGCCCTCGGGCTGGTCGCGCTGCTCGGCCTCGCTGTCATCAACTCGCAGGCGTTCGTGTATCGCCAGATGGGCGCGGCACTGCGCGACGGCACCTATCAGACGATGTTCTACGCACTCACCGGCACATTCGTGGCGTTGATGATCGTGGGCCTGGTGTTCACCGCCGTCGCCGCACTGCGCTATCTCGGCGGTCGCACGAGCGAGCGCGAGATCATCTCGGCGCACGCCATGTACTGGTACTTCCTCAGCGCGATGTACGTCGCACTGTGGTTCGTCGTCTACATCACGAAGTGATCGGGTAGGGCACGCATGTTCACCACGGGTTCCAAACTCTTCATCGGCGGCACCGTCATCGCTGTCGTTGCGGCCGTCGTCTTCGGCGTCAGCTACGACGGCGCAACCGCGTGGACGGCGGCGATCGGTCTCATCTCCGTCGCGATCGCGCTGTCGTTCCTCATGGTGATCAACTTCTGGGTGCGCGACTCCAACGTCGGCGGGATGCAGAGTGGCGTCACCACCACCTCTGCTGCGGCGCAGCCCCGACCCGGCAACAGCATGTGGCCCGCGATCGGCGCCGTCGGTGGAGCGCTCGTCGCCATCGGTCTGGTCGCGACGCCGGTGGTGTTCAAGGCCGGCATCGTCGTGTTGCTGATCGCGTGGTTCGAATGGTTGGTCGGTGCCTGGGCCGACAGGGCCTCGGCCGACAAGCAGTTCAACGCCTCCGTCCGGAGTCGGATCATGCATCCGATGGAGTTCCCCGTGCTCGGCGCCGTGGGCCTCACGGTGGTCATCTACTCCTTCTCACGGATCATGCTGTTCCTCTCGAAGGAGGCCGGCCCGGCCGTGTTCGGCATCGTTGCCGCCCTGATCACCCTGGGCGGTTTCCTGTTCGCCAGCAAGGCCACGTTGAAGACCAGCGTCATCGGTGGCATCTGCACGATCGCAACGCTCGGCCTGGTCAGCACTGGTGCCGTCATGGCGATCGATGGTGAACGGCCGTTGCACGAGCACGAAACGGTCGCCAGCGAGCCGTCCGTGTGCGCTGACAACGAAGAGACCGAGGCTGACAAGAACGGCTCCCAAACGGTCGCTGCCAAGAGCAACGTCGCGGCCACGATCATCTTCAACGACGAGGGCCAGTTGTACGGCCAACAGGTCGGCACCGGCGTGTACAGCCGCACCGTCACGCTCCAGCGAAGCAACACATCGAACATCATGTTCCGCAACCTGAGCGATCGGACCGTGCGCCTCACGGCGACGCTCGGCGCGTTCACCTCCGATGTGAACGGCACGCAAGTCACCGAGAAGCCCGTCACGTGCACCACGCTGGTCGAGCCTGATGGCCGTCAGTTCATGACGCTCAAGTTCCCGAAGTCGAGCGCCGGTTCGGCCGAGCCATACACCTTCGTCGTGCCCGATGTCCAAGGCGCCACCGTCGAAATCGTGGTGCCGTGAGTCATGGCGCCGTCAACAACCAACGAATCACCAAGCTGGCTACCGTGAGGACCGTGCCGTACATGACCCGTCGTAGGACAAGTCGTCGCAGAGCGCTCGTGCTCGGCCTCACCGCCGCGTCAGCCGTCGTGCTGGGAGGCTGCGCGAAAGACGCACCCCAGGACACGTGGCAGCCCAAGGGTGAGAACGCGCAGAAGATCCATGATCTGCAGTGGCCGATTTTCATGGTGGCCGGCATCGTCGGCGTGATCGTGATGAGTGTGGTTGCGTTCGTCGTCGTCCGCTATCGCGACAAGGGCCAGCCGATGCCCGAGCAGACACATGGCAAGCCGGCGCTCGAGATCGCCCTCACCATCCTGCCCGCGCTCATCCTGGTCGGCGTGGGCATCCCGACGGTCAGCACCATCTTCGATCTCGCCGAGTCGTCCGACACCGAATGCATCATCAACGTCACCGGTCAGCAGTGGTGGTGGGAGTACGACTATCCCGCGCAGGAGGGCTGTGGGGGGATCCCCACACCGATCGTCACCAGCGGACAGCTGGTGATTCCTGCGAACACCAACGTCATGCTCCGCCTCACCAGCCGTGACGTCATCCATTCGTTCTGGATCCCCCGCGCTCAACGGCAAGAAGGACACCGTTCCCGGCCGTGTCCACTCGCTGCGGATGCAGGCCAACCAGCCGGGCATCTACGCCGGCCAGTGCACCGAGTTCTGCGGCCTCAGCCACGCCAACATGAAGATGGAGGCCGTCGCGCTCGACCAGGCCGACTTCGACACGTGGGTGGCGAACCAGGTCGAGGAGTACGTCCGTCCCGAGGCTGGATCGCAGGCCGCGCTCGGCGAGGCGACCTTCACCGCCAACTGTGCCTACTGCCACCAGGTCAATGGCCTCAGCACCACGTCACCCGATGGAGAGGTGACACCGGTGCTCGCCAACCCCGACCAGTTCGTGGTGTCGGGTGCAGCTCCCAACCTCACCCACCTCATGACGCGCAACACCTTCGCCGGTGCGACGTGGGACCTGCTCACGCAGGAGTGCCGCGATCGGGTGTGGAATGCGTCTCCCGAGGAGTTCGGCGCTCTCTACCTCCAAGGCGTGACCGAGGAATGCCTGAACGCCGTCGACCTGCGCGAGTGGCTCCGCAACGCGCCTGCCAAGAAGCCGATGTACGCCAGCGACGCCCAGAAGGCCGAGAGTGGCGGCAAGGTCCGCGGCATGCCGGCCCTCGGCCTGAACGAAACCCAGATCGACCAGATCATCGCGTACCTCCTCGAGCGGAACTGACGGAGCACCCCAGATGGCCATCATCGAACGACCCGACACCGTGCCGGCGCTCGCCGGCGCCGGCGCTTCCGCCGCCGTCACCCCCGCGAAGGCATTCGGCGTGCTTCGCCGCCCCGTCGCCACCACGGGGTGGCGATCATGGGTGTTCACCGTCGACCACAAGAAGCTCGGCATCATGTACGGCGTCGTGGCGATGTTCTTCTTCTTGGTGGGCGGCGTCGAAGCGTTGCTCATCCGGCTGCAACTCGCCGGTCCGGAGGGCACGGTGCTCAGCGCCGGGCTGTACAACGAGATGTTCACGATGCACGCCACCACGATGATCTTCCTGTTCGTGATGCCCATGGCTGCTGCGTTCGCGAACTACATGATCCCGCTGCAGATCGGTGCGCGTGACGTCGCGTTCCCGCGCCTCAACGCATTCGGTTTCTGGTGCTTCCTCGCCGGTGGTCTGTTCCTCAACACGTCCTGGTTCCTCGGCGGTGCTGCCGATGGCGGGTGGTTCATGTACCAGCCGAACGCCAACGCTCTGTTCTCACCCAGTCACGGCATCGATTTCTGGGGCCTCGGCCTGCAGATCACTGGTATCGCCTCGCTCACCGGCGCGCTCAACCTGATCGTGACCATCCTCAACATGCGGGCACCGGGAATGACGCTGATGAAGATGCCGATCTTCACGTGGATGATCCTGGTGGTGCAGTTCCTGCTGGTGTTCGCGATCCCCGTCATCACCGTGGCGTTGTTCCTGCTGATGTTCCAGCGCGAGTTCGATGCCACGTTCTTCGACGTGTCGGCTGGCGCCGACCCATTGCTCTGGCAGCACCTGTTCTGGATCTTCGGGCACCCGGAGGTGTACATCTTGGTGCTCCCTGCCTTCGGCATGGTGTCCGAGATCCTGCCGGTGTTCAGCCGCAAGCCGCTGTTCGGATACCGCTTCGTCGTGTTCTCCGGCGCTGCGATCGGGTTCGTCGGATGGGGCGTGTGGGCTCACCACATGTTCGCCAGCGGCCTCGGCCCGGTGAGCGTCGCCGTGTTCTCGGTCGCGACGATGCTGATCGCGATCCCCACCGGCGTGAAGATCGTGAACTGGACGCTCACCATGTGGGGCGGCAAGTTGTGGTTCACGACATCGATGTTGTTCGCGATCGGCCTGGTGGTGCAGTTCACGATCGGTGGATTGTCGGGTGTGACCCATGCAGTGGCACCCAGCGACACCCAACAGACCGACACCTACTACATCGTCGCTCACTTCCACTACGTGATCTTCGGCGGGGCCGTTCTCGGCTTCTTCGCCGGCTTCTACTACTGGTGGCCGAAGATGTTCGGCAAGATGCTCAGCGAGCGCATCGGCAAGTGGAACTTCTGGCTGATGATCATCGGCATGAACCTGACCTTCGGCCCCATGCACGTCATCGGTTTGCAGGGCATGCCGCGTCGAACGATGAACTGGACCGAGGCCCGTGCAGGCGAGGGATTCTTCAACATCGGGTTCTGGAACCGGGTCTCATCGGTTGGTTCGTTCGTTCTCGCTGTCGGGGTCGGGATGTTCCTGCTCAACGTGTGGCAGACCCACAAGAAGTCGTCGACGACGGCGAAGGCGCCACTCGACCCTTGGGATGCCCGAAGCCTGGAGTGGATGACCGCCAGCCCGCCGAAGGAGCACAACTTCGACGCGATTCCGACTGTGCACGCGCTCGATGAGTTCTTCCATCGCAAGTACGAGGTCGACCACGATTCAGGTGAGGTGCGCAAGGTCGCGTCCGGCGAGGAGATCCTTGCTGCCGAAGAGGCCAAGGGCGACAAGCACATCCATCTGCCGTCGCCCTCGTACTGGCCGATCATCCTCGCCTTCGCCTTGCCGCTCATGGGGTACGGCGTGATCTACAACCGCCTGCTGATCGTGGTCGGTGGTTTCATCGTGCTCATCGCAATGTTCGCGTGGGCACTCGAGCCGTCGGTCGCCGACGATTCGGACTACGACCCGCCGGTCGACGGTGGCGGGACCAACAAGGAGTTGGCGACCATTGGCTGACATCGCTGTCCACGAACCCGTCTCCGACGGGCATGCCCACGGCGGTCACGCCACCTCCACCGGGCTCAGCAACAACAAGATGGCGATGTGGCTGTTCCTCGGCAGCGAGTGCCTGCTGTTCGGCGGCCTCATCTCCACCTACATGCTGTACCGAGGTCGTCACCCAGCCGATGCCGGCCCCGACCAGATCTTCGACATCCCGTTCACGTCGATGTCGAGCTTCGTGCTGTTGATGAGCTCGCTCACCATGGTGCTGGCCGTGTCGGCCGCTGCCCAGAAAGACGATCGTCGCACCAACCTGTGGCTCACGGTCACCGCGCTGCTCGGCGCCACGTTCGTCGGTGGCCAGGTCTACGAGTTCACGGCGTTCTATCGCGAGGGCGTGGGCTTCACGTCCAGCCTGTTCAGCTCGAGCTTCTACACCCTCACCGGCTTCCACGGTGTGCACGTCACGGTGGGCATCATCATGTTGATGGCCCTGGTGGGCGTCAACAAGCGTGGTCGCATCCCCGGCGACAAGGCCGAGGTGGTCGAGCTCGTCGGTCTCTACTGGCACTTCGTCGACGTCGTGTGGATCATCATCTTCACCCTCGTCTACCTGATCCCGACCTGAGCGAGGCCCACATGAGCACCACCGCGGAACACGTCGATCACGCCGATGGGCATGACGGCCACGAGCACCACGACGCACACGAACCGCACGTGCACGAGCACAAGCCCGACAGTTACTACGTCAAGGTCGCGATCATCCTGGCTGCCATCACGGCGCTCGAGACGTCCACCTACTGGATCGACTTCGGACCGTTCTTCCTGCCCACGCTGCTGACGCTGATGGCGATCAAGTTCGTCATGGTCGCCTCGCTGTTCATGCACCTCAAGGGCGACAGCAAGATCTTCAGCTACCTGTTCTACACCGGGCTCATCCTCGCGATCCTCGTGTACATGGCCTTCCTCGCCACGTTCCGCTTCTTCAGCCCCACCTGACCAGAGCTGACCCCGAACTCCTGACCCCCATGACCTCACCTTCGGAGGCGACCAGTGTTCGCCGACACCACCAGCGCAACGACCTTCACTGATCCATGGGCTTTCAATGCCCACCCGGAGGTGTGGGCACTCGTCGTGTTCTTCATCGGCGCGTACGTGTACATGGCACGAGTCATCGGGCCGCGGGCCGTGCCGGCCGGGCAGGCACCGGTCAGCCGGCGACAGATTGCGTGCTTCACCGGAGCCGTTGGCCTGTTCTGGTTCGCAGCCGATTGGCCGGTGCACGACATCGGTGAGAACTACCTGTATTCGGTGCACATGTTCCAGCACCTGGTGTTCAGCTACCTCGTGCCGCCGCTGGCGCTGATGTCGATCCCCACCTGGATGGCGCGCACGATCATCGGCGAAGGAAAGGCGTACCGCGTCTTCCGGTACTTCACCACCGCTGTTGTCGCCGGCGTGATCTTCAACGTCGTCGTGATGATCCTGCACATCCCGGTGCTCGTGAACGCTTCGACGGAGAACGGCCCGCTCCACTACGGCCTGCACCTCCTGGTCGTCACGACGGCGACGCTGATGTGGTGTCCCGTGCTCGGACCGTTCGAGGAGCTTCGCCTCGGCCATCTCGGCAAGTGCATCTACCTGTTCCTGATGAGCGTCGTGCCCACCGTGCCCGCAGGTTGGCTCACCTTCGCCGAGGGCACCGTGTACAAGCACTACAACACGCCGGTACGGGTGTGGGGTCTCAGCCCGACAGATGATCAGCAGATCGCCGGAGCTCTGATGAAGATCGGTGGGGGCATGTTCCTCTGGTCGATCGTCGTCTTCTTGTTCTTCAAGCGGTTCTCACGCGACTTCGAACGCGAGAACACCTACGTCCGCTCGGAGCGCATTCCCGCAGCCGAGATCGTCGGCAACGACGAGACGACCCTCACCTACGACGAGGTCACGGCGGCGTTCGATCGCTCCGATCCCCCGCAACCGATGTCACCCTCGGCGCCGAATGCGCAATGAGGCTGCCTGACCCGTCGTGCAGGCCTGAGCCCCAGATGACGATGTGGTCACCGGTGGCCCTCGAAGCGGAACAGCGCCCGCGCCACCGGCGGGGTCACGACAGCCCAGGCTGCCAACACGATCCAACTCGTGCCCGGGCGTGAACCCGCATCGGCGAGCGCATCGCGCAGCACATCGGCCAACGCCCCCGACGGGAGCACCCGGGCGAACGTCCGCAGTGGTGCGGGCAGCTCGTCGAAGGGGATGATCATTCCCCCCAGCAGCAACAGCACGAGGTAGAGGCCGTTCTGTGCCGCGAGGTTGACCTCGCCCCGCAATCGGCCGGCCATCGTGAGGCCGATGCCGGCGAACGCGACCGTTCCCACCACGACGGCGACAACCGCCAACAGCCAGTTCGGTGACGGCGGGCTCCAGCCCAGCACCACGGCGATCGGCACGAGGACGGCGAACTGGGCGAGCTCGACCGCCACGACGGCGACGATCTTGGCTGCGATGAGGTTGCCCCGTCCGAGCGGGGTGGCGCCGAGGCGCTTCAACACCTGATAGGCGCGCTCGAAGCCGGTGCCGATGCCGAGGCTCACCATCGCCGTGCTCATCACGGCCAACGCGAGCACGCCGGGAGCCAGGAAGTCGATGGGGTCCCCGGTGCCGGTGGGCAGCACGTCGACCAGGCTGAAGAACACGAGCAGCATCACCGGGATGCCGAGCGTGAGCAGCAGCTGCTCCCCATTGCGTGCGACGAGTTGGAGCTCGGTGCGAACCTGGGCGGACAGCCGGCTCACCGTGACGCCTCGTCGGCGCCTGAGCCGTCGCCATCCCCCGTCGAGTCGCTCCGGGACCCGTCGGCAGCAGCAGCGGTGAGCCTCCGGAAGACGTCCTCGAGCCGCTGCGCGCCCGCGCGCAGATCGGTGAGGGGATGCCCGTGATCGCCGAGCCAGCCACTCAACCGTGAGACCACCTGCGGGTCGGCTGCGGTACGCACGAGGTACTCATCAGGACCGACCGCAGAAGCGGTGAGCCCGGTGGCCGTGGCGAGCGATTCGAGATCGAGACCCGTGGCGCTTCGGAACCGGATCTCGTCATGACCGTGACGAAGCTCGTTCAGCGTGCCGTCGGCGATCACCTCGCCCCGATCGAAGATCACCACGCGGTCGGCCAACCGTTCGGCCTCGTCGAGCTCGTGGGTGGCCAGCACCACCGCGCACCCGCCGGCTGCGAGATCGCGGACGATCGCCCGGATCGTGTCGCGACCGAGGACATCGACACCGGACGTGGGTTCGTCGAGGAAGGCGACGTCGGGTCGACAGGCAAGGGCGAGGGCGAGCGACAGTCGCTGCTTCTCGCCTCCGCTGAGCCGGCGCCACGTCGTGCTCGATCGTTCGGCGAGCCCCACCGCACCGACCAGTGCATCGGGATCGACGCCGCGCCCGTAGAGGTCGCAGTAGTGCCGCACCGCATCTCGGACGCGAGCGCTCGGGTACACCCCGCCTTCTTGCAGCATCACGCCCATCCGCTCACTGAGCTGCCGCTGGTGGTCGGCGGGCACCATTCCGAGCACGCGTACGGAACCCGCGCTGGCGCGTCGATACCCCTCGCAGACCTCGATCGTGCTGGTCTTCCCAGCTCCGTTCGGTCCGAGCACTGCGGTCACCTCGCCGTGCTCGGCCCGGAACGAGACCTCGTGCACCGCCACGAGATCGCCGTAGCGCACGGTCAGGCCGTCGACCTCCACCGCGCTCATGTGGTCGGGTTCATCTGGTCGGGTTCATCTGGTCGGGACATCCGCCTGTCACGAACTGCACGATACGGCGCGCATCCGGCAACTCGAACGGACCATGCGACCGGCCCGTGCGACCGGCCCGTGCGACCGGACCGATGCAGACGCCGAAACGGTGGTCAAGGTTGCGGGTGGTGATGACGATGTAGGCGCCGTGACACGAATCTCCGTCATCGTGCCGGCGCACAACGAAGAACGTCTGCTGCCCTCGTGCCTCGAGGCGATCGCACGCGCGGGTCGCTCGGTGCAGAACCAGCCCGAGGTGATCGTGGTCGTAAATCGCTGCAGCGATCGAACAGCGGATGTGGCGGAGAACCTGGGCGCGCGGGTGGTTTTCGACGACGCCAGAACGATCGGCCAGGTGCGCAATGCAGGCGGGGCGATGGCAACGGGCGACATCCTGGTGACCATCGACGCGGACAGCCTGATGTCGCCTCGGGCGTTGGGAGACGTCGAGCGCCACCTGGCCACCGGTCGAATCGTCGGGGGCAGCGCCGTGGTCGAGCCGGAGCGCCACTCGATCGGCGTCGATCTCACGTACGCGATCGTCCGCGCCGGCGTGCGACTGTCGGGCCTCGGCGGCGGCATGCTCTGGTGCCGAACCGGCGACTTCCACGAGATCCACGGGTTCAACGAGGAGATGATGCTCGCCGAGGACCTCGACTTCGCCAGGCGTCTCCGCGAGCACGGCCGGTCGACCGGTCGGCGCTTCGTGCACCTGCGCACGGCGCCAGTGGTCACCTCGACCAGGAAGTTCGATCGATTCGGTGATTGGCACGCCTTCGGCCTGATACGCCACGCTGCCGAGGTGAAGGCATCGATCGACGGGCGCGACCGGGCATTCGTCGATCGGTACTTCTACGACGTACGCCACTGACCGGGACGGAAGACGTGCCGTCGACCGGTCACCCGCTGTGTAGCCGGGGAAAACGAGGACGGGATGACGGTCACCGCGTCCGGCGAAGCGCAGCGCAGCGCCGGCGACGCTGCCAAGAACGCGCCGAACTCGAACACCGCGCGGCTCTCGGCCAACTGCAAGATCCGATCCGGCGGCCGAATCTCACGCCGCGGTGACGTGACGATCCCAACGCTTCGCCGCGTCCCGCCGCCGGGGATGGATCAGTTCCCAATGCACCCCGATCCCGCCGGCACCGGTCAAAGGTTTTCTGAAGGCTGCGGTCGTACGAAGAGAAGCCCAACAAGTCGTCGGGGCGAAAGGGGCGGACATGCATGACCACGTTCTGGTACCAGCGCGGGGCACCGCAGCGGGCCTCTCTACAGCGGGCCTGTCTGCAGCAGCGAAGTCCGAGCGCTGGTCGCGACGGCAGGTGTTCACCTTGCTGCTCGGGGCCGGCGCAGTTGCGACTGCAGCAGCAGCGGCGGCGCCGGCGATCGTGTCGACCGTCCGCGACGAATCCGACAGGACAACGATCACCCGCGGTCGTGGCGCGCCGACGAGCTTCGGCAGTGTCGCCGTCGTGTCGGCATCGCTCGCCCCACGTACCCCCCGGGCCGCGCAAGCAAGCCACGGTGGCCACGCTGCAGCAACAGCAGACGACGCCACGGTCGCGGCGCACAACCCCTGGGCCGACGCCTTGCGCGTCGACGTCGAAGTGCACAACGGCTTGGACCGGCCGATCCTGCTCTCGCCCGGGCAGTTCCGCTTGCAGGTTGGCCCCGATGGGCCGAGCGTCGCGCCGTACGACTTCGAGCTCGCAGTCCGCGAGGTCGCTGCGCATACCACCGTCAGCGGCTGGATCAGCTACCTCGCCCCCCCAGGCGGAGCGGCAACGTTGAGCCTGTCCTACGACGACGTCGCCCGGCCCGAGCCGACCACGCTCGTGTTCGAAGTCGCACCACTCGCCACCAACGGGGGCACCCAATGACATCACCGGATATCTCCACGGGGCCCGCCACAGCAGCTGATGCCGATGCTCCGACGAGGCGCGATGTGCTTCGCTACGGTGCCGCGGTGGGGGCCGTCACCGCTGGTGCCGGGGCTGCGAGTCTGCTGCGCGGTTCGGTGGCAGCGTCGACCCCGATGCGCATCGTGCCCATCGACGGCGTACTCGACCTGTACGTCAACGAGGGGTACGTCCCGATGGTCGACGGGGCGATGGTGTACATGCGCGGCTTCGGTGATCGGCCGACCACGATCGATGATCCATCTCCGAGCCTGACCGCGACGCCGCACATCTTCTTCGCGGATGGTCGGTTGGTGGCCGACCGCCTCTTCCCGCCGACTGCTGCACCGCCGACTGCTGCACCGCCCCCGAAGGGCCGGCCATCGCCGGCCCACCCGGTCGTCGGTGACCCGCTCGTGTACGCCTTGAAACGCAGGCACTGGGGCAGCTACTTCCCGGCACGAACTATCATCGCCGAGACCGGCAGTCGAATCCGGTTGCGCGTCCACAACACGTTGACGCAGCCCCACGAGCTGTCGTTGCTTGGGCTCGCCACCACCGGGACGATTGCTCCTGGACAAACGGCGACCGTCGAACTGAGCGCACCCGCCGCCGGCACCTACGTCTTCGCCGATCCGGGCGGCGGACCCGTGCAGCGGACGCTGGGGTTGTTCGGCGTGCTCGTTGTCGTCCCGGCCGACGATCACTGGCGGCTCACCTCGGGCGGGGCCGAGTTCGAACGGCAATGGTTGTGGATCTGCCACGACATCGACCCGGTGTGGGGCCGCCGCGCACAGCTCGGCGAAGTCATCGACCCCGTCGCCACCCCGGCCGTGCCGGCGTACTTCACCCTCAACGGCCGGGCCGGGTTCGAATCGGTTGCCGTGACCGAGGACGAGGAGATCAACCTCGCCAGTCACGAAGAGACCCTCGTGGCCGGGTCACCGCGGCGCACCGACGTGCGCAACTTCAGCGCATCGGCAACCGCGACGACCGTCGTTACCGGACAGATGATCCGGATGGTCAACGCCGGCGTCGCGGTGCACCAAATGCACTTCCACGGGAACCACGTGTGGACAGTGCGCAACAACGCCGTCGACTACAGCCGCACCACCGGCTCAATCGACGCAGAGGGCCACGTGCAGATGCAGCACTGGGAGGACACGGTCGAGCTCGACCCGCTCGACCGCAAGGTGGTTGTGCTTGCGCTCAAGCCGCCGCCCGACGCGCTGCCCGAGGTGTTCGCGGCGCGGACCGAGGACTGGCACTACCCCATGCACTGCCATGCCGAGACCTCGCAAACCGCCCACGGTGGGCTGTATCCGGGCGGGATCATGGCCGACTGGGTGATGGCCCCTCCGACCCCGACGGGACCGGCCCCGCTGGCGGCAGAGCACCACACCTACCCGACGCAGGTGGCCTTCGCCATCGATCAACCAAAGGAGGGCAGCCCGACGACCGAGTTCCGGAAGACGCCCGATCGCACGTTCCTGCGCAAGTTCTTCAACCGCCGGCTGCGCTTCCCCGATGGCTCCGAGCACGAGATCTGGGGATTCGAAGACGCCACGTCCGGGCGTGGCCTGCCATCGCCGCTGATCCGCGCGACCGAAGGCGAGATGATCCACGTCCCGCTCAAGGCATCGAAGCGTGTGCACACCATCCACATCCACGGACAGGAGCCCGACCCGCGCAACGACGGTGTCGGCCACACGTCATTCGAGGTCACGGGCGAATACACGTACCAATGGTCGCCCGAGCGTGGTGTTCCGGGTGACCCGAACAAGGGCTCGTCGGGCACGTACTTCTACCACTGCCACGTCAACACGGTGCTGCATGTGCAGATGGGCATGTTCGGCCCGCTGATCATCGATCCGGTCGTCCACCCGAGCTATCCAGTGACACCGGGCAGGACCCGCCGTTCCTTCGTCGACGGCCCGGAGTACGACATCGCCACCGAAACGCTGCTGGTGCCCTACACGGTCGACCCGCGTTGGCACCAGTTGGGTCATGCGGCCGGATTGTCGGGCGAAGACGTGGGTCTGAACCGGTTCGACCCACAGTTCTTCTACATCCTCGGCGGGAACCTATCGAGGCCGGCACCGACGGCCGGCGGCGTGCAGGTCCTGCGCGATATCCGGGCGAACGTCGTCGGCAACGGCACAGCACCGTCGCTACTGCGTGTGAACAACGCGAGCTACTTCCCGTGCCGTCTCCGGATCACTGAGGCCGACGGGGTGACGCCGGCGCTGATCGGCGAGCTGATCGCCCACGATGGTCGCCCGCTGCGCGACACGTCCAACCCGACCGGGCCGAGCCGGGTCATGCGAGACCTGGGGCGCCCGGTCATGACCGACCGGGTCGCGTTCGGTTCGGCCGAACGCTACGACCTGTTGCTGTTGCCACCCCGCGCGGGCGAGTACCGGGCGCACATCGACTACACGCACTGGATCACCGGCAGGAACCTGGCCACCCGCACCCTGACGATCTACGCCAGCTGAGCTACATCTCGCCGGCGCCGCCGGTGCACCGCACAGGCGAGTGTGGTGTGTCGGCGGCGACCGGTGCCTCGACACTTCGGCAGAGGAACCAGTAGGGGCCTACGCTTCGCCCATCGCTGCGCACCGGCGGCCAAGTAACCTCACGGTCCTGTGATCGACATCCGTCAGCTCCGCAACCAGCCCGACGTCGTGCGAACCGCGATGGCCCGCCGGGGCAGCGCCGAGGTCGTCGCGCAGCTCGACGAGACGCTCGCGCTCGACGAGCGCGGTCGCGAGATCGTCGCTCGCCGCGACTTCATCCGCTCCCAGGTGAACGACCTGTCGAAGCAGGTGGGAGCGCTCAGGCGAGCGGGCGACACCGACCAGGCCGAGCTCCTGCAGGCCCAGTCGCGGGCCTTGGGCGACGAAGAGCGCACCCTCGCTGCCGAGAGCGACGAGGTGCAGGCAGCGATTCGTGACCTGCTGTTGCGCATCCCCAACCTGCCTCATCCGGACGCGCCCGACGGGGCCGACGATCGCGACAACCCGATCATCACTGGCCCCTTCGGCCTGCTCGGCGACTACCCGGAGCACCAGCGCGTTCCCCACTGGGACACCGCCACCGCCCTCGGCATCCTCGACAACGAGCGGGCCACCAAGATCAGCGGGGCCATGTTCACCATGCAGCGTGGCCTGGGTGCCACGCTCTCGCGTGCGTTGTGCCAGTACGCGCTCGACATGAACGCCGACGCGTTCGAGGAGATCCGCCCTCCGTCGTTGGTCACCACGGCCACGCTCACCGCCACCGGCCAACTGCCGAAGTTCGCCGACGATGCCTACGCGATCGAGCGCGATGACCTGTGGGCCATCCCCACCGCCGAGGTGCCGCTCACGTCGCTGTACGGCGGCGAGGTGCTCGACGAGGCGCAACTGCCGGTGCGGATGATGGCCTACACGCCGTGCTACCGGCGCGAGGCCGGATCCGCAGGGCGTGACACGCGAGGGATGCTGCGCGCCCACGAGTTCGACAAGGTCGAGATCCTGGCCATCACCACGCCGGCCCAGGGTGCCGAGATGCTCGTGGAGCTCCGCGATCGGGCCGAGCGCCTCATCGCCGGTCTCGGTCTGCCGTACCGGATCATCGAGATCTGCACCGGCGACATGGGCCAGAGCCATCACCGCAGCTTCGACATCGAGGTGTACGCGCCCGGCTGCGACAACTGGCTCGAAGTGAGCAGCGTCAGTTGGTTCGCCGACTACCAGGCCCGTCGGGCCGACATCCGGTTCCGCATCACCGGCGAGAAGGGCACCCAGATCGCGAACACGCTCAACGGCTCCGCCCTCGCGGTGCCTCGCGTCTGGGCAGCGATCGTCGAGAACTACCGTCAGCCCGACGGATCGGTCGTGATCCCCGAGAAGCTGCGCCCCTACATGCGCGGTGCCACCCAGATCCCGGTGGTCTAGCCGGTCAACCCGAGAGGAAATCGATGTCCCTCGCATCGCGGCGCCACGAGTACGAGACAGCCGGGCTCGATCTGAGCGACCTGGTCGGCGATCCCATGGCCCAGTGGCAGGCGTGGTTCGAGCAGGCGACCGAGGCAGGTTGCGTGGAACCGAACGCGTTCGTGCTGAGCACGATCGATGCGGATGGGTTTCCTCAGTCTCGGTATCTGTTGGCTCGCGGCGCCGACGAGCGCGGCTTTTCGTTCTTCACGAACTACGACTCCGACAAGAGCAGCCAGCTGGCTGCGCATCCGAAGGTGAGCCTGTTGTTCACCTGGCTCCAACTGCACCGCCAGGTCCGGGTCACGGGTGTGGTGGAGCGACTCCCCGACGACGAGAGCGACGACTACTTCGCCAGCCGCCCACGAGCCTCGCAGCTCGGCGCCTGGGCGTCGCCGCAGTCGCGACCACTCGCCGACCGAGGCCAGCTCGACGAGCGAGTGGCCGACATGGAACGCACCTTTGCCGACATGACCGATGTGCCGCGACCTGTGTTCTGGGGTGGATGGCTGATGAGTCCGACGTCGTTCGAGTTCTGGCAGGGGCGCCCCAGCCGGCTGCACGACCGCCTTCGGTACCGCAAGGAGACGCCAGATGGCGGCTGGTCGATCGAGCGTCTGGCCCCCTGACGTTCGCTGAGCCGGCTCGATGCTGCCGGTGAGTGTTCGCCTGCCGTGAGCTCGCGGGCGATCGAGGGTCTCAGTGTGGCCAGGAGTCGACGGCGTCGACGAGTCCGTCGACCAGTGCCTGGGTGTGCGGGGTGAGGCCCGGTCCCTCCCAGTCCCAGAACATCGGCGTGGTGCCGCGCACCCGGGGCGGGAGCTCGATCTGCACGCCCTGCTTCGGTGGGAGGTTCACCGGGTTCTTCGGGTGCAGGCCCTGCAGCTCCTTCGGGATCCGATCGAGGTCGGTGGCGATTTCGTACGCGGGGAGCCGATGACGCAGCCGTTCGCCGACATGGTGCGCGAGTGCACGGTTCTGACCTCCGACGAGCAAGGTGGTGAAGTAGCCACGCCGGCCGAAGCCGTGGACGGTGATCACCGTCTGCACGTGGTCCATGAACGAACGCAGGCGTGGCGAGACCGCTGGATCGAAACGGGTGGACGGGATGTGCCGCTCCATGCCCTTCGGCTGGTGCACCCCGTAGTAGCTCGCACCGGTTCGCTCGGCAGCTGCCCGTGCGATCACGTCGGTCATCTCCTCCAACGCTCCGCCGTGGAAGGCCATGAATCCGAAGATGCCGCGCAGCTCGCACACCTCGTCCACGCCGGGCGTGGCAAGGAGCTCGGCGAACTGCTCGCTCACGCGTGTCCGGACGGATCGACGGGTGGCGTTCGGCGTCGCTGGTTGACCAGTGAGACGGCACACGCGGCTCCGACGATCACCACGAGCACCCCGGCGACGGGTTCCCAGTTGTCGTACAGGAAGTTCTGGACCTGTTGCTGCCAGCGTTGGACCGCATCGGTGATCGGGTCGCCCTCTTCGCGGATGTCGACCCGCCAGAAGTACCAGAGGAGGTAGGCGCCCGACAGCAGCACGAACGCACCGGCGAGCGTCTCGACGTGTTGCATGCCCGTGCGGAGCACCTTGAGCAGACCGACGTTGGCGAACGCCAGCGTGACGGTGAGCGCCGTGACCAGCAGTGCCATCCCCGCGCCATAGGCGACCACATTGGCAACGCCGGCGGCGTAGCCAGCGCGGCTGGCCGCTCCGAACAGGGTGGAGATGAACAGCCCGATGGTGCAGCCGATGGACGCGACGGCGTAGGCGATGCCGTACACGAACATCGACTTGACGGTGCGGTCGCGTCCGCCGGCATCGATCTTGGGTGTGTTGATGGGCAACCGATAGCCGAACAGCATCGCGATGCCGAGAGCGATCAGTGTCACGCCGATCACCGCGGTCGCGTACTTCGCGTTCTCGCTGATCCAGTCGGTGAAGAACCGTGTCACTCCTCCGACCACCACGAAGACGCTCAAGAACCCGGCCGACACGGCGCCGCTGACGAGCAGGGCACGGCTGATCGGTGCGCGCTGCTTGCCGGCTTCGGCACTGCTGAGTCCCAAGAAGTACAGCAGGTAGGTGGGCAGCAGGATGAACCCGCACGGATTCACCGCAGCGAGCATGCCGGTGATGAAGCTCAGCGACAGGTTCATGCCAGCAGCTCCTCGACGTAGGCGCGCAGCTCGACCTCGTCGAGCACCCCGGATTGCCGAACGATGGTGCCGTCCGCCGCGACGAACAGCGTGAACGGTGCCGTCGCGATCCGGATCTCCGACTGATATGCACCGTCAGGATCGCGCAGCAGCTCGTATCGAACGCCGCGGTCGCGGGCGAACGACTCGTTCACCTCCGGCGTGTCGACGGGGTTGATGCCGACGAAGCGCACCCGATCTCCGTACTCTTCGTGCACCGCAGCGAAGTCGGGCAGCTCCTTCTTGCACGGTGCGCAGGTGGAGTACCAGTAGTTGAGCACCATCGGCTGCCCGATGAGGTCGGCGCTGGAGATCGTCGCGCCGTCGTTCGTCTCGAGATCGACCGTCGGCAATCGGTCGCCGGACACCTCCGGATTGGTGCCGATCGACGGGATCTGAGCGGTGCCGGGAGTGTCGAGGACGGCGATGGGGTTGGCCTCGTCGCCGGACCGGCTGAGGGCCCAACCGCCGACCACGCTGACGGCAACGGCGATGCCGATCGACCCGATCAGCACTCGACGGTTCGCAGCCACTCGGTCAGGCTACCGACCGGCGCAGCGCGGATCATGGCGTGGGCGGGACTCTCTGCACCTCCTGCCACAGCCGGGGGGCAGCTGTGGCAGGAGGTGCCATGGGGACAGTCGCAGGCTCGCATCAGTGCGTCACCCACGACCGGATCTCGATCGTTCTGGTCGCGCCGTTTCTCGGAATGAACGAAACGGCGCGACCAGAACAGTGTCGGCCGGAACTAGGCGACCAGGTGAGCCGGGATGGGGCACTCGTCGATGACCACCAGGGGCCGAGGATGTTTGGGCGGACGCCCCCTCGGTCTCTTGTGGACCACGATCCGACCGTTGTCGATCAGCTCGCCACCCCACACGCCCCACGGCTCGGCGCGGTCGAGAGCACCCTCGAGGCAGCTGATCGACAACTTGCACTTCGAGCAGATGGCCTTGGCCCGAGCGATGTCGATGACGTCGTCGGAGAAGAACAGCTGGGAGAGCGTGCCATGGCCGTCGGCGCACCGGGCCTGTGGGGTGCGCAGGGTGACCGGGACGTCGACGCTGTCGGTCTCTGCCTGGACGAGTTCCTCGAACACCCGATCCACCGCTTCTCGCGTCAGCGACTCACGATCAACGTTCGTGCCGGCGGAGGTGATGGAGGTGTCGAGAGCGGGGGCGCTCTCGCGGATGTCGATGTTGGCAATGATGTCGATGTTGGACGTTGCGTACATGGGATGGATTCCTCTCGGAAGAATTCGAGATTGCGGGAGAACGGTGTGGACGGACCGGTTGCGTTGCGGAGGTCCGGAAGCGGAAAAAGCGAAAGGCCGCCGGGATCAGAGATCCCGACGGCCTCGGAGCGAAAGCTTCCGAACGTAAGCGTGGCTTACGACGGAGGAGCTCCGAGGTGTCGGGCCGGGCGACGCTTGGTGGTCGGGTCCATGTGTCCGGCAAAAACTGCCGAGGTCATGGTCACGCCCACCGATGCGTTCCACAGGTAGCCACCGAGCACGCTGCAAGAGCGCGCGCCAGCGGCCATGTGGCCCTGCTGCGGTGCGGTCGTGCAGATCATGTCGGTGCGTTCTCCTGGTGCGTGGTGTCTCTGAGGCCCGCCGGACAGCGAACCGAGGACAAGGCAATCATCATCTGTCGATGAGGTCAAGTCATTTACGCACGGTTCATCACGGCTTTGCTTGATCGGTGTCTTCACCGCTCCGGATCGACCCGCGATCATGGTGCTCACCGGCGGTTCCGGCGACGAGGGACGTCCGTCGACCGGATTCGTCTCCCGGGGGGAATGGTCTGCGACGGTCGGCCAGACTCTCGTCGTGGTCGCCTCCGATGTGTCGTCGTTCATCGGGTCGTACATCGGGTGGCCGACCGGAAGTGCGCTCTGGCTGTTCGTGCTCGGCTGGTCGGCAGGGTGGGTGATGTTCTGGCGTCCGCGTTCGCTCCCCACCGCACCACCGCGGCGGACGGCGGTGTCGATCGTGGTTCCCGCGCGCGACGAGGCGCGCTCGCTTCCAGCACTGCTCGCCTCGCTCGTGGCCGAGGTGCGCGACGGTGACGAGCTGATCGTGGTCGATGACCACTCGGCCGACGCGACCGCGTCCCTGGCTGTTGCCGGCGGCGCGACGGTGATCGCCGCACCGCCGCTGCCGGCCGGGTGGGCCGGCAAGCCGCACGCGTGCCACGTCGGAGCGCTGTCAGCGACGAATCGGGTGCTCGTGTTCCTCGACGCCGACGTGCGGCTGGCTCCGGGCACGCTCGATGCACTGGTCGCACAGCTCGAACATCACCCCGATGAGCTGATCTCGATGCAGCCCCACCATGCGACGGTGAGGCCGCACGAGCAGGTGAGCGTGCTCTTCAACGTGGTGGCGCTCATGGGTTCGGCCGCGTTCACACCGAGAGGCGAACGCGTGCCGACTCGCGTGGCGTTCGGACCGGTGGTGGCGGTGCGACGCGGCGCGTACGAACATTCGGGAGGTCATGCACACGCGGACGTGCGCGGCGCGGTGCTGGAAGACATCGCGCTGGCGCGCCGATTCCCGAGGTCCCGCCTGTTCGCCGGCACATCGGTCGGTACGTCGTTCCGGATGTACCCCCGCGATCTGCGCCAGGTGATCGAAGGGTGGACCAAGGGTTTTGCGATCGGCTTCGACGCAACGCCGTGGTGGGCCACCGTGCTCGTCGCCGCCTGGGTGACGTCACTCGCTGGTGGCGCGGTCACCTCGGCGTGGTGTGCGGTGGCGTCGATGGCGCAGTTCGCCGTGTTCGCCCGACGCGCCGGCAGGTTCAGCTGGTGGGCGATTGCGATGTTCCCGGCGTGGGTGGTGCTCCTGGTCACCGTGCTGTTGCGCAGTTGGTGGCATCGCCGCTTCGGCGGCGCGGTGACGTGGAAGGGACGGGAGCTGCGTCCCGATCAGGAGACGGGCTGATCCGAAGGCGGTGTCGTGACCGAGGCCTCGGCGTCGGTGGCGGCAGCGGCAGCTGCGATCGCGGCCGGCGAGGTGCTGGGCACGAACACCCGCTCGCGGTAGAAGCGAAGCTCGGCGACGCTCTCGCGGATGTCGTCGAGGGCCCGGTGAGTGCCGACCTTGTAGGGGCGGCCGCTGTTGAGTCCTGGGTACCAGCGCCGGACGAGCTCTTTCACGCTGCTCACGTCGATGCTGCGGTAGTGCAGCCAGTTCTCGATCTGCGGGAGGTATGCGTCGAGGAAGCGGCGGTCCATCCCGATCGAGTTGCCGCACAGGGGCACCTTGCGGGCTTCGGGAACCCATTGCTTGATGAACTCGAGCGTCTGGGAGCCCGCGTCGTCGAGGGTGATCGTGCTGGAGCGAATCGCATCGAGGAGGCCGCTCTTGGTGTGCATCTCGACCACGATCGGTTCCATGAGTGCCAACGCATCCTCTGGCTGATGGATTACGAGGTCGGGTCCTTCGGCGACGACGTTGAGCTCGTCGTCGGTGATGAGTGTGGCGATCTCGACGATGACGTGCTTCGACGGCTCGAGTCCCGTCATCTCCAGATCCATCCACACCAGCACGACCGGCAAGACTACGCCACGATGACCACGCCCGACACCCCGCAGCCCATTCCCGTCAAGCTCGCCGCCACGGTGATGCTGGTGAGGGACCGCGAGGACGGTGGCGCAGGGGTCGAGGTGTTCATGCTTCGACGCACGCTCGCGGCCGTCTTCGGCAGCGGGATGTACGTGTTCCCCGGAGGAAAGGTCGAGACCCACGACGGCGAGGACCTCGAACAGGCTCATCGCCTGGCCGCGATCCGGGAGTGCTTCGAGGAGGCGGGAGTGCTCCTCGCACATGACCCCAGCGGCAACACCGTCGTCGACGGCCACCCCGCGCTGTCGGCGCGGGTGGGGGTGCACGATGGCACGATCGACCTGGTCGAGCTGTGCGAGGAACACGAGCTCGCACCCGCGATCGACCAGTTGGAGTGGGTCGCACACTGGATCACGCCGAAAGGTGAAGGTGCTCGCCGGTTCGACACCCGCTTCTACCTGGCCCCGGCTCCTGCCGGGCAGCACTCCGTGCACGACGACAACGAGACGATCGCGAGCATGTGGGTCGCGCCGCGAGACGCGCTCGGGCGGGCGACAGCTGGCGAGCTGACCATGATGCCGCCGACGGTGGCCAACCTGGAGTTCCTCGCGCGGTTCGGCTCCGTCGACGAAGCGATGGCCGCCGCCCGGGCGATGCCGGCGCCGCCGTGCATCCTGCCCAAGATCGTGTTCGTCGACGGCAGGATCGCCGGCATCAAGCTGCCCGGTGACGCGGGCTACGACGAGATCCAGGACTGACATCCAGGACTGACATCCAGACGGAGCCGTCCCGTCACGACGTGGAGGCGGCTGCATCCTTTGCGTCGAGCGCAGCGTTCACCAGTCCGATCAATCGGGCCGAGCAGCCGGCCATGTTCGTCGGTGGGGCGACGTCGTCGATGATCCGGCGCGCGATCGCTCGGAACATGTCGGCTGCGGTGCCCGTGCCGTCGAGCGACACCGGGGTGCCCGCGTCGCCGCCGGCTGCGACCGCGGACTCGAGCGGCACCTGACCGAGCAGCGGCACGCCGATCTCGTCGGCGAGTGCCTGACCGCCCCCCGTCCCGAACAGCGCATAGCTGTGTCCGTGGTCGCAGGTGAAGGTGCTCATGTTCTCGATCACGCCGCACACGCGCAGGAAGCTCCGCCTGGCCATGTCGGCAGCACGGGCTGCCACCTTCTGGGCAGCCAGGGCAGGCGTGGTGACGATCAACAGATCGGTGCGCGGCAGCATCCGTGCCAGGCCCATCTGCACATCACCGGTGCCGGGTGGCATGTCGATGAACAGATAGTCGAGGTCTCCCCAGTGCACGTCGCGGAGGAACTGCTCGACCGCTTTGGTCAGCATGAGACCTCGCCACATGAGGGCGGTGTCTTCTCCCACCATGAACCCCGTGCTGACCACCTTGAGCGTGCCGCGGCCGACGGGAATCTCGTTCGGGAAGATCTTCGGCTTGTCGCTGCCCTCGACGGCGTGGGCCTCGAGACGCTCGTCGATGCCGAGCAGGCGGGGGACGGAGAAGCCCCAGATGTCGGCATCGAGCACCCCGACGGTGAAACCCTCGGCGGCGATCGCGGCAGCGAGGTTGACCGTGACCGAGCTCTTGCCGACTCCGCCTTTGCCGCTGGCGATGGCGAGGATGCGCGCCGTGACCGGGATCTCGGTGTCGGGAGCGTTCTCGCGGGCGTTCCAGCGGGCCTTCAGCATCACCTCGGTGCGTTCGTCGCTGTTCATCTCGCCCCAGTCGATCTTCACCTTGGTGACCGCAGGATGGACAGCAACCCTGCTCTCGACGTCCTTCTTGATCTGGGCGCGCAGTGGGCAGCCGCCGATGGTGAGCTTCACACCGACCGTGACGACACCGTCGGTGCCGACCGAAACGCCTGGCACCATGCCGAGCGTGACGATGTCGGCGCCGAGTTCGGGGTCGATCACCGAACGGAGAAGATCGAGGACCTGCGCTTCGGTCGGCAGGTCGGTCGCGCTCGACCGCCGACCGGCGGGGGGTGAGGTCGAGTCCACGGAATGATTCTACGGGGCATGGGGGTTACACTTCCCGTTCGTACCACCGGTTCAGCCGAACGCAAGGAGAACCCACCGTGATCACCCTCACCGACACCGCCGCCCACAAGGTCAAGGAACTGCTCGAAGCAGAGGGCGCCACCGATCTGGCGCTGCGCGTTGCCGTCCGCCCCGGCGGCTGCAGCGGATTCTCGTACGAGATGTTCTTCGACGGTGATGTCGCCGCCGACGACGAGAAGGCGCTCTTCGGTCCGGACGAGGCGAAGGTCGCCGTGATCGTCGACCAGGCGTCCAAGCAGCTGCTCGAGGGTGCCACCCTCGACTACAAAGATGGGCTCAACCAGGCCGGGTTCTCGATCACCAACCCGAACGCCACCCGCACCTGCGGTTGCGGCTCCAGCTTCAGCTGAGTGCCCGGCTCGCGTGAGCAGCTCCTGAGGGGCTGGCGCGAGCGATGGGAAGCCCCGGTCGTCGGCTGGGACTTCTCCGAATTCGGTGACGGTTTCGACCCCCACGAGCCGCCGTGGCAGTACGAGCTCGTGGCACGAGGTCTGCTGCAACGCGCCCGCCATGTGCTCGACCTGGGCACCGGTGGCGGCGAGGTGCTGTTGCGGCTGGCCGATGCGCTGCCGCCCGACACGGTTGCGACCGAGGGCTGGGCCGTCAACCTGCCCGTCGCGACAGCAGCGCTGCAGCCGCACGCGATCCCCGTGGTGCGCTATGACGCCGAGGTCGACGATCGGCTGCCGTTCGACGATCGGCGCTTCGATCTGGTGTTGGACCGCCACGAGGCCTACGACGCTCAGGAGGTGTGGCGCGTGCTGCGCGACGGAGGGACGTTCTGCTCCCAACAGGTGGACGGTCGAGACGCGCAGCACGTCCGGCAGCTGTTCGGCGCCGACTCGACCTATGCCGATGTCACGCTCGAGCGTTGCCATGACGATCTCGAGCAGACCGGGTTCGACATCGAACGGGCCGACAGTTGGTCGGGAACCCTCACCTTTGCCGACATCGGGACGTTCGTGCGGTACCTGGCCTTCGTGCCGTGGGAGGCGCCCGACGACTTCAGCGTCGAGGGGCACGCAACGGTGCTGCTGTCGTTGCACGAGGCGATCGCCGCCGGCAGACCCCTGGTGGTGCCGAAGCGAAGGTTTCTGCTCGTCGCCCGGCGGGCGTGATCGGACGTCACGATCAGGCCAGGGATTCGGCGAGCAGTAGGCCGAGCTCGTCGGCGTCCCACACGATGTCGATCCGGCGAACCACGATTCCTGCGGCGTCGGTGATCCAGATCACCGGTTCGTAGTCGAGCGTGTAGTCGGTGACGGCCGGGGCGACCTCGGTGGCCTCCGGGTCGGCGTACACCTCGGCGTGGACGAACGTGGCGACGTCGGCGTACTGCTTCGACGCGTCGATCAGGAACTCGAGGCCGGGGCCGCACGTCGCTGTCTGGCAGTGCGCCGGGGTGCCGATGAGATACACCACCGGCTTGCCGGCAGCGAGCGCGTCGGCGAGCGTGATGTCGTGGAACGGGCACGGTCCGTCGAGTCGCGTGCACACCGGTTCGACGCCGCGGGCATCGTCGGTGGTGGGGGTGTCGACAGGTGGCAGGGCGGTGCCGACCGCCGGGATGGACACTTCCGATGCGTCGAAGATCAGGAACGGAGTCGGGTCTCCGATCGCACCGTCGAGGGCGAACTCGTACAGACCCCGCTCGGGGATCTCCGTCGTGATGGTCCAGTACGGCACGTCGAGGCCGGTCCCACGACGCGGGGCTTCGATCGTGCCGATCGTGTCGCCTCGTTCGTCACGCACGACGCCGGTGATCACGGCAGGTCCTTCGGGGAGCAGGGAACCCTTGGAGTCTGCGATCGAGAACGCGAGTCTCACCTCTCCCGGCGTCAGGCGCTCTCCGGACGGATAGCGCTGCACCACCACGAACCCATCGTTGTCCGACGTCGTGGCACCACTGTCGGGCAGCGCCCCTGGCGCGTCCTGCGCATCGGTCGGCTCGGGGCCTGATTCGCCTCCTGCGCACGCCGCTGCCAATCCGCCGAGGGCAGCCGCTCCGCCGAGCGCGAGGAACTGTCGTCTCGATCTCGGCGTGAGCGAGCTGCTCGACATCGTGGCACGTGGGTGCGTGTGCGGCGGCACGTCAGAGGAACCGGGAGGAGTGCGGCGGGGGGAACGCATCACCGCCCAGGTTAGGGGCACCTCGCGGCAGAAGCCCGCGCGAGGATGCCTGGCGTCGAACGTCAGGGAGAGGCGTTTCCACCGCGTCGGTGCGTCGGCGACGGACCGGATCGCCTCAACCAGACGGCGGAGCGGCTCTAGATTGGGGTGATGTCGAAACCACTCGGTCCGTACACCCCAGTCGTTCGCGCCGGCGACTGGATCATCGTCAGCGGTCAACTCGGCATCGCCGACGGTGCCGTCGTGCCAGGCGGTGTTGCCGCTCAGACGACTCAGGCCGTCGCGAATCTCGAGGCTCAACTCGCGACCGTCGGAGCGACGCTCGGCGACATCGCCAAGACGTTGTGCTTCCTGACCGACATGGACACCTTTGCGACGTTCAACGATGCGTATGTCGCTGGTTTCGGCACGGCCCGCCCGGCCCGGAGCACCATCGGGGTCGCCGCCTTGCCGCTCGGCGGAGCGGTCGAGATCGAGGCGTGGGCCTTCAAGCCGCTGTGAACTCGCCACTGTGAACTCGCCACTGTGCGGTCGCGTGGCGCTGGGATAGGGTGAGGGCGTGCCAGGTGCCATCGCCATCCTCGTCGTCCTCGTCGCTCTGCCTGCAGTGGTGTGCATGAGCGGTGCGGTGCTCGCCGCCGTCCTCGGCATCATGCTCAACAAGGATGCCGAGGTTCGCGGCGAAGGCAGCGAGCTGCTCGACCTCAACGTCTGATCGGCGCGCCCTGATGCCCGAGCACCGCGATGCATGAGCACGACTCCGCCACAGAGATCCTCACCCAGGCCGTCCTGCGTTACTCGGTCGAGCGGATGCGTCTCGATCCGCCCCCGCTCGACACCAGTCGCCCGGCAGCCGATCTCGCCGCGATGGCCGGTCGCACGGTCACACCTCGAGGCGTCGGAGGCTTGGAAGCGCTCCGAGTCTTCGGCGACGTGCTGGCGCCGGCCTGCATCAGCGTCGACCATCCGCGGTTCCTCAGCTTCGTCCCCGCGGCGCCAACCGAGGCCTCGATGTTGTTCGATCTGGTGGTCGGAGCATCGAGCATCTATGCAGGTTCGTGGCTGGAAGGCGCCGGAGCCGTGTTCGCCGAGAACGAGGCTCTGCGATACATCTGTGATCTCGCCGGCCTGCCGCCCTCGTCGGGCGGTGTGTTCGTCAGCGGCGGCACGGGCGGCAACCTGTCGGCCCTGATCGTTGCTCGTTGGCGGTGGAGAACCCGAGCCTCCGGCCGCTTCGATCGCGTTCGTGGCCTGATCATCGGGTCGTCGAACGCGCACTCGTCGATCGTGGCTGCGGGCCGAGCGATGGACGCCGACGTCGTCGAGGCGCCGGCTGACGTGCGCGGTCGGATGAGCCGCGAGGCGCTCGAGGCGACCATCGACGGGCTCGGTGCGGACGACCGTGAACGACTCTTCGCCGTCGTGGCCACCAGCGGCACGACCAACGCCGGGGTGATCGACGACCTGGCCGGCATCGCCGACGTGTGCGAGGAACACGGGCTGTGGATGCATGTCGATGGTGCGTACGGGGGCGCGGGTCTGGCTGCTCCGAGCGTCCGCCACCTCTATGCCGGCATCGAGCGCGCCGACAGCTTCATCGTCGATCCGCACAAGTGGCTGTTCGCTCCGTTCGACTGCTGTGCGCTCGTCTATCGAGACCCCGGCGATGCCCGACGGGCTCACACGCAGCATGCCGAGTACCTCGATGTGCTGCACGCCGACGAGCACTCGCCGGAGGAGTGGAACCCGAGCGACTTCGCCCACCACCTGTCGCGCCGGGCGCGTGGGTTGCCGTTCTGGTTCAGCCTGGCGACCTACGGCACCGACGCCTACAGCGACGCGGTGGAGACCACCCTGCGGGTTGCTCACGAGGGCGCCGAGCTGGTGCAGGCGGCTCCCCATCTCGAACTGATCATGGAACCCGAGCTGAGCGTGGTGTTGTTCCGCCGGGTCGGCTGGACGCCGGCGCAGTACAAGGCCTGGAGCGATCGGTTGCTGCGCGATGGAACCGCGTTCGTGACGCCCACCGGGTGGGCGGGCGAAACCGTGCTCCGCTACTGCGTGGTGAACCCCCGAACCACGGTCGACGACATCAGGCTCATCGTCGACTCGTTGCAGGATCCGTGACCGACCTCCTCGTTCGCAACGCCCGGCTGTTGGCCACGCTCGACGGTCAGCGGCGCGAACTGGCGGGTGGTTGGGTGACGGTCACCAACGGTCTGGTGGAAGCGGTCGGTTCGAGCATCGACGCTGAGCCGCTGGCCGATCGGGTGATCGACGCGACCGATTGCCTCGTGACCCCAGGTCTGGTGAACACGCACCACCACATCTTCCAGAACCTCACTCGCGCCTATCCGCCGATGACCGACAAGCCGCTGTTCGGCTGGCTTCAGTCGCTGTATCCGCTGTGGGCAGCGATCGACGAAGAAGCCGTGTACGCATCGGCGTTCGTGGGGTTGGCCGAGCTCGCACTGAGCGGATGCACCACGTCGACCGATCACCTGTACCTCCATCCGAAGCACGGCGGCGACCTGCTGTCTGCGGAGATCACCGCGGCGCGAGCGATGGGCATGCGCTTCCATCCGACGCGCGGATCGATGAGCTTGTCGGTGAAGGACGGCGGACTGCCGCCCGATTCGGTGGTGCAGTCCGATGACGAGATCCTTGCTGCGAGCGAAGCAGCGATCGCCCGTCATCACGACCGCAGCCACGGGGCGATGGTCCGCATCGCGCTGGCGCCCTGCAGCCCGTTCAGTGTGACCGAGCAGCTGATGGTGCAATCGGCTGAGCTCGCCGAACGGCTCGACGTGCGGCTGCACACCCACTTCGCCGAGAACGCGGAGGACGATGCGTTCTCGATCGCGACCTTCGGGTGTCGCCCGATGGAGTACCTCGAGCGCACCGGCTGGTGCAGTGACCGCGTGTGGGTCGCGCACTGCGTGATGCCGAACGAGCTCGAGATCACCCGCCTGGGCGCCGCCGCCGGTATCGGAGTGGCACATTGCCCCAGCAGCAACCTCATCCTCTCGTCGGGCATCTCGCCCATCGTGCCGATGCGTGCAGCTGGGGTGAAGGTGGGCCTCGGCGTCGACGGGTCGTCGTCGGCCGACAGCGCGTCGCTGTGGTTGGAAGCCCGTCAGGCGATGCTGCTGGCGAAGCTGCGCGATGGCGCCCACGCAGGGAGCGCCAGGATGGCGCTCGAATGCGCCACCCTCGGAGGCGCCGGATGCCTCGGTCGGGAAGGTGAGATCGGGGTGCTCACACCGGGCGCCGTCGGCGACCTGGCGATCTGGAAGCTCGACGGCCCACTGTTCGCCGGGGCGCTCGCCGATCCGATCGAGGCGTGGCTCCGTTGCGGTCCGATCGGTGCCTGGCACACGATCGTGGCCGGCCGTTCCGTGGTGACCGAGGGTCGCGCGGTGCATCCGGCGCTGGACGAGGTGCTCCGCACCCACGCACGCCAAGCTGCGCGCATCCAACGGTTGACCGACTGAGCAGGCGCCGGCGCAGTGACCGCGCCGTCAGTCTCCGGCTTCGTTCCAGGAGTCGACGGCCTCGCGAAGGCAGAAGATCGCAACCACTGCCGCCGCGAGCGGGTCGGTCCACCAGAGCCCGAACGCCGCGTTGAGTGCGAGGGCCGTGAGGATTCCGGTTGCCAGGCACCCGTCGAGGAAGGTCATCGACGCCTCCGCTGCGAGCGGAGCGTTGTCAGCAGCGCGGGCGGTCACGCCCTTCAGTCGTGCCAGGCCGAACATGACGAGCGCTGTGATCGCCAGGTACGCGATGCCGAACGGCGACGAATCGGCTGCTTCGCCGGCGACAAGCGCGGAGACGCTTGCGATTGCGAGATACGCCGCGAGCGCCGCGAACGAGAGGGAAACGAGGCGGAGCGCGCGTCTCGATCGACCGCTCGCACGATGATCGGCGATGTACCAGATGACCACGACCGATGCGAAGACCTCGACGATCGAATCGAGGCCGAAGGCGATGAGCGCAAGTGAACGAGCGGCGATCCCCAGGCCGATGGTGACGAACACCTCCATCAGGTTCCACGCGATGGTCACGTATTGAAGGCGCCGGCCGCGGTCGAGCATCGGGTTCCGTGCGTCGGTCATCGCAGAGATGGCGGTGCTCCGACCTGGGGCTGTGATCCGGCGGGCACGCCGGACAGCATGACACGCCAGCTGTCGTGATCCGCCAGCCTCCACGTCGTCCGTGCGTCGACCTGACGCTCGGCGAGAGCCCGGACGATGCTCCGTGCAGTCCGCCGGTGTCACGTGACGGATGTTGCATGACGCCGTCGACGGCAACCCGGCGACCACACTGGAGGGTGATGGCTGCCCCCGAGCCGACGGTTCGCTACTACGACACCCGCACGCCCCCGAGTCGGTGGGCGATGAGCGGCGCGCTCGCGGCGATCGTGGTCGTGCTCGCGGCTTCGATCACGTGGGTGGCCACCGATGGGTTCGGGCGATCTGCCGGCACGGCGGCCGGAGAGGTGGGAACCGGTTCGCTGCCGGCCGGCCAGGATGGCGACGCCAGCGCCAGCGGCGACGGCGGAGTGAACGGCAGCGATGCGGGGCGCCGGCTCGGTGTCGCGACCGACGCGACCTCGGTGGTGATGGTGGGCGACTCGATCACCCAGGGTTCGCGGGACGAGATCGCCTACACGCTGGCGGCAGGCGGGTTCACCGACGTCACGATCGACGGCGTGGTCAGCCGCCGGATCGCGGCCGGTGGCGGAGGCAACCCGGAGTCGGGACTCGATGCGATCGCGCGGCTGATCGCCGCCGGCGCCGATCCCGATGTGTGGGTGATCGCGCTCGGCACCAACGACATCGGCAAGTACGCCACCTCCGAGGAGTACGGCGCGCTCGTGGCTCGCGTCCTCGACCTGCTGCCCGA
This sequence comes from Actinomycetes bacterium, assembly GCA_031400715.1. Classification (GTDB taxonomy): domain Bacteria; phylum Actinomycetota; class Acidimicrobiia; order Acidimicrobiales; family Ilumatobacteraceae; genus VFMC01. Next base: position 31,405 of record JANNQK010000249.1, on the reverse strand, counting down.
CGAACATCCGCTCGTCTGGGTCGATGCCTTTCGCGACGACTACGTCGACGCGTCGAGGGTGTTCGACGAGGCGTTGCGGGCACAGCTCAGCGAACGCGACGGCACGGTGGTGGTCGACTGGTTCGACGTCGTGAGCCAGGATCGATCGGTGCTTCGTGACGGCGTTCATCCCGACCGCGACGGTGAGGCGCTGTTCGCCGAGATGGTGGCGGCGGGCCTCGATCTTCTCCGCTGACGGTCTCCTGAAAGCTAGGAACCCCAGCGGCTCTGGCCGAAGCGATATCCGACCGATCGCACGGTCTGAATCAGGTTCGCGTGTTCCTCACCGAGTTTGGCGCGCAGCCGCCGGATGTGGACATCGACGGTTCTGGCACCGCCGTAGTACTCGTAGCCCCACACTCGCGACAGCAACATCTCCCGGGTGAAGACCTTGCCCGGATGCTGGGCGAGGAACTTGAGCAACTCGTACTCCATGTACGTCAGATCGAGTGGCTTCCCGGCGATCGATGCCTGGTACGTCTCGAGGTTGAGGGCAAGCCCGCTGTACTCGACCAGCTCGGGTCGGACACCGTCGCCACCGCGCCAGAACAAGTGCCTCAATCGGGCCGCCACCTCCGACGGGTGGAACGGCGTGAGGCAGAAGTCGTCGAACAGGTCGTTGCGCAACTCGAGGTCGGCCAACTGCGACCCGCTCACGAGCACGAGCAGGGGCGACACCGGAGTGTCGCGCTTTCGGAGCGAGCGACATAGTGCCCACGCCCCCTCAGGGTCGGCGTCGCAGACCACGATCGCACCCGACCAGCCGTTGGCCGGCTCGTTGCTGGCGGCATCCTCGACGGAGCCGACGGCGCCCCACTTGTAGCCGGCCAGGTCGAGGGTGCGGGCCAGCTCGGGCGGTGGTGGATCCGGATACACAGCGACGAGGTTCACTGTCACAGGGCCTTCAGGTAGCGGTCGATCTCGAACGCGCTGACGTGGGTCTTGTAGGCCCGCCACTCGCTGCGCTTGTTGCGCAGGAACCACTCGAAGATGTGCTCACCGAGTGCTTCTTGGACGAGCTCGCTTCCCTCCATCACGCGCAGCGAGTCGCTCAGCGACTGGGGCAGCTGTTCGATTCCCAGCGTGGCCAACTGGGCGTCGGTCATCTCGAAGAGGTTGGCGTCGGCTTCGGGGGCGAGCTCGTAGCCCTCGCGGACGCCGCGGAGCCCCGCGGCGAGCAGCACCGCGAAGGCCAGGTACGGGTTGCATGCGGGGTCGGGCGATCGGTACTCGATGCGCGTGGCGTTGGGATTGCCGCGCTTGGGGATCGGCACGCGGATGAGCCCGCTGCGGTTGTTGCGCGCCCAGCTCACGTGAACCGGTGCTTCGAACCCGGGCACGAGTCGCTTGTAGCTGTTCACGGTCTGATTGGTGATCGCCGTGATCTCGGCGGCGTGACGGAGCAGGCCGGCCATGAAGCTCTTCGCGACGGGCGACAGGTTGTTCGGGTCGTCGGCGTCGTAGAACGCGTTCTCGTCACCGGCGAACAACGACAGGTGGACGTGCATCCCGCTGCCCTGGACGCCCTCGAGCGGCTTGGGCATGAACGTCGCGTGCACCCCGTTGGTGGCCGCGACCTCCTTCACCACCAGCCGGAAGGTCATGATGCTGTCGGCCATCGTCAGCGCATCGGTGTGACGGAGGTCGATCTCGTGTTGGCTCGGCGCATCTTCGTGGAAGCTGTACTCCACCGGGATGCTCATCGTCTCGAGCGTGCGGATGGTCTGCTTGCGCAGCGACCCGGCGACGTCGTTGGTGGTGAGGTCGAAGAAGCCGCCCTCGTCGAGGGGCACCGGCGCCTGGCCGCGCTCGGGCGGAGCGAAGTAGAAGAACTCGATGTCGGGGGCGACGTAGAAGGTGAAACCCATGTCGTGGGCTGCGTCGAGTTGACGGCGCAGCACTTGGCGAGGGTCGCCGTGGAACGGTGTGCCGTCGAGGTGGTGGATGTCGCAGAACACCCTGGCTTCGGCGGCTTTCGGGTCACCCCATGGCAGCACCTCGAAGGTGTTCGGATCGGGGATCGCCAGAACGTCACTCTCTTGGATCCGGCTGAAGCCGTCGATCGACGAACCGTCGAAGGTCATGCCGTCCTCGAGCGCGTTCTCCAACTCCGCGGGGCTGATCGCGAAGCTCTTCAGGTTGCCGAGCACGTCGGTGAACCAGAGCCGGATCAGCCGCACTCCACGTTCTTCCACCGTGCGCAACACGTAGTCACGTTGTTGATCGAGCACGCCCATCACTCCAGTCTTGTCGCTGCCGGCCGGATCCGGTCAACGGGGTTCGGAACTTCGACGACACGTCGCGGTGACGTGTCCGACATCAGCGACGCGCTCGACGGGGAACAGCGCAAGAGGGGGCCGACGAGCGCCGGCCCCCTCTTGAGGCTTGTCGACTGAGGGCGAGAGGCGAGTCCGCCTGACCGAGGTCAGGCAGCTCCGCAAACGCTCTCGAGGATCAGGCGGGTCACCACGTACGGGTCGGCGTTGGCGTTGGGTCGGCGGTCCTCCGCATAGCCCATGCCGTCGCGGGCGACCTGCCACGGGATACGGATGCTGGCGCCACGGTTCGACACACCGTAGCTGAACTTGTTGTACGGGGCGGTCTCGTGAGCGCCGGTGAGGCGGCTCTCGATGTCGTCGCCATATCCCTTGATGTGTGCCTCGACGCGCTTGCCGATCGCCTTGCAGGCGGCCTCGATCGCGGGGTAACCCTCGCGCATCGCCTTGGTGGAGAAGTTGGTGTGCGCGCCGGCGCCGTTCCAGTCACCCTTGGCGGGCTTGGCATCGAACGACACGACCACGTCGTAGTCCTCGGCGATGCGGTGCAGCAGCCAGCGGGCGACGTACATGTGGTCGCCCACCGTCAGGGCATCTGCGGCGCCGATCTGGAACTCCCACTGACCGGGCATCACCTCGGCGTTGGTGCCCCTCGATCATCAGGCCGGCATCGATGCACGCCTGGGTGTGCTCTTCGATGATCTCGCGGCCGATGACCCGGCCGGTGCCGACGCCGCAGTAGTACGGACCCTGCGGTGCGGGGTAGCCACCGCTCGGGAAGCCGAGCGGGGTGCCGTCGGGCTTCAGGAAGGTGTACTCCTGCTCGATGCCGTAGATCATCTCGTGCTTGGAGTACTTCTTCGCGACCTTCTCGAGGGGGGCGCGGGTGTTGGTGGGGTGGGGCTTGTCGTCGATGGCGCTGTGCACGTCGCAGAGCACGAGGACGTTGTGTCCGCCGCGGATGGGGTCGGGACAGATGAAGACCGGCTTCAACTGGCAGTCGCTCGCCTCACCGCTGGCCTGATTCGTCGACGACCCGTCGAATCCCCAGATGGGGGGCTGCTTGCCGTCGGCCAGGATCTTGGTCTTCGAACGGAGCAGCGGCGTCGGGGTCGTGCCATCGATCCAGATGTATTCAGCTTGGTAGGCCACGGGGATTTCCTTTTCGGTTCGGACGTGTAGGGGCGGCGGAACTCTGTCAGCCGTCCGTTGCCCATCGGTTGCCCCTCTGTGAACGCTGTGTGAAGCCGCGCCGACGCGATCCGTTCCGGTCAGCGCCGGTCGGCGCCGGCCCGCGGCCTGTTCGCTGGTTCATCGCGACGGCTGTGAACGGAACCAGTCGATCGTGGCGCGGGCCTGGTCGGCCAGCGGCGTGGCGCTCAGCCCGAACAGCTGCTCGGTTCGGGTCGAGTCGGCGATCCAGGGCCGCTCGAACTGGTAGCTGGTCTCCTGCAACTCGCGCATCATCGGAGACACGAGGCCGAGCAGCTTCAACGCGACGCCCGGCACCGTCCCCACGTTGACGGTCGTGCCTGCTGCGTCCGCCAGCGCCTTCACCGTTGCTCGCTGGGTGACTGCCGGTGCATTCGGCACGTGCCAGGCATGCCCGCACGCTCGTTCATCGGTTGCGATCGTGACGAGTGTGCGCGCCACGTCGGGCATGTAGCTGAAGTGATGCTCGACATCGAGCGAACCGAGGAGGCTGACCTTCTTGCCGGCGAGCACCTTCGGCACCACCCGTTCGCCCATCGCCGATCCGAGCACCTCGGGACCGACGAAGTCCGACGCCCGCGCCAGGGTGCCGCGGATCCGGCCCGCGGCGTGGCCGTCGAGGATGTCCGTCGCCATGGCTCGGCGGACGGCGCCCTTCTTCCCGGTAGCGAGCATCGCGTCGTCCTCGCGGAGCGGCATGGGGGCGGCCGGACCGAATGCATACAGGTTGTCGGTCATCACCAGCACGGCACCCGATCGGGCTGCTGCCTCCATGAAGGAGCGCTGCATCGGTGGCCAGGCGGTGGCCCACTGGTGATAGGGCGGGTTGACGCAGTTGTAGAGCGCCGCCGCGCCGCCGTGCTGCCCCGCCAGCCGGGTCAGGTTGGCGGCGTCGGTGACATCGCCGCGCTCGAGCGCGATCGCCGGGTGCGACGGACCCGTCCCACTCCGCGTGAGCACGGTGACGGTGTGGCCCTGGCTCGCCAACAGGCGAGCGACGGATGTGCCGACCGGGCCGGCGCCGACGACGAGATGGTGTGCCATGAGATGTCCTCCGAGGGATGTGCGGCCAGTGCTGAGATCATCAGTCGCTGATGTGAGCACTGCTCACATTAGTAGCCAGTCGGACAGTAGCAAGAGCACTGCTCTCGTTTTGGATGTGACGCTCGTTACACTGCTGGTCATGTCAGGTGTCCGTGCACGCGTCAGAGCCGAGATGACCGCCGAGATCAAGGCCATCGCCCGCCGTCAGATGGCCGAGCAGGGACCCTCGAACCTCAACCTGCGGGCGATCGCCCGCGAGCTCGGCATGGCGAGCTCGGCGATCTATCGCTACTTCGCCAGTCGCGACGACCTGCTCACGGCGCTGATCGTCGATGCCTACAACGACCTCGCCGATGCCGGCGAACGTGCCGACGCAGCGCTCCCGACGGCACAGGTCGAAGAACGGTTCGTCGCGGTGGCATCGGCCGCGTACCGCTGGGCGCGCGAGCAGCCCAACCAGTACCTGTTGCTGTTCGGCACACCCGTTCCCGGCTATGCCGCGCCGCAGGACACCATCGCGCCGGCGGTGCGATTCACGTCGTTGATGCTGCGGATCCTCGACGAAGCGTCGCGCCAGGGAGCGGCGCCTGCCGTGGCGCCCATGGTGCCCCCCAGCGTCGCCGCCGATCTGCAACGGCTTCGGGAGCTCGGCGCCACCCATGCCGACGACGGTCTGCTCCTGGCAGGGATGCAGTCCTGGACGGGTTTGTTCGGCGCGATCGGCTTCATCCTCAACGGCCAGTTCAACAACGTGATCGGCGACGTCGACGCGATGTTCGCCGAGATCGCTCGGCTGCTGGCACGGCAGGTGTTCCACGTGAGCGATGGGTGACCGCGCCGTCCGTGGTCGAGGACCCGGGAACCGGTCAGGTGTCGCCGACGTCGAACGATGCATGAACACCCTCCGGACCCTCCGTACCCTCGCGGGCACCACCAGTGGCGACGCACCGCACGGCTACAGCCGCCGTCAGCTGCTGGCGGGCCTGATCGCCACCCCGGTGCTCGCCACCTTCGTCGCGGCGTGCGGCGATCCGAACGTCGAGCCGGCAGCGAGCGATCCGTCCGTTCCAGCGAACCCCAGCACCACGCCGCACACCGGTCCGGTTTCGATCGCGCACAGCGCCGATCCGGAGACGGCGATCATCGAGCTGGGCTCCGAAGGTGGCTTCGTGCCCGCAGACACGTACTTCGTGAACATACCGACGCTCGTGATCTCGGGCGATGGGCGCGCGTTCGTTCCCGGAGCGGTGCCGGCGGTCTTCCCCGGACCCCTGCTCGCTCCCATGGGCGTGCGCTCGATCTCGGAGGCCGGCATCCAATTGCTCCTCGAGAAGGCTTCGGCGGCTGGCTTGCTCGACAGCCCACCCGACTACACCGCCGACACGTTGGTCGCCGATGCCCCCGACACGGTGGTTCGCTTCAGCGTCGCGAGCGGCTCGTTCGAACACCGTGCCTACGCACTCGGCTTCGGCGTCGACGACACGGGCGCGCCCGCCGATGAGCTCACCGACGCACGACGAACCCTGCTCGGGTATGTCCTCCAGCTCGGCGATCTCGCCTCCACCGTCGGCGCCGCCGAGTTGGGCGCCGAGGTGATCTTCGAGCCGTCCGCCTACCGGTTGCGAGCGACCTCGGTCACCGAGGCGGAGCTCGCGGGTCTGGAACCCACGCCGACGATCATCGACTGGCCGGCCTCCGCCGGCCTCGATCTCGCGTCCGCGGGCGACTGCGCCCGGCTGGATGCTGTCGCCGCCGGTCGGCTGTTCACCGATGCGGACCAGCTGACGCATTTCCGCCAGGGCGACACCGTGTACCGAATCGCCGTGGCCGGTGTTCTGCCCGGCGACCTCGCGTGCTGAGCGTCGAAGGTCCCACCGACGTCTGACGGCGACCGGATTGACGCACTCAGTAGTGGTACGGTCACGTTCGGCGTGGCGGCCGGACCGAACACGTTCGAGTGAACCCAGAGGAGCATCGTCGTGCAACCCCACCCCTCGTGGCTGCGTCGTCACCCGATCCGCGTTGCCGGCATTGCCCTCGTGTGTGCGGCCGGAGCGCTCCCGATCATGCCGGTGACCCCGGCGGCAGCGTTGCCCTTCGGTTACAGCGATATGCTGGTCGGCACCGTGCCGACGCCTGTGGCCATTCGTCGCCTTCCCACCGGGGTCGTCGCGGTGCTCGGCAAGACCGGCACCGTCCACCTCGTTCGTGACGGCGCCGTGCTTCCCACGCCGGCGCTCGTGCTGGCCGATGTCTGCGCCCAGAGCGAGCGAGGTCTGTTGGGCATTGCCGCAGCACCTGATCTCGCATCCACCGGATTCGTCTACATCTACGCCACGCGAGCCGCACCTGCTGCGCCAGGCGGGTGCGTCAACCGGGTCAGCAGGTTCACGATCACGGGGGACACGATCGACCCGGCGACCGAGGTCGTGTTGCTCGACGGCATCAGCTCGGTGGCAGGCAATCACAACGGCGGGGATCTCGACATCGGCAAGGACGGGATGCTGTGGATCTCCGTCGGTGATGCAGGGCGCGACCCGCGCGGCGACTCGGGCAGCGCCGGCGCGAACGACGCCGCCCAGGATCTGTCGCTGCTGAACGGCAAGATCCTCAGGGTCGATCCCGCAACCGGTGGACCGGCGCCCGGCAATCCGTACTCGGGTGATGGCACCGCACCTTGCCGGGTGCGGGGCAACACGCCGACCACGCCGACCACCACGTGTCACGAGGTCTACGCGTCCGGCCTCCGCAATCCGTGGCGTTTCGCGTTCGACCCCAACGCCGCCGGGGTTCGCGTCTTCGCCAACGACGTCGGCCAGGGCACACGCGAAGAGGTCGACGAGATCGTTGCCGGCGGAAACTACGGCTGGCCGGCCAGAGAAGGCTCGTGCCCTCAAGGCCAGAGCCCGCCGTGCGCTGGCCCGAGCGCAGGACAGCTCGATCCGATCACCGACTACCCGCGCAACCAGGGCACCTACATCACGGGCGGAGCGTTCGTGCCCAACGGCATCTGGCCGAGGCAGTTCGACGGTGCCTACGTGTTCGGCGACGGTGGTAGCGGCCGGATGTGGATTCGCACGGCGAGTGGTGCGGTGAACTACGCCGCGCCGTTCCACGTGGCGCCGGGGATGTCGGACATGGATTTCGTCCCCGAGCCGGGCGGGTTGGCGTTGTACTACGTGCTCATCGGGTCGGGACAGATCCGCAAGGTCACCTTTCCGACGCAGCCCATCCCTGCAGCATCCGCGCCCCTGCGTTACCAGCCACTCGCTGCGGCCGACCGCATCTTCGACTCGCGCCGAGCAGCCGACGGTGCCCAGCCGTTGGTCGGGAACACCCCGCAGGTCGTGTCGACCGGGGTGGACGGCGCGGTCATCCGCGCCGTGCTGGTGAACATCGCGTACGTGGAACCCTCACGGCCGGGTTTCGTGACCGCATGGGCAGCTGGTGCCCCGCGGCCGTTCACCTCGAACGTGAACGCCCTCGCCGGCGAGGTGGTGGCGAATGCTGCGGTCGTGCCGGTCGACGCGCAGGGCCGCATCCAGGTGCTGACGAACGTCGCGGCCCACGTGGTGGTCGATCTGTTGGGCACCTTCGAGAACGCACCCGGACCCGTCGCAGCGGGGCGATTCGTGTCGCTCACTCCAGATCGTCTGATCGACACGCGTGACGCGCCTGGGGCGGACAACACCTACACCGAGCGGATCGATGCTCCCGTCAGTGTGGTGAACGCCTCGGTCGCCGGGCGCAGCGGGCTGCCGTCGGCAGGGGTCTCCGCCGTGGTGCTGACGGTGACGGCGGTGTCGTCTGCCGCGGACAGCGGGGGGTGGGTGAGCGTCGCCCCGGGCGGCCAACCCCGTCCGCCGATCTCCAACCTCAACTCCAACGGTCGTGGCGACATCCGTCCGAACCTGGTGGTCGTCCCGCTCGGAGCGGATGGCTCGATCGACCTCCACTTGTTCGCAGTGGCCGACGTGATCATCGACGTCACCGGCTACTTCACGGACGCGACGGCGACGCCGGCCACGACTGGCCGCTTCCACACGCTCACCAACCCGTATCGCGAGACCGACACGCGCACCCCCTTCGGCTTCGACGCGTACGTCGGGCCCGACACGCGCGTGCTCGACCCCGTCGTGGTGCCCTCCGACGCGATCGGCGTCGCCCACAACGTCACGATCGTGAACAACGTCGGCGCTGGGTTCGTGACGGCGTTCGCCGAGGGAGGCCTGCCTGGCGCCAGCACGGCGAACGCGAGTGGAGCCAACCAACTGCGGGCCGCATCGGCGATCACCCGTCTCGGCTCCGATGGTCAACTCCGGTACTACTCGATGGTCGGAACCGATCTCGTCGTCGACGTCACGGGGTGGTTCGAGGGGCCGAGCTGACGACATTCCCAGTGGTCGACGTGCCGTATCCAACAGTCTGCGACTAGCTTCGCCGCTCGGACGCGAGACATCGCGCGTCGGACAGGAACAGGCGGTAGCGGTGGGTCGTCGACGGATTCGTTCATTGGTGTCGGTCGCGTGCGCGAGCGCGCTGCTCCCCATCGCCGTGTCGCCATCGCCCACGCCGGTCTCGGCGGCTCCTCCGGGTTTCGTCGAGGAACTGGTGGGCACGGTCGCCGAAGCGACGACGGTGCAGTACCTGTTCGGCGGCGTGACCGCAGTGCTCGGTCAGGCCGGCAGCGTGAGGCTCATCCGTGGTGGTGAACTGCTGGCCACCCCGGCGCTCACGCTGCCCAACGTGTGCACGACGGGCTTCGAGGATGGGTTGTCGGGCATCGCGGGCCAACAGGTCGCGGGCGATCGCGGCTACGTGTACGTGTACTACACGCGCACCGCTCCGGGCGCCAACGCCCGGAATTGCGTGAACCGGGTCAGCAGGTTCAGCATTGCCGGCGATCTCATCGACCCGGCCAGCGAAGTCGTGCTGCTCGATCTCCTCGATGCTGCCGGGGGCATGCACTACGGCGGCGATCTCGAGATCGGCAAGGACGGCATGTTGTGGGTCGCGGTCGGCGACGGCGGCACCGATCCGCGCGGCGACTCCGGGTCCGACATCGGTGTCATCGGGATGAACGATGCGCCCCAGGACCTGTCGTTGCTGAACGGCAAGATCCTCCGCATCGATCCGAGCACGGGTGCGCCGGCCCCAGGCAACCCTTACGCCGGGCCAGGAACCGCCAACTGCCGGGTACGCGGCAACACCGCGGCCACGCCCACCACCACGTGTCAGGAGATCTGGGCATCCGGCTTCCGCAACCCCTGGCGCTTCGCCTTCGACCCGAACGCCGATGGAGTGCGCGCCTTCGTGCACGACGTGGGCCAGAAGGGATACGAGGAGGTCAACGCGCTGGTCAAGGGTGGCAACTACGGCTGGCCCGTGCGCGAAGGCGTCTGCGTGCAGGGCACGGCCCCACCCTGCACCCGCGATGGTCGATTCGTCGATCCGATCACGCAGTACGGCCCGGAGTCCGGCACGTACATCACCGGTGGCGCCGTCGTGCCCACGACGGCTTGGCCGGACCAGTTCGACGGCGCGTATGTGTTCGCCGACGGGGGCAGCGGCAGCTTCTGGGTGCGCACGGCGGCCGGAAGCGTCGACTACGCCGCGCCCTTCCACACGTCGGCCGGCGTCGTCGACATCGCTTTCGTCCCTCAGGCAGACGGACTGTGGCTCTACTCGATCGAGTTCTTCAGCGGTGAGATCCGCCGCATCGGACTACGCAGTCAGGCGCTGCCGTCATCGTCGGATCCTCTGCGCTACGTCCCGTTCGGGACGGCCGAACGGGTCTTCGACTCGCGCCGACCCAGCGACGGCGGCGCAGCGCTCGCCGGCAACGCAGCACGGACGATCGCTCTCGGTGTCGACGGTGCGACGACCCGCGCAGTGCTGGTGAACCTGACCTACGTGGAGCCCCGCACGATGGGGTTCCTGGTCGCGTGGTCTGGCGCCGGGGCCCGGCCCGCCACGTCGAACGTGAACGCGCCCAGCGGTGGCATCGCTGCCAACGCCGCGGTGGTTCCCGTCGATTCGCGCGGTCAGATCCAGGTGCTCACCAACACCGACGCCCACGTCGTGGTCGACCTCATCGGTCGGTTCGAGGCGGCGCCCGGTCCGGTGGCCGCTGGTCGCATCGTGCCGATCGCCGCGCAGCGGCTCGTCGACACCCGGCTTCCCGTCGACCCGGGCAACATCCACGGTCGGCGCGACGTCGCTCCGGTGAACGTCGTCAACGTTCCGGTTCTCGGTCGGAACGGCGTTCCATCAGTGGGCGTGTCCGCGGTCGTGTTGACCGTCACGGCGGTGGCCGACACCGGCATCGGCACGGGGAGCCTCGGTGGGGGGTGGGTCGCCGCATCACCAGGTGGCGCACCCTTGCCGCCGATCTCGAACACCAACACGAGCCCGGGGAGCGATGTACGGGCGAATCTCGTGATCGTCCCGGTCGGCGCCGATGGTTCGATCGACCTGAACCTGTTCGGGGTGCCGCATGTGATCGCCGACGTCACCGGCTACATCACCGATGCAACGGCGGCGGTGTCGACGGCTGGCCGGTTGCATGTGTTCGACGCAGCGTTCCGCGAGGTGGACACGCGAGAGCGGGTGCCGTTCGAACGCTATGACGAGGCCGGCCAGCGCGTGCTCACGCCTCTCTCGCTGCCCTCGAACGCAGCCGGCGTGCTGCAGACCGTCACGATCGTCGACAACGACCGGCCTGGATTCATCGCTGCCTTCGACGTCGATCTCGGCAACCCCACGAGCACGGTGAACGTGAGCGCCCCGGGTCAGGTGAGGGCTGCCGGGGCATTGACCGCCGTCGCCCCCGGCGGGTTGCTGCGGTACTCCTCGATCGTCGCGACCGATCTCGTCGTCGACATCACCGGTTGGATCGAGCGCTGACTCGGACGATCAGATGGATTCGGGAACGTTCGACTCGATCTCGGCCAACCACGTCGTGGCTGCGGCATCGGACGGGGCTCGCCAGTCTCCGCGGGGTGACAGCGACCCACCGGAGCTCACCTTGGGTCCGTTCGGCATGGCCGATCGCTTGAACTGGCTGAACCCGAAGTAGCGGCTGCAGAACACCGTGAGCCACGTCCGGATGGTGGTCAGGTCGTAGGCGGTCTTCTTCGCCCCAGGGAACGCGTGGGGCCAGCTCCCGGCGTCGACATCGCGCCACGCATGCCATGCGAGGAAGGCGATCTTCGATGGTCGGAACCCGTACCGGAGCACGTAGAAGAGGGTGAAGTCGTGTAACGCGTACGGTCCGATCGTGCCCTCCGTGGACTGCACGGCGCCGTCCGCGCCGGCGGGTACCAGTTCGGGGGTGATCTCGGTGTCGAGGATCGCCTGCAGGGTGATGTCGACATCGCCGGAGAACTGGGCCGTGGAGATCACCCAGCGGATCAGATGCTGGATCAGCGTCTTCGGCACACCCCCGTTGACGTTGTAGTGGCTCATCTGGTCGCCGACGCCGTACGTGCACCAGCCGAGCGCGAGCTCGGACAGATCACCGGTACCCAGCACGATCCCGTCGCGCTGGTTGGCGATGCGGAACAGATAGTCGGTGCGCAGCCCGGCCTGCACGTTCTCGAACGTGACGTCGTAGACCGGGTGACCTTCGGAGAACGGATGGTCGATCTCGTCGAGCATCAGCCGGGCAGTGGGCGTGATGTCGAGTTCGGCGGCGGTGACGCCGAGCGCCCGCATGAGCGAATGTGCGTTGGCCTTGGTGTGGTCGCTCGTGGCGAAACCGGGCAGGGTGAAGGCCAGGATGTCGGTGCGGGGTCGACCGAGCCGGTCCATCGCCTGTGCGGCGACGATCAGGGCATGGGTGGAGTCGAGGCCGCCGGACACACCGATCACGATCTTCGGTTGCCCGATGGCGCGGAGCCTCTGCTCGAGACCGGACACCTGGATGTTGTACGCCTCGTAGCAGTCGAGCTCGAGCCGAGCGTCATCCGCAGGCACGAACGGGAAGCGTTCGACAGTACGGCGAAGGCCCAAGTCGTCGTCGGGCGGGGCGAGCGTGAACGACACCGTGCGGAACGCTGCCGTGCGCGCGGCATGCGTGCGTCTGTTGTCGTCGAACGTGCCGGTCCGCATCCGGTCGGCTCGAAGGAGATCGAGATCGACATCGGCGACCGAGCGGCGAGCGCCGTTCGGGAAGCGCTCGGTCTCGGCGAGCAGCACCCCGTTCTCGTAGATCATCGTCTGGCCGTCCCACGACAGGTCGGTGGTCGACTCGCCTTCGCCGGCCGCGGCATACACGTACGCGGCAAGACAACGCGACGACGCAGACTCGACGAACAGCCGGCGATCCTCGGCGCGACCCACGGTGATCGGCGAGCCGGAGAGGTTGACGAGCACGGTCGCGCCGGCGAGTGCCGCCTCGGCACTCGGCGGGATCGGCACCCACATGTCCTCGCAGATCTCGGCATGCACGACGAGCCCCGGCACATCGTCAGCGGTGAACAGCAGGTCGGGCCCGAACGGAACGTCGGTGCCGCCGACGCGGATCGTGGCGCCTCGGAGGTCGTCGCCGGGGGCCATCTGGCGACGTTCGTAGAACTCCCGATAGGTGGGCAGATACGACTTCGGAGCAACGCCGAGCACCGTGCCGCGATGGATGGCGACGGCGCAGTTGTAGAGCCGGTTGCCGAATCGGAGCGGAGCGCCGACGATCAGGAGTGGAAGGAGGTCGGCGGTGTCGGCGGCCAGCTGGGTGAGGGCGGTCTCACAGGCATCGAGCACGGCATCCTGCATCAGCAGGTCCTCGATCGAGTAGCCGGTGAGGGTCAACTCGGGGAACACCGCGACGGCGACTCCTTCGACTGCGCATCCTCGGGCCTGCTCGAGCACGGCGGCAGCGTTGGCCAGCGGGTCGGCGAGCGTGGTCCGTGTCGTGACGGCGGCCACCCTGACGAGACCGTGCGCGTAGAGGGAACGGAATTCCATGTGCACATCCTGCCCGCCGTCAGCCCGCACCGCGCGCCAGACCCGAACTCGGGTCGTGCCCGAGGCGTTGGCCGCACAGCTCGACCACGAGGCCGATTCTCGATCCGCCATCCGCGGTGAGCTAGACACCTCGCATGAGCCGCACTGCCCTCGCGCCCCGTCACAGCTCAGTTCGGGGCATCGGCACCGCGATCGTGATGGTGTTGGTGGCGACGGTCGGAGCGATCGCAGGGATGTCGGTGCCGTACGGGCCCGGTGGCTCCGGTGTGGCCGTGGCCGAGGAAGGGCTGGACGTCACGAGCACCACGACGTATCGGCTCGACAGCGCGGCAGGTGTGGTTCGCGTCGTGGCCGAGTACCGCATCACGAACACGTTGTCCGACGTCCGCGACGGCAACATCGTCCGCCGGCCGTTCTTCTCGGGATACACGGTGCCCGTTGCGGTGGGGGCCGAGAACCCCGCCGCCACCACCGACGGAGTGACGTTGGCGATCGAGTCACGACTCATCCCCGACGAGACCGACATCTACATCTTCGACATCTCGCTCGCCCGCAACCTGTTTGCGAAGCAGTCGACGACCGTGGTGCTCACCTACGACCTCAGCGGTTTCCCACCGCGCAGCGACAACCCGTCGCGGGTGAACGAGGCCTACGCGTTCTTCGAGGCATTCGGTCTCGGCGATCCCGGCCAGGTGACGGTGCGCGTCGAGATCCCGGCGGGCTGGGACTTCGAGACCTTCGGCGAAGAGCCGCGCCGTCAGGCGGTCGACGGAGCCACCGTGCTGGTGTCCGAGGGCATCGCCGAACCGGATCGTTTTGCGCTGTTCGTGTCGGCTCGGCTCGATGACGCGCTGGCATCGACCGACGTGGCGGTCGGCGACGACCAGTTCTCGATCACGCACTGGCCCGACGATCAAGAGTGGGTCGACTTCGTGAGGACGCAGCTCACCGACGGCGTGCCCGAGCTCGCCGATCTGATCGGCGTGCCGTGGCCGCTCTCCGACAGGCTCGTCGTGCGTCAGACGGTCACGCCGTACCTCTACGGGTACGCAGGCTGGTTCAGCGTCACCGACGACGAGATCGAGGTGGGGGAGGACCTCGACGCTGAAGTGGTGCTGCACGAACTGTCACATGCGTGGTTCAACTCGACGACGTTCTCCGATCGTTGGGTGAACGAGGGGTTTGCCCAGCTGTACTCGAACCAGACCGTCGGGCGGCTCGGCGGCACCGCTGCGGAACCCGAGTCGATCGACCCTGCGGCACCAGCCGCGCTACGGCTCGAGGAGTGGGACACGCCGGATTTCGATGATGCCGATGATGCCGACGATGCCACGGAGGAGTACGGGTACAACGCCGCGTGGTGGGTGATCGATCGCGTCTTCGACGAGATCGGCGAGGAGGCGATGAGCGACGTGCTCGTGGCCGCATACAGCGACCTACCGCCCTACCCAGGGGACCTGGCGACCGCTGACGAGGTCGAAGACGACGATCCATCGACGCCGGAGCGACCCGTCGATCGAAGGCGCCTGCTCGATCTGTTCGAGCGCGTCGGAGGGAGCACCGCCGCTGCCGATCTCTTTCGCGATCACGTGTTGGCCACCTCCGACACCGCCGCACTCGACGACCTCACCGCTCGCGCCGAAGCGATCTCTGTCTACGACGATCTGGTGAGTCGCGGCGCCGGCTGGGCGGCTCCGACGGGGCTGCGCACCGCGATGACCGACTGGGCGTTCGACGAGGTCGATCCGATCGTGACCGCAGCCGGTCAGGTGCTCGATGCACTCGATGCCCTGGCGGCAGCGAGCCGCGAGTTGGGAGTGGAGATCCCGACCCCGTTCGAGACCGACTACGAGCGCGCCGTCGATGTGGCCGATCTGGAGGCGATCACCGCCGAGATCGACGACCGAATCGACGCGGTCGCGGTGGTCGGCGGCGCCCAGGCCCGACTCGAACAATCTCGCGATGTCACGCTGCGAGTGGGGTTGATGGGCACAGACCTCGATCCGATCCTGGCCGACGCTCGTGCATCGCTCGAGTCCGGTGAGCCAGCCGCGGCCCGGGCGTCAGCGGCCAGGCTCGTCCGCACGTTGGACGGCGCCCCGGCGCTCGGTCGCAGCCGGATCCTGCGGACATCGCTGGCTACCGCAGCGGTGACGTTGCTGCTCATCGCGTTGATCGTCGTGGTCGTTCGCCGCCGGCGATCGGCCCGTCGACGCAGCCTCGTCGTCGCCCAACCGGCCGCCCCGGCCCTGCTGGCCGAGGTGACCCCATCGAGACCGGCCCCGTTCGAGCCCCCGTTCGAGCCCCCGTCGGTGGTCGACCGGGGTTGACCGGGTCAGTTCGCGGGGAGCGCAGAGACACGTCGGGTGGCTGGTGGAGGGAGGTCGCGGCCGAGGTGACGGCGCACGGCGAGCATGGCGACGATCATGCCGCACGCCAGGACGGCGCTCATCGCCGCGGGCCAACCGAAGCCGGAGCGGTCGTACAACGCTGTGGCCGGGATCGACACGAGCGCTCGACCGGACGTGCCCGCGGCAACCATCGTGCCGACGCCCCGAGCCGGTGAACCGGGCACCAGCCGCGAGCCGATCGCGAGCGAGCTCACGATGGCGAACTCGAAGCCGAGGATCGACACCACCAGCAGGGTGAGTCCGACCGCCATCTGGTCGTGCCACATCGCCAGCGTGAGCCCGGTCGGCACCATCAGGGCCGCTCCGGCGATGGCGGAGAGCTCCTTCCCCCACACGTCGGTGCGCTGTGCCGACGTGAGCGAGGCGGCGAGCTCGCCGAACCCGAGCACGACCGTGATCGTCGCCAGGCCGACCGCACCGAGTCCGAACGTATCGTCCAACCAGCTTCCGAAGGTGACGAACAGCGCCTGGCTCGCGCCCATCAGGCAGAAGAACCCGGCGATGGCCCACCATCCCCAGCTCGGCATGCGGCCGGTCTGAGGCGCGGCTCGCCGTTCGTGGCGCGGCAGCACGGGGGTGACCCGACGCCAGACCACCGCTGCCATGCCCGCGGCTGCCAGAGCCCCTGTGAGGTAGCCGATACGCCAGTTCGTGGCCGCCGTGACGAGGCCCATGGCGCTCACACCGATCAGCAGACCGAGGGCCCATGACGTCTCGGTGAGCCCGACGATGCGGCTCCTCCGCTCGTAGGGCACCTGTTCAGCGATCCACGAGGTGAGCCCGAGGTCGAACAGGACCTTGCTCTGTGACAGCACCACCAATGCCACGCCGAGCCACACCACGTGCTGCGAGGATGCGGCCACGGCCGCTCCCGAGGCGACCATCGCCAGGCCTCCCGACATGGCCCGCCGCTGACCGAGCCGATCGGCGAGCCGGCCGGTGAGCGGCGAGAGCAGACCTGCCGACTCTGCGAACGCGAGCGCGACTCCGAGGCGCGGCAGTGACACGTCGAGGCCGCTGGCGATCAGTGCAGCGAAGGGGTACGTGAAGCGATAGCACGCATTGCCGGTGAGTCGTGCCAGTGTGAGCGCAACGAGGTTGCGGTGCACCTCCGGCAGATCGTCGTCGTCCAGGAGTCGGTGCAACACGACGTTCGACGCTACCCCTGGACCAGTGTCGATATCCTTCCGTCCTCGTGGCACTCATCGTCCAGAAGTTCGGCGGAACATCCGTCGCCGATCCCGACCGCATCCGCGCCGTCGCCGAACACGTGGCGTTCACCAAGCGCCGCGGCAACGACGTCGTCGTGGTCGTGTCGGCGATGGGCAAGGCGACTGACAATCTGCTCGCGCTCGCCGACTCGGTGTCGAGCACCCAATCCGGGCGCGAGATGGACATGCTGCTCACCACCGGCGAGCGCGTATCGGCGGCGCTCACCACGATGGCGCTCCAGGCGTTGGGCATCGATGCCGTGAGCTTCACCGGCAGCCAGGTGGGCATCATCACCGACAACGTCCATCGCAAGGCGAAGATCATCGAGGTGAAGGGCGACCGCGTCCGCGAGGCGCTTGCCCAGGGCAAGGTCGCGGTCGTCGCCGGCTTCCAAGGGGTCAGCATCGATCGCGAGATCACCACGCTCGGTCGCGGCGCCTCCGACCTCACGGCCTCGGCGCTCGCCAAGGCGCTCGACGCCGACGCGTGCGAGATCTACACCGACGTCACCGGCGTGTTCACGGCCGACCCGCGCATCGTGCCCCAGGCCCGCAAGCTGCATCGAATCAGCTTCGACGAGATGCTCGAGATGGCCGGCGCCGGTAGCAAGGTGCTCGCGCTGCGCAGCGTCGAGTTCGCTCGCAACCACAACATCCCCCTCCATGTCCGCTCCAGCTTCACCTGGGAGCAAGGGACGTGGGTCACCGATCAGCAGGAGTCGAACATGGAAGAGCCGATCATCTCCGGTGTCGTCACCGATCTGTCGGAGAGCAAGGTCACCATCGTGGCCGTGCCAGACCGCCCGGGCATCTCGGCGGCGCTGTTCGAACCGCTGGCAGCGGCCAACGTGAACGTCGACATGATCGTGCAGAACACCAGCCATGACGGTACGACCGACATCAGCTTCACGATGCCGAAGTCCGACATGGCCACTGCCGAGTCGATCGTCAGCCGGGTCGCAGCCGAGATCGGTGCCCGCGGCGTCGAGCACGACACCGAGATCGCGAAGATCAGCCTGGTGGGTGCCGGCATGAAGTCGAGCCCCGGCATCGCGGCGAAGATGTTCCGCACGCTCGCCGACAACGGGGTGAACATCGCCATGATCTCCACCTCCACGATCCGCATCAGCGTGGTGACGTCGTCGGCAGATCTCGAGCGGGCCGCTCGCTCACTGCACACCGCGTTCGGGCTCGATTCGGGAGAGGTGTACAGCGCCCCGCTTCCCGAGCGCAAGTGAGGCGTGGCACACTGAGCGCCACCATGAGCCGTCGGAAGCAGCATGTTCCCTGGACCGCCGCGGGGACTGCGTCCGAACAGCAGCACTCCGCCGACGAGGTCGTGCGCGAGACCGGGTGGGTGTTCAACAACCGCACCGGGGACAGCCTCGACCTCGCCGAGTTCGTCGAGACCGGCGATCACGAGACGTTGGCCTACCTGCAGGCATTCGGGCTCGACGAAGGCATCGAACACCAGACACTCGTCGAGATCGGGGCCGGTATCGGTCGCATGACGGCGAGTTTCAGTCGCTCGTTCGCACGGGTCATCGCCTGCGATCTCGACGGCGCGTTCCTCGAGCGTTGCCGCGAGACCGTGGCGCAGTTCGGCCGGCCCGATCGGCTGCAGACGTGCCATGTCGACGACGGGCGCACGCTGCTCATCGCCGACGACACTGCCGACCTGGCCTTCAGCTACATCACGCTGCAGCACTGCCACCCGGCCGACGCGATGGCGCTCACCCGCGAGGCGATCCGTGTCACGCGACCCGGAGGCCACGTGGCCCTCAACTACCGCACCTGGACCAAACGTGACGCGATCCTGTGGCCGGTCGGCAAGCTGGTGCGCGCCATGTTCCGCGTGCCGGGCCTGGGCGGCGCGCTTGCCCGGCGCCGTTCCAGTGCGCGGTTCGGCTGGCAGGCGAACCGCCTGGCGCCATCGGCGGTGCTGCGCGAGGTGGCGCCCCTGCTCGACGACATCCGCCTCGTACGGTCCACGAAGCGCTCGGCGTTCGGTCTGGCGGATGCGAGCGAGCAGACGTACGTCGGCGTCCATCGCAGCCACTGGTGGCTGATCGGCACCGTTCGCTGATTCCAGCGGTGAACAGGCCCGGAACGCAATTTCCGGGCCGCGCCGTGGCGGCTTCGGTAGCCTGACCGGCATGAAAATCGGTGTCGTTGGTGCAACTGGTCAGGTCGGCTCGGTGATGCGGGAGATCCTCGCCGAGCGGAACTTCCCGATCGAGGAGATCCGCTTCTTCGCGTCGGCGCGATCGGCAGGATCCACGCTGCCCTGGAAGGGCACCGACATCGTGGTCGAAGACGCCGCGACGGCCGATCCGACCGGGCTCGACATCGCACTGTTCAGTTCGGGCGCGACGTCCTCGAAGTTGCTCGCACCGAAGTTCGTCGCCGCAGGCGTGATCGTCATCGACAACTCGTCTGCGTGGCGAATGGACCCCGATGTCCCGCTCGTGGTGAGCGAGGTGAACGGCGGCGAGATCGTGAATGCTCGCAAGGGCATCATCGCCAACCCGAACTGCACGACCATGGCGGCGATGCCGGTGCTCAAGCCGCTCCATGACGAGGCGGGACTCGTTCGTGTGATCGCCAGCACCTACCAGGCGGTCAGCGGAGGCGGTCTGGCCGGCGTCGACGAGCTCGACAAGCAGGCTCGCGAGGTCGTCGGCTCGGCGCGTGAGCTCACTCATCACGGTGACGCGGTCGTCTTCCCGGCGCCGACGAAGTTCGCGAAACCGATCGCGTTCAACGTGTTGCCATACGCCGGGTCCTATGTCGACGACGGTTCGTTCGAGACCGACGAGGAGCAGAAGCTTCGCAACGAGACCCGCAAGATCCTGGCGATCCCCGATCTGCGGGTGAGTGGCACGTGTGTGCGCGTTCCTGTGTTCACCGGGCATTCGCTCAGCATCAACGCCGAGTTCGAACGCCCGCTCACCGTCGCTCGTGCACTCGAACTGTTGGCCGCCGCACCGGGTGTCGTGGTGAACGATGTGCCGACACCGCTGGAAGCCGCAGGTCGCGATGCCAGCTACGTGGGCCGCGTTCGTCGGGACTCGTCGATCGATGGCGACAACGGGTTGGTGCTGTTCGTCAGCAACGACAACTTGCGCAAGGGGGCCGCGCTCAACGCGGTGCAGATCGCGGAGCTCTTCATCCGCCAGGGTGACGGGCCTGATTGACCGGCCGACGGTCGAACCGAGGTTCCGGGCAGCGATGGGTCGGCCAGAGCGCAGGGCCCAAGCGATTGGGAGAGGGCTCGGACCCCACGCCTGGCTGTCGGTCCGTTCGGGCGGAACGCACCGACAACAGCGATCTTGACGCCTCGATTCGTCGGTTCGTCGCGTCGATGCTGACGATTTCCAGAGAATCACCCGATCGATCACTCCGAGTGATCTCCGCTCGTTCCGTGCGTATCAGATGTGGTCAGAGCGCCGGACGTCGACCCGACTTCACCGGACGCTCAGTTCGATCGGTCGGCAGCGCGCTCGAACGCGAGGGGGCCATCGTGGAGCACGGTGTTGCGTACCGCCACCGAGCCGGTCTCGGTGGTGACGACCACGACGGTTGGCTGCATCGCCGAGATCGCACCGGCGACGTCGCCGATCGTGACCCGATCGCCGACCGCGAGATACCTGGAGATGGCGCGCCCTGCAGCGATCTCGCCCGAGATGTCGCGACCGCCGGTTCCGATCAACAGAGCGAGCGCCAGTGCTGATCCGAACGCGATCGCCGCAACCAGGATGTTGAGGATCGTGGTGTCGATGCCGAGTTGGCCTGCGGCGATCAGGCTGACCAACCCGATGATCCCCAACTCGACCGTGCGCAGCAGGCCTTTGGGTTGACGCCCGGTGGCGCGCAGCATGGCGCGACCGACCGCCGTGATGACGATGCCGGCCACGATGCGCCCGCCGATGATCAACAGACCAGCCACGACGGCTCGCGGCAAGAACTTGGCCAGGTCGCCCGGTAGCGGCTTCAGGCTGTCGGGACTGGCGACGCCGAGCGCGCCGATCAGCCCGAGTGCACAGCTCAGCCCGAACACGAAGCTGCCCGCGCTCTTGGCCGACTCGCGGATCGCCTGTTGGGGGCGACTGGTCATCCACTTCCGGGTGATCGGGGCGATGATCGAACCGAGCACCAGCCCACCGATCGCCAGCCCCAGTGCGATCAGCACGTCCTTCATTCGTCGTGTCCTTCCACTGAACCCGGAGCACGTGCATCCGGAGCATTCGGATCCGGAACGCTTGGATCCGGAGTGATGACCCGCCCGTCGCCGACGGCCTCGTCGATCTCGTCGTCCGGCCCGCCGAAGACCACCTTCAAGGTTCGGAAACCGAGCGTGAACATGTCGGCGAACACCGAGCCCGCCTCGCGCAAACGTGGGTCGACGGTGATGCGCGAGATCACCTGCTCGGCGAACTCGTCCGGTGGCACGACGGTCTGGCCGATCGCCGCGACATGTCGATCCTCGAGCGCGGTGAGCCGGTCGAGACGATCGATGTCCTCTGGGTGTCTGTCGAGGTGCCGCTCGAGCTTTTCGGGTTTGGCCGCCAACCACGAGAGCAGGGTGGCGTCGCTGTACTGCGTCATGCCGCACCCCCTTCTCGCGCAGCGCCGATGGCATTGACAGCACCGATCGTGGCGATGGTTCCTTCGCCACGGGCAGCAAGAGCCTCCCGTGCGCTCGACGTGCGCACCAGTTGCTGGCGTGCCCTGAACAGGCGGGTGCGCACCGTGGCCGGCGGGAGTTCGAGCACATCGGCGATCTCCTCGTACGACATCCGCTCCACCTCCCGAAGCACGATGATCGCCCGCCCCACGGGGTCGAGCTTGCTGAGTGCGACCCAGATCTCGTCGCGGTCGGCCTGCAGGAGCGCCGCGTCCTCGACGGTGAGCTGGCCCGGACGTTCCGGCAGCTCGCTCGGCGCCATCACGTCGTCGCGTCGCTTGCGCAGCGCCGAGATGGCGGTGTTGTGCGTGATCCGCAACAGCCAGGTGCGAATGCTGGCGTCGCCGCGGAACGTGTCGAGGGCCTGCCAGGCCTTCACCACCGACTCTTGCACCACGTCCTCGGCCAGGGAGTGATCGCGCACGACCGACGCAGCGACCCGATACATCGCTGCGCTGTGATCGCGGATGATGTCTTCGATGCCGGGGCGCGCCGATGCGTTCGGCGGCATTTCGTCGTGGTCGTGGCCGCCCGACGCGGTGGGACTGGCATGGCGCATGTGTGCTGGATCGACGCTGCCCGACGTCGTTTCATCGCGAGTCCGTGGATCCGAGCTCTCGACCCCGGCGGACTCCGCTGTCTGGCGTGTCCGCCCGGTCATGGACATCCGCAGGGGATCGCGCCGCAGCGTGGACATCCATGGGCGTAGCGAGCGATGGCATCGTCGAGATCGATGCCCATCTGGTTGGCGAGCGACGCCACCCACGCGAGCACGTCAGCGAACTCGTGGTGTTGCTGGTCGGCTGATCCCTTGCGAACCGCCTGCGCCAGCTCGCCGACTTCCTCGGCGAGCCACGCAACGGTCGATGGAACGCCACGCGCGCGATCGCGTGCGCCGTAGGTGCGCTCGATCACTTGCTGCAGCTCGGCCAGTTCCACCGCCGAGCAGCGTAGTGGTGCCACCGACCGTGGCGTTTCCCTCGTGCAGGCCGAAGCCGGCCAGGTCGGCTCCCAGGATGGCTCCCCAAGATCGTCGAAAACGACAAGAGCCCCTGGTCCGGCTGCATGTGCAGTCCCGTGACCAGGGGCTTTCTGAGTCGGGGTGAGAAGATTTGAACTTCCGGCCTCCACGTCCCGAACGTGGCGCGCTAACCAAGCTGCGCTACACCCCGTAGGTGCGATTTCGGACTCTATCCGACAGGAGCGGGTTCTTCCTCCGCCGAATCCGGCGCGATGTCGGAGTCGTCGGCGCCTGCATCCGGTGGTGCCGGGTTCAGGATTCGGTCGACGGCGAGCTGCAGGGTGAGCGCGTCGAGCGGCTTGATGACCCAGGCGTCGGCCGCACTGCGTTTGGCCAGGTGCACGTCGGCGCGCCGGTCGAGCAGCATCAGCACCGGCACGTGGGGCAGGGCTCCAGAGCTCTCGTCGAGTCGAAGGGCCATCGTCACGGCCATGCCGCCCATCGAGCCGACCTGGAGATCGAGGATGGCCAGATCTGGCGTGCGTTGCGCCACCACGCGAACGACATCGCGACCGTTGCGACACACGGTGAACGAGGTGTCGGGTCCGGACAGGGCTGCGGTGATCTCATCGAGGACGAAATCGGCATCGGTGGCCACGAGGATGTGCACGCGCAGCAGGTTACCCGTTCGTCGTGCTCGGACCGAAGAGCAGACGGCGGATCTCGTGCAGGGCCGAGAGGTCGTGAACGTCTCCGGGCAGCATCGGCACCCAGCACACCGGCGCGGGCATCACATCGTTCACCAGCGGCTCGAGCTGGTCCCGTTCGGCGGCCGCCATGGACACGAGTTCGTCGTGGTTGGCCCACAGCCTGGCGTTGGAAGGTGTGCGCTTCGTGGTGCCGGCGGGTCTGCCGAACGTCGGCGTCGAGCGGTTCACCACCAGGACCGACACACCGAGCTGGGACTGGGCGAGGCGACCGGCGAAGTACCGGGCTTCATCGATGGTGTCCCGCTTGGGCGCGGCCACGAGCACGTAGCGGGTCGCGTCGGAGCGAAGCAGGGTCATCACCTCGTCGGCCCGCTCGCGAAACCCGGTCTCCATCCCATCGAAGGCCTGGAAGAACGCGATGGCATCGGCGAGCACGTCGCCGCCGACCACCTTGCCGATGGTGCGCAGCATCGGTTGCGCAGCCACGTTCAGCACCTTGAGCCCCCGTCGGGTGGGCAGCATCAGCAGCTTGAACAGGGGATGGTCGAGGAAGCGGGTGAGCGTGCCGGGAGCTTCGAGGAAGTCGAGCGCGTGTCGGGTGGGCGGGGTGTCGACGATCACGACGTCGAACCGAGGATCATCGTGCAGCGCGTGCAGGCGTTCGGCTGCCATGTACTCCTGTGTGCCGCTCAGTGCTCCGGCGATGTTGCGGTAGAAGCGATTGGCGAGGATTCGTTCGGCCTGCGCGGTGCTGGGCGCATTGGCACGAACGAGCCCGTCGAAGGTGGCCGCGGTATCGAGCATCATGGCCCACAGCTCGCCGCGTGCCCCCTCGGCCCCGTCGGCCTCCTCGGGATCGTCGGCCTCCTCGGGATCGTCGGCCTCCTCGGGATCGTCGATGGTCAACCGGACGGGGTCGTTTCCCAGACCGCCAGGAATGCCGAGGGCGTCGGCGAGGCGTTTGGCGGGGTCGATCGTCACGACCACGACTCGCCGCCCGTCGACGGCCAGTTGCAGGCCGAGCACGGCGGCGGTGGTGGTCTTGCCGACGCCTCCCGAACCGCAGCAGATGACGACCTCGGCGGTTCGTAGGGTCTCGGCGATCGACGGCGGTGCCATCACAGACCAGCGGCGAGGCGGGCGACGTCGTCGCTGGTGAGCCCGGCGGTCACCACATATGGCAGGCGGATCTGCTCGATGGCCAGAGCATCGGACAGACGGGCGAGCTCGCGGCGCTGCATCGCCCGCCGACCGTTGCGGAACCTCGCCGCTGCTGCCAGCACCGGATCGGTTCCGGCCGGGACCTCGAGGTCGCCGTCGTCGCGGCCGTCGTCATCGTCGCCGTCGCCCCAGCCGTCGACGCCGTTCACGACCACGGGCCCGAGCTGCACCCCGACACGTTCTTCCAA
The DNA here is from genome assembly GCA_031400715.1 of Actinomycetes bacterium. Classification (GTDB taxonomy): domain Bacteria; phylum Actinomycetota; class Acidimicrobiia; order Acidimicrobiales; family Ilumatobacteraceae; genus VFMC01. Next base: position 6,481 of record JANNQK010000249.1, on the reverse strand, counting down.
CGCATAGGCGGTCTCGACGAGCTCGTTCACCGGTGTGGTCTCCGGCAACGTCACGAGGACCACCTGGCAGCGCGCGGGGTCGGAGAGCATGTCCAGGACGTCGAGCGCCTGGGTCCGGATCGGGCCTCCGCGCACCGTGTCGAGGAGGCCGCGCGCCGACAGCAGGAACGTGATCGCATGCCCGGCCGCCGGCCCATCGACCACGATCACGTCGTGGTCCCCGCTGCGCTCCATCGCCTTCAGCTTGCCGAGCACCACGATGTCGTCGATGCCCGGTGCGGCGGTGGAGACCACGTCGATCACGCCGCTGGCCGCCAGACGCTTGGCCACCCGCTTCAGGCCGTGCGTCTCGAGGTACTCCGCGAGGGCATCCGGGGCGGTCAGTGAGAGGTGTGGCAGATCGCCGATCAGCTCGCCGAGCGTGGGCTTGCCGTCGAGGTCGACGGCCACCACACGAAGTCCGGCATCGGCTGCCGCACGCGCAAGAACTGCCGTTACCGTGGTCTTCCCGACGCCACCCTTGCCGGCCACGATGACCAACCGGGTGGTGCTGAAGAACTCTCGTGGAACCAGGCGCTTCGGAGGCACTTGTGCGCAGACTAGTCATCGCCCTGCTCGGGGGCCCCCTCCTGGCGGCTGTCGGTCTGGCCTCCGGTGCAGCAGTCGCCGGATCGAGCACCGAGACGAGCGTGACCCTCGCACCCGAGACCGATTCCGGGACCGCCGGGACCGCCGGCTCGCTTGCGCCGATCGACGTCCTTCAGGTGACCGGGCTCTTCGACGGCGTCGTGATCGAGGCCATCGATGACGCCATCGAGCGCGCGACCGCCGACGGATCGCAGGCCCTCATCCTGCAGGTGAACTCCGGAGGAGCGATCGCCTCGCCAGCGGAGATGATCGGGTTGATCCAACGCGTCGCCGACTCGGCGGTTCCGATCGGCATCTGGGTCGGCCCATCGGGCAGCGCCCGTCTGTACGGTATGCCCGCCCAGCTCATGGGTGTCGCCGACGTGACCGCGATGGTGAGCGGCAGCCGCATCGGACACACCGGTCGCTTGGTCGGGCTCGATGGACGACAGGTCGACTTCGGTGCGGCCGCCGACCGGCTGAGGTCGGGCTCGTTGTCGTTCCAGGATGCTCGAACCCTCGGCGCGCTCCGACTCGACACGCCCGACGTCGGAGTGCCGACGATTCGGAACATGGTCGCCGCCATGGATGGTGTCACCGCTGACGGCGTCGAGCTCGACACCGTGAGCGAGGGGGTCAACGACGAGGGTGGAGCCGAGTTGCAGGCGACGCTCGTTCGGTTCGCCAAGCTCGGACTGGTCGATCAGCTGATGCACACCGTGGCCAGTCCGCCGGTGGCGTATCTGATGTTGATCATCGGACTCAGCCTCTTGGTGTTCGAGTTCTTCACCGCGGGTGTCGGCATCGCCGGAGTGGTGGGCGCGGTCTGTGCGTTCCTGGGGTGCTTCGGTCTGGCCGAGCTGCCGTCTCGGGGATGGGCAGTCGCACTGTTGGTGCTCGCGTTCGCCGCCTTTTCGGTCGATGTGCAGGTCGGCATTCCACGCCTGTGGACCGGTGTCGGCGTGGTGCTCGTCGCGATCGGCAGCCTGGTGCTGTACGAGCCGCTGCCGGGGACGAGCATGGGCGTCGGATGGCTGACGATGCTGGTCGGCATCGGGGGCACGATGCTGACGTTCATCGTCGGCATGCCGTCGATGACTCGCACACGCTTCGCCACGCCGACGATCGGCCGCGAATGGATGATCGGGCAGGCGGGTACCGCCGTCGGAGCCATCTCGCCGGAGGGGGTCGTATCGGTGGCCAATGCTCGTTGGCGGGCGCGTACCAACCGGGCGACGCCGGTCGAAGCGGGTGCGGCGGTGCGCGTGGTCGCGATCGACGGCGTGACGTTGGAGGTCGAGCCCGAGACCGGAGGTGCCCGCGACTACCGCGAGCGAAGCTCGACCCCTGGTCGCGCCGACGATCGGACGGCTCCTGGAATCGTCTCGTCCGACTCGTAGGCCGTTTGCGTTCTGGAGTGAGCTGGTCGCGTGGCATCCATGACCCCTGTGATCCCGCCTGTCCTGCGCAACCTGCAGATCGAGCGCTCGGTCCGCCCCGACGGGCCCTGTGTGGAGCCGGTCGATGGTGAGTGAGGGGTCACCAGCGCCACTCGTGGTCGCCGTCGACAAGCGCACGTGGGTGCAGGGGCGACCCGCCGCGTACAGCACGGCAGGCAAGGGCCTGCCGGTCGTGTTGTTGCACGGGTGGGCGCTCGGGCAGCACACCTACCGCGATGTCGTCGAGCGGATCGCCGCCGAGGGCGTGCGGGTGATCGCCCCGTCGTTGCCGGGCTTTGGCGACACAGCGGCGCTCCCCGACGCGTCGTTCTCGCTGGGCGGGTACGCCCGCTGGGTGGCCGGTCTGTTGGACGCACTCGAGATCGACGAGCCCGTCGTTGTCGTGGGTCACTCCTTCGGAGGTGGTGTGGCGATCCGATTCGCTCACGACCACCCCGAGCGCACCCGTTCGACGGTGTTGGTCAACTCCATCGGCGGCTCGTCGTGGCGGAAGGGCAACGCTCTTCGCTCGATCAGCGAGCGCCCCCTGTGGGATTGGGGTGTGCACTTTCCCGCCGATGTCTGGCCGATCCGGCAGGCGACTCGCGTCCTGCCGGTGATCGCCGAGGACCTGATCCCCAATCTGGTCCGCCACCCGCGCGCCCTGTTGAAGGTCGCCAACCTGGCCCGCCGCGCCGACCTGCGGGCCGAGCTCGAAACGCTCCGTGACCAGGGCAAGCCGATCACGATCATCTGGGCCAGCCGTGACGGCGTGATCCCGCGGGAGTCGTTCGAGGCGCTGTGCGTCGCCAGCGGCGTCGCCGGCACCGTCGTCGATGGCAGCCACAGCTGGCTGCTCGCCGATCCTGATCAGTTCGGCGAGGTGATCACCAACGACATGACCATCGCCAAAGCTGCTCGCGCCCTCGAAGCCGGCGCACCGACCGATCGTCGCCGCGGCATTCGCAGGGTGCAGTCGCTCAGCCGGGCAGTCGAGGACCGCCGATCCGCAGGTCGCCGCGCCGACGGGTGATGCCGCGGGCGTCGAGTTCGTTGGCGAGCGGGAGCGCGTACTTGCGGCTCACGCCGAGTTCCTCGCGCAGCTGCGACATCGTGATCCCGTCGGGGTTGGCGACGAGGAGCTGGGCGGCGACCCGAGCGGCAGTGTCGATCGCGTCGGGGTGGAACACGATGCCGTCGCGCTCGACGAGGAGCCCGCGGCGGAGGAGCTCGCGGAGCGTCGCCCGGTCGACCGAGGTGGGCTCGGCCGGTGATGTCCCCCCGGCTCGCACCTCGGCCAGCACGGGATGATCGGTGAACTCATCCTTGGCATCAGTGGGCACGGCTCGTCCGCCGTCGACCCGCACATCGGTGAAGGTGGCGAGCACCGCCCGCTCGCGCTCGTCGAGCGTGGCGACGTCGAGGCCGAGAGAGCCGGCTACGGCAACTCGCTCGTGCAGTGATGCGTCCAGTGCGGCGAGCGCGGCAGGAGCGATGATCCAACGATCGAGCGTGGCCGTGACCCGCTCGCCGGTCCACGCCTCGAGGTCATCGACGCCAACCCAGCCGCGCTCGGCGACGACCGAGTCGACCGTGCCGTCAGGGTGGGCCTTCGAGGCCGGCAGCACCGGAGCGACATCGAGGACCTCGCCGCCTCCGACGGTCTCGTTGCGACCCGACTCGCGCAGGACGTACCGATCGCCGCGCACCAGCGGTAGCGCGCCCGCCAGGTGCAGCCTCACCAGGCCGCGGTCGCCCGGCATGATCGCTGCGGGACCGAGGATGCGCAGCTTTACGGGCCACTCGCCCGAACCGATGTAGGCCACGTAGGCACCGCGCCGCGACACGTCGTGGTCGAGCGCCTCGAGCACTTCGAGGGTCGCATCGAAGCGTCGACTCGGCCGCCACTGTGAGGCGACCACCAGGGCGTCTCCTCGCTCGATCTGCTGATGTTCGATGCCCGACAGGTTGACCGCCACCCGGTTGCCCGGCCCGATCGAGGTCTCGGTCCGACCATGTCGCTGGAGCGATCGCACGCGAGCATCGCGTCGGCCGGGCACGATGTCGACGCGTTGATCGACGCTCAGGGTGCCTCCGGTGAGCGTGCCGGTGACGACCGTGCCGCTGCCTCGGGCCGCGAAGCTGCGGTCGACCCACAGCCGTGGCCGGTCGCGGTCGGCCGCCGGTGCGGTGCGGGCAACCAGCGCCGAGAGCTCGGTGCGGAGGTGATCGAGACCCTCGCCGGTCGTGGCGCTGACGGGCACGATCGGAGCGTCGGCGAGGAACGTTCCGGCCAGATGGTCGATCACGTCGAGCGCTTGCAGTTCCAGCCACTCGTCGTCCACCAGGTCGCGCTTGGTGAGCACCACCAGGCCCGAGGTCTGACCCAGGAGCTGGAGGATGCGGAGATGCTCCTCGCTCTGCGGCTTCCATCCCTCGGTCGCCGCGACCACGAACATGCATGCGTCGACGCCGCCGACGCCGGCGAGCATGTTGCGCACGAAGCGAACATGGCCGGGCACGTCGACGAAGCTCAGCGCAGTGCCATCGGGCAGTGTCGTGTGAGCGAAGCCGAGGTCGATCGTCAGCCCACGCTGCTTCTCCTCGGCGAATCGGTCGGGGTCGGTGCCGGTGAGGGCGAGCACGAGCGACGACTTTCCATGGTCCACATGGCCCGCCGTGGCGATGACGCGCACGACGATCGCCTCAGCCCGCCGCGGTCGGAGCGCCGACCGAGCTCGCCGAGTCGGCGCCGCCGATCGCCGCGACCAGATGGTCGTCGTCAGCGGGGTCGACCGTCCGCAGATCGAGGAAGGTGCGACCGTCGCGGGCGCGGGCCACGATCGGCGGCTCGGCGGCGCGCAACCGTGCTGACTGGTCACCGCGGAGTTGGATGCCGTACGACGCCATGGTGGCGCCCGGCGCCGAACCGGCGCCGGGTAGAGCCTCGAGTGACAACGCCGTCGCGCCATCGATGCGTGCCTCGAGCGACTCTGCCCTTGCTCGCAGAGCGGAGACAGGTGTGGCCACCATGCGCCAGAACGGCACGTCGTCTGCGGCACGTCTGTGGAGATACGACAGCGCGGTCGCCTGGAGGGCGGCGAGCGTGAGCCCGCCCGGACGCAGCGCCCGGGCCAGGGGGTGACGACCACAGGCAGCCACCAGGTCGGCGGATCCGGCGATGATGCCGGCCTGCGGGCCGCCGAGCAGCTTGTCGGTGCTGAACGTGACGAGCGATGCACCATCCGCCAGCGTCTGCACTGCCGCCGGTTCGCCGGCGAGCCAGGCCGGCGGTGGCCCGTGCAGCCACGGACATGTCGCGTCGATGAGTCCGCTGCCGATGTCGGCGACGACGGGGACGTCGAGGGTGGCGAGCTGGGCGACCGTGGTCTCCTCCACGAAACCCTCCACCCGGTAGTTGCTCGGGTGGATCTTCAGCACGACGGCCACGTCTGCGTTCTTGCGGCTCAGCGCCCGTCGGTAGTCGGCGAGGCGGGTGCGGTTGGTGGTGCCGACATCGACGAGGAACGCACCGGACTGCTCGATCACCTCCGGCACGCGGAAACTGCCACCGATCTCGACGCTCTCGCCACGACTGACCAGGACCTGTCGACCGTGAGCGAGGGCCGCCGTGGCCAGCAGCACCGCGGCCGCGTTGTTGTTGACGATCATCGCCGCCTCGGCGCCGCACAGTCGGGCGTACAGCTGGCCGACGGCCCGTTGGCGAGATCCGCGCTCGCCCGTCGCCAGGTCGAACTCCACGTTCACGGCCCGAGCTGGTTGAGAGAACGCAACCGGGGCGCGCCCGAGGTTCGTGTGCAGCAACACGCCCGTCGCGTTGACCACCGGTGTCAACAGGGTGCGGCGGAAGCTCCGGGCTCGATCTGCGGCACCGCCGACATCGCCTGCGGCGATCGCTTCCCGCGCGATGTCGACGCAGATCGCATGCGGGAGACCCGTGCCGACCAGCGAGCGCGCGAGCGCGTCGACGCTCGGAGGACGATCGACCCGCGCTGGGTTCGGACCCGTGGAGGCCCGAGACGAAGCCCCGGCAGGAGTGGCCGCTGCAGAAGCTGCCGAAGGGGAGGGGGGCGTCGAAGACGGCGGCATCGCCTCGGAGCGTAGGCTCCCAGGGCGATGTTGTCTCTGCCGATCGTCCAGCTCGACCCGGACCTCCCGCTCCCCGGCTATGCCCATCCGGGCGATGCAGGCCTCGACCTGCGCGCTCGTGAGGACAGCCTGGTGCCGGCCGGAGGAGGTCGGGCACTGGTGGCCACCGGCGTTGCTCTTGCGATCCCCGCCGGTTGGGCCGGCTTCGTGCTTCCTCGGAGCGGGCTCGCCCTGAAGCACGGCGTCAGCGTGGCGAATGCGCCGGGCCTGATCGACGCTGCATACCGAGGCGAGATCAAGGTGAT